>JANNWW010000171.1:0-28908 GCA_031409255.1 Crocinitomicaceae bacterium
TTTACCAAAACCCACGTCACCACAAATTAGGCGATCCATAGGCGTTTCTTTCTCCATGTCTACCTTAATCGCCATGGTTGCTTTAACTTGATCGGGCGTGTCTTCATACATGAACGATGCTTCTAATTCGTTTTGCAAATAAGTGTCGGGCATAAACGCAAAGCCTTTTTGCGCTTTTCGTTTGGCATACAATTCTATCAAATCGAAGGCCAATTCCTTGATTTTTTTCTTGGTTTTTTGTTTAAGAGTTGCCCAGGTTTGCGTTCCTAATTTATTCATTTTTGGAGCCGCGCCATCTTTGCCAGTAAATTTTGAGATTCTATGTAACGAATGAATGGAAACATATAAAACATCTCCATCCTTATAGGCAAGTCGTATTGCCTCTTGTTGTTTTCCGTTCACATCAATAGTCTGAAGTCCGGAGAATTGTCCAACTCCATGGTCAATATGCGTCACATAATCGCCCTTTTGTAAATTGTAAATTTCTTTAAGCGTGAGTGCTTGTTTTGCCTGACGGAAACCTTCCTTCAGTTTAAACCGATGGTAGCGCTCAAAAATTTGATGATCAGTATAACAAACCAATTTCAATTCAGGCAGAATAAAACCTTCGTGAAGCGCTAAGTTCATTGGAGAAAATTCTGCTTCACCTCCAATGTCTTCAAAAATCTGAAACAAGCGCTCAATTTGTTGTGGTTGATTCGAGAAAATTAAATTTTCTGATCCTGCCTTTTTCCGTTGAATTAAATCTTGTCGCAGCAATTCAAAATCTTTGTTGAAAGCAGGTTGTTCTTTAACCTGAAAATGAACTTCTTGCTTTGCCTTGAAATGATACTCGGGTCCGAATTCAATGATAGAATGCAATTCAACTTGTTTTTTCCAATCAGAAGGATGCATGTATAAATCGCTCGGAAGTGTGTGTTTTATAGTGTTTTGCGGAAGTTTATCGTAAATCTTTACTGCTTTTTCGTATTCTTTGTCGAGTGCAGCATCAACTAAATCATTCGATGCAAGCCAAATAGTGGTGTTTTTACCGATAAATTCTAAAAAACTTCCATTTCCATTCAGAATAATTTGCTTTTGCACATTGGGAATTATGGAAAAGAAAACATGTTGTTTAATTGAAAGCTGGGAAACTGGGTCGAAAGTTCGGATTGAATCTACCTCATCGCCGAAAAATTCTACGCGAAATGGTTCGTCGTTCGAAAATGAAAAAATGTCAACAATTCCACCACGAATGGAGAACTGACCTGGCTCATAAACAAAATCCACCCGATCAAAACCGTATTCAAGTAACAATTCGTTGAAAAAATCGATGGAATATGTTTTGCCTTTTTCAACACGCATCGTGTTTTTTGTTAAATTCTTTTGCGTTGGAACTCGTTCGAAAAGTGCATGCGGATAAGTGATAACCCAGATGTTTTTCCCTGAATTAATTTTCTCTAAAACTTCCGCACGTGCAACTACATTTGCGTTATCTGTTTCTTCAGATTGATAAGGCGTTCGATACGAAGCTGGATAAAATAATATGTGTTTGTTTTCAGGATATAATTGTTCTAAATCGTTTAGGAAATAAGCCGCTGATTCTTTGTCTTCCAATAAAAATAAGTGGTTCCCCGGAACTTGTTCAGCAATAGATGAAGAGAGAATTGTTTTAGAAGACCCAATTGTTCCCTTCACGTGAATGCGGGTTGTGGCTTCTTGCAAAGCGCTTGCAACGGTGTCAATTCCTTTGACTTCTTTTATTTTTTTTAGAAACGCTGTTAATTCCATGTCTTTCTTTCAATAAATGACAAAAAGGGGCGAAGAAAGTTCTCCGTCCCGTGTTTTTTCACAAAAATACGTTTTGTAAAGCAGTTAGTGAGCTAACCCTTCGTTCAGTGTCAAAAATTAATTCAACAGTTTTCCAATTCTAGTTACAGTTTTTAACTTTTAATTACTTTTATTTTAATTTCTGGTGAACTTTATTCTTCTGCTTGAGTAGTCTTAATAGAAACCAAACTTCAGGGCCTTGAGTTTTTTAAAAAATTAATATGAAAAGAATAATTGCATTGCTTGTCTTGGGAATTTCATTTTCTACACAAGCTCAAAAACTAGATCAAATTGTAAGTGTTGCAAAAGAATGGAATGAATTGAGTTATTATGAAAACCAATTTGGCCTCTGGCAAAAAGAAATTGAAAAAAATGAGTTAAACGAGGAGGCTTGGATTAATTCGTATTTTGCCGCAAGAGGAGCTTCTATTGTTTCAAGGCCAAATTACGAAAGTTCAGATTCATTGAAGTACAACTTTTTCATGGCGCAGCGCAAAACCATCCTTGAAAAAGCAAAACAAAAAATTGAGAACAGCTTTGCATACAATTTAATTGCAAGCGATGAATTTGGATTATTCAATAACGAAAAAGAAGTGCTTGCGGCTGAAGAATTGAATAACAATAACGACCCACGAATTTATGATGCCTTGTTGATTCATTATGAAACAAAAGGAAATCAAGCAAAAAAAGAATACTACGCAAAG
Organism: Crocinitomicaceae bacterium; assembly: GCA_031409255.1. Classification (GTDB taxonomy): domain Bacteria; phylum Bacteroidota; class Bacteroidia; order Flavobacteriales_D; family Crocinitomicaceae; genus Fluviicola. Next base: position 2,514 of record JANNWW010000171.1, read on the forward strand.
AAAATGTATGAAGCAAACGAACTTCCAGCTGGATTGATCAATTGGGCATATAATTTACTGAGTGAATTGGAACCAAATGCAATTGTTTTCACAATGGGTGACATGGACACTTACGCGCTTTGGATTACTCAAGTGGCAAAAAATCATAGAACAGATGTAACGATCATCAATTACAGCATGTGTATGTTTGATGATTACCGCAATAATTTATTCAAAGGTAAAGTAACATTTGATCCTTCAATTAAAGCTTTTGACGCTAAAACTGAAAAAGAACAACTTGATCTTTTAGATAAAGCAATAAACTCTATTTTAGATTCAAAAAATCCAGTCTATATTAGTACTTCCGCCTATCTTCAGTTTGAACACAATTATTCTGAAAACTTATATTTAACAGGTTTGGCTTACAAATACAGTAAAACACCAATAGATAACCAAAAGTTAATTTTAAAAAATTACGAAACTGTCTACTTGTTAGATCACCTGAAAGAAAGCTTTGCTTATCATCAATTTCAAAACAAAGAAATAGATTTTAATTGCATGTATTTACCATCCTTGCTGAAGCTTTACACATACTATAAAACGAATGGTAACTTGGCGGAAATGGATGAAATTAAACCATTACTAGAAGATTTGGGGTCAAAATGTCAACAAGATGAACAAGTAAATAAATGCTTGAATAGTGATGAAATGAAACTGATTTCAAGTGCTGATTTCAATGCCAAACGTATAGAAAAATCATACTTACGAGTTAAAGACAAAATTTTCATGCAAGAAGCAGAAGTAACCAACCATGAATACGGACAATACTTGACGTACTTGAAAGAGAATAAAATGGACAATGCGTTTAAAGTTGCGCTATACGATTCAACGCAATGGGAGAAAAAATTTACATACTCTGTTCATGATCCAATGACTAATTTGTATGCTTGGCATCCAGCTTATGTAAATTATCCGATTGTAAATATTTCTTATGAAGGAGCAACAGCTTATTGCATCTGGATGACGCAACAATACAACCTACTAAAGAAACGTTCTTACAAAAAAGTGGTTTTCCGTTTACCTACAAAAGCTGAATGGTTGGAAATGGCAACTGCTGGTAAACCATCAGAATTGAATCCATTCCCTGGGGGGAACATCAAAAATCATACGGGATGTTATTTGGCAAACATTAAACCAACACCAACTAGTTTCTTTGAAGATGGCGGATTTCTTTCAGTTAGTGTACGTTCTTACAATCCGAACAATCTTGGTTTTTACAATTCGTTAGGAAATGTATCAGAAATGATTAATGTAAAAGGAGCTGCAATGGGGGGTTCTTGGTATAATTTATACGATGATTGCACCTTCGATAAAACGCAAACATACACAGGTGCTGATCCCGGAATTGGTTTTCGAGTGGTAATGGAAATAATCGAATTTTAAGAAGCTTAAGTGGTTAAACATCATTTACGTACACAAAGCGACGAAGCGTTGATGGTTCTAGTTCAGGACCATCATTCGCACGCTGCATTAACTGAAATTCACCGAAGGTATAGTTCAAAATTGCTGGGTTATTTTTTTAAAATGCTGAACCGTGATGAAAGTTTAGCTCAAGATTTTGTGCAGGAACTCTTTCTGAAACTTATCGAGAAAAAACATTTGTATGACCCCAATCGAAAATTCTATACTTGGATTTTTACAGTTGCCTCTAATATGTGTAAAACAGAATTTCGTTCATTTGGCAAAACAATCGCCTTTGAAACAGATCTTCACAGTGGAACAACTTTCACGAACAACAGAACAGATAAATCCTATTTCTTAGCTTCTTTGCAAAACAGTTTGAACTCAATGGAGTTGGTTCACAAAACTGTTCTTGTTCTGCGTTATTTAGAGGAGTTTTCACTGAATGAAATTGCAGAAATAGTGGATATATCGCTCGGAACAGTAAAATCACGCTTGTTCTATGCAACAAAAAAATTAACTGAAGACTTGAAAGAATTCGACCCGAGTTTTCAACAGAATGTATTTAAATTAATGTGAAATGGAAGAGAAACTAATTGATTTACTAGAAGTAAAGACCTTCGATGAATTGACAACTGAAGAAAAAAAAATCGTGCTTGCACATCTTTCTGAAGAAGAATACACTGCACAAAACAGGGTCATCTCTGGATTGTATGATTTGAATTCGCCAACACAAACCGCGCTGCCTTTACAACTCAAAGAAGTGAAAAAGAGAATCGTAGTTCCACTTTGGCAAGTTTTAATAGGTGCTGCTTGTTTGGTTCTGGGCTTTGTGTTGCTTTATCCAAAAACAGAAACGTTCGCTAATGATAATTCTGCAAAGGTGAAAACCATCATTGACACATTAATTGTTCAAAAAACGGATACCCTTTACTTAACAAAAGATATAACGGAAACGAAATTCATTTACAAAACAGATACAGTTCGAATAGTGGAGAAAGTGCCCGCTAGCAATGGAAATGAACTCAATAATTTAACAATTTCGACCCCGCGAAATAACAGTCAAACTGGCACCTCTTTGAAAGAAGACCGCGATTTGGGTTGGGTTCCGAAGCGGATAGAATTGTGAGTTAATCACACTTCCCAAATGCATACGAAATACCAGCTACCAATTCAGGCTTGAATTTGTAATACGCATCACTTGAAAATTGAGGCTTGTGTTTTTCGGGAGTTAAATTCATGAAATAGGGAACCTTAAGTCCATAAAAAAAAGTAAGTTTTGATGATTGTCTAATCGTATGATAAATTTCAGGGGAAAGCGCAAATATATTAACCCGTTTAACATCTCCTCTTAAGACATGATCATTAGATTTTAGATTCCTGTAGCCAATTTGCACAACTGCATCTGCTAATCCAACTCTAAAATTAGCGTTGAAACGAAGACCATGAACTTGTCCGAAATTATGAAAAAACCCTGTATTCAATGTTAAACTCAAGCTCCTTGAACGTGTAGAATAATTAATCAATTCAAAGGTGTTTGTGTCTTCAAAATACAATTTATTTAATTCAGGAAAAGGTGATTTATTCAAAAGTTCGTCATACGTAGCATCAATTGGCGTGAATCCACGCATTTTTCCACCAAACAAAATTCCGCCTCCAAATAGAAAGTGTGAGCGAAAAACTTTTTGGTAATGAACTGCACAAGATAAATTTGAGATGCGACTCGAAACTTCAAAGGAAACACGCTTTTGTGCAACTAGCTGAAATGAAACGCAGGTAAGAAATAGTAGAATTGATTTATTAATGCTCATATTCAACTAAACGGTTGGTTTTTCAAACTATTGTTTCGCAAAGGCTTCTTTCAAACTTTTCCAGAAAGCTTTATCAGATAAAACACAAGCTGAAGTAATTAAGTCGTGCACTTCTTCTTCGCGCGATTTTGATAAGGATTTTTTGCTTGTGAAGAAATCAAGTTCCCCGGTTGAATGAATCAAAGCTGCGTGAATCGATTCTGGTGTAGATAAGTCTAGCTTTGATTTGGGCTTTTTAGAAATCACCATCAGTTCTATTTCTGTTGTGCCAACATAAAAAACCATACACGAATCTGCAGAGCGATTTTCTAGGTAAAAGATTTTTTCATACACTCTTTGCAAAACAGTCTCTGAAAACAATTCAACCAATTCAATTGCTTTGTTGGGTTCTTCCTGATTTATTTTCGTCCATAAATCACCCTCCACTCCATTCACAATTAAGAATGAAACAAAATCTTGTTCCAAAAGCAGCAGTTCTTCGTTGGTGAGTATGCGGTATTTCATTTTGCAAATTTATTTATTTTTTGTGCACTAACTTGAAAAAAAGGTTATTTTTGGAACTAACTAATCTTTAATAACATGGACAAAAAAATTTTATCAATTGTTAGCTACATAACAATTATCGGATGGGTAATCTCATACGTAATATACAACGGGAAAACAGACAAATCAACATTGGAACGCTTTCATTTAAGACAAGCTTTAGGATTGGGAATTTTAGGCGTTGGACTTGCAATTCTTTCCATGTTTTTCGTTTTTGTAGCTCCGTTTATTAGTTTACTTTTTAATTTGGGTTCAATTGGTGTTTTTGTTCTCTGGATTTTGGGAATAATTAATGCGTCTAACGAAGAAGAAAAACCCGTTCCCTTGGTTGGCGATTTCTTTGAGCAAAAATTGACATTCATTCAATAAACAATCTTCCCAATAACGAAGGTCTAATTGCATGAAATCCGTAACTTTGATGCATGCAAGAAAAAAAAGGTGTCGCAATTTTAGGTTCTACAGGTTCAATCGGAACACAAGCATTAGATGTAATTGAAGCTTACCCGGATTATTTTGATTTACAAGTAATTACAGCTCAATCTAATGCAGATTTATTGATCGAACAGGCAAAAAAATTTGAACCAAATGTGGTGGTAATTGGCGATGAATCGAAATATGCATTTGTAAAAGATGCCTTGTCAAATCATGACATACATGTATATGCAGGTGCAAGCGCACTTTCGCAAGTTGTAGAAAATGAAAACGTGCATGTTGTGCTAACTGCATTGGTTGGCTATGCTGGTTTAAAACCAACACTTGCGGCAATTGAAGCAGGAAAAGATATTGCTTTAGCTAACAAAGAAACACTGGTTGTTGCGGGAGACATTGTAACCGAGGCAGCTAAGCGAAAAGGTGTAAATATTTATCCAGTAGATTCAGAACATTCAGCAATTTTTCAGTGTTTGGTTGGCGAATTTCACAACCCTATTGAAAAAATATATTTAACTGCTTCGGGCGGACCGTTTAGAGGTTGGAAGCGCGAACAATTAGAATCGGTTACACGTGCGCAAGCTTTGAAACACCCAAATTGGACAATGGGCGCTAAAATCACAATAGATTCTGCTAGTCTAATGAACAAAGGTTTGGAGGTAATTGAAGCAAAATGGTTGTTCAACCTAAAACCCGAACAAATTGATGTAATTGTTCATCCTCAATCAATTGTGCATTCCTTGGTTCAATTTACAGACGGAAGTATGAAGGCGCAAATGGGTTTGCCCGACATGAAATTGCCCATTCAATTCGCATTAACTTATCCGGAGCGTTTTACTACTAATTTTCCGCGGTTTAATTTCATGGATTACCCAAATTTAACATTCGAACCAGCAGATCGCGAAACTTTTACCAATTTAAGTTTGGCCTACGCAGCAATGGAAAAAGGAGGAACTTCGGCCTGTGCTTTAAATGCAGCAAATGAGGTTTCAGTTCAATTGTTTTTAGAAGAAAAAATTGGGTTTTTAGATATCTCCTTCATCAATGGCGAAGTAATGAACTCGTGTGCATTTGTTCAAAAACCTGCATATGAAGATTATGTTTCGGTAGATGAACAAGCGCGAAAATTAGCACTCGAAATTGCGCGAAAAATTAATTAGTTGATTAAGAAACTAGCGCTGTAATAGATAAAAACAAAGCGAAGTGTTTTACCCAAAGTCATCAAAAAAAATGTGAAGAATAGTGGTGTTTTGTAAAACCCCAAAGCAATCATTAGCGGATCTCCAACAAAGGGAATAAAGGAAAAAAATGCAGCGTAAGTTCCAAATTTTTTAATCAATTCTTCGCTTTTTGGACTTTTCTTTTTCGCAATTTTTGCACGCCCGAATTTTCCCAAAAAGTAATTTGTTGAACCTCCCAAACTATTTCCAATAGACGCAATGCAAATAACTGCAAACGCATTCTCTTTTAATTTCAAACAATACAAAAATGCCACTTCCGAAGGAAAGGGAACAATGGTTGCTGAAAGAAAGCAAATACCGAAAAGAGAAAGTAATACCATTTTTGTTTTAAATTTTATAAATAAGTTGGTATTATGCTGCGCTAGCTTTGGTTATACGGTATAGAATCAAAAAAATAGTTTTCACAAATGTAAAAAGGCTTCCCAAAATGAGAAGCCTTTTAGCAATAAATTAAATCGAATTATTTTTTTACAATTTGTTTTGTAATCTTGTTAGCACCTGCTTGAATTTCAAGAACATAAACTCCTGCTTCAAAAGCGTTCAAATCGATGTTCATTTCTTGTGAACCAACATTCATTTCTGATGCTGTTGTAGCAAGAACCGAACGACCTGTTAAATCGCGAACATTAATAGATACATTTGAAGCTGTTTTTAAATCAAAAGATACTTTTACCGATCCAGAAGTTGGATTTGGGTAAGTGCTCAATGCTGAAAGAGTTGTTTCAGTTAGGCTTGCATCATCTAAGAAACTTAAACGAACAACTGGTGCAGAAACTGTTGATGAACCTGGACTTGAAGCTAACGAAATAAAATTCGTTTGAGCCGGTCCATTTTTTCCACGAGTTTGTCCAGATGGCTGTGACCCAACCAAAGCAACTGGTGCTTCTTGTGTGTCAAAAGATTCTGCCATAACTAAGTAAGATTTACCAGTTATTAAAGTTGGTTCTGATCCTGCTTGGAAATAAATTGTAACAATTTTCCCAAAATCTGCTGCAACTAAGGTATGGAAATCTGTTTCAGCAATTTGCGTCCAATTACCAGATACATCATCAAATTCATATACGACACCTTTAAAATCTCTTCCTAAATAAGTCGCTTGAGAAGCTGCTGCTACATTTCCAATTCCAATTTTAACTGAATAAGCAGTTTCATCTACAAAAATCTCAAAAATATTACCAATTCCTGGGTTACCTGTTTGTGATGACCATGCTGTAAAGAAATTTGTTGCTAAAGCGGGTGTAGTGTAACTATCTGTAGCAAATACCCCATTTGTTACTTCGATTGGTAAAGTTTTTACGTCATCAGAAGTATTCGATAAAGTATTATTAGTTGATGTGGCAGCAAAACTATATGTAATTGTTCCTAAAGTTGCAGGTAAATTATATCCTGTTAAAATATCAATTGTATCTTGCGCGAAACCTGCTATTGTTAGCGTTGCATTTTGGTTCAAACCAGAACCATTTGTTGCAGTTAAAACAACATCTTGTGCATTTGACCCTTGATTTGAAATAATTCCTGAAAACACAACATCTGCTGTTGGCGCTTGTGAAGCAGGAATTTTTGTGTATTGCCAAAAATTAGCTCCCGTTAAATGTTGTGCTTCTTTTAATTTTATATCATTAGCAACACCTTCTACGAATTTAACGTTGTCAACAAACCAACCATACATAATGCCTTTGTTTCCGGCCGGAACTGAAGCAGCCCAATATACTCTGAAACGAAACATTAAATTTAATGCAGGAGCCCCATTTAAAGCTTGCGAAACATTGTATGAACGATTTGTTGGATTTGTATATGCTGCACCACCGTTAGCTGTCAACGCTGTGATATCGTCATTTGAACCCACTTCAACCCATGTTACACCAAGATCTGTAGAAACTTCTAGCGCTTGCTTGTCTGTAAAACGCGCTCCATATTGTTGAAATTCAAACAATACGTTTGCCACTCCTGGAAAATTAAAAACAGAATCGTATGTTAAAATCCATTCAGCATCAGTGTCGTGAGTTGGCGTTTGTGGATTCCCGTTTTCACAACCAGCATAACCACCACCACCAGTAAAATTTCCTGTGTTACTTGGAAAGGCCCAAGTTGTAATTTGATTTGGAGCTGTTCCTAATTGCCAACCGAAGTTTGCCGCATTTGAACCCAAAACATTTGTGATTGTCCAGTTAGATGCGCTAGAAAAATTATTTGCCCAAAGAATGTCTCCTGGAGCTTTTTCTGTTCCAACAACTTCTTTGCTTTCAACAATGGTTTTAGCCAGCTCCATTTTTTGCGTCATAAAAGATGCTTGCGGAACTTGTGCCATAGCGAAGCCTGCAAAAGAGAGGGCGCTAATTAGTGTAAGTTTTTTATTCATTTATCTAAGTTTTGTATAAAAGTAAAACAAAGAATAAAAAATACCCAATTTTTTGAGTTAAATGGTATAAATTTCGTTTTATCGGTTTTATGCGTCCTTTAAGAAGGGCAACCTTTGTCGAATTGAAATTAATTCGCCGCTTTTAACTTCCATTGTTTCAATCTTTTCTTGTTGAGGAATAAATGAAGTTTTAATACTTCCCAGAGGATCGATTAAAAGTGAGTCGCCAGAATAAATTAATCCTTTTCCATCTTCCCCAACTCTGTTAACTCCTACAACAAAACTTTGGTTTTCTATTGCACGAGCTGTCAACAAACTTTTCCAATGATGAATTCTTCGTTCGGGCCAATTGGCAACATAAAGCAATAAATCATAGTTTGCCTGCCCGTCAATGATAGCGTTTCGAGCAATTTCTGGGAAACGCAGATCATAGCAAATTTGAAGATTAATTTTCCATTCTAAATATTCGACAATAGTTTCTAGTTTTCCTTCGGTAAAAACTAAATCCTCACCAGCCATTGCAAAGCGCTTACGTTTGTCATACATTTTTATCTCGCCATTAGGAAAAACAAAAACGCCTCTGTTAAAGAACTTTCCTTGATCTTCTATAATCAAGCTGGTATAAATTGCTGCATTTTTTTGAGCTGCATTTTTTTGTAACCAAATTAAGCCCTCACTGCTCTCCATAGATTCAGCTAATTTTTCAACCTCCATTGAAAATCCGGTATGAAACATTTCGGGAAGAACAATAATATCTGTGTTTTTAATTTCTAAAAACAATCTTTCGTAATTACCGAAATTTGCTTGTTTATCTTCCCAAATCTGGTTCGCTTGAACGAGTGTTATTTTTAAATCTTGCATAATCGGTCTGCTGCTAATTGAAGCGTTTCATCTGTTTTTGCAAAACAAAAGCGAATGGTTTTATAATCTGTTTTGTTTTCAAAAAACGGAGATAATGGAATTGCTGCAACTCCAATTTCGCGAACTAGCCATTCACAAAACTGCAGATCTGGTAAATCTGAAATGTTGGAGTAGCGTGCTGTTTGAAAATAAGTTCCTTCACTTGCAAGCAGTTCAAATTTACTTGCTTTTAAGAGTTCGCGAAAAGTATCTCGTTTTGTTTGGTAAAAACTTCCCAATGTTTTCACATCTGTAGTTTGTATGTAATCTGCAAGCGTTTTTTGTGCTACACTATTTACTGAAAAAACTAAAAATTGGTGCACTTTTTTAATTTCATTCATTAGCGCTTCTGGTGCAATTAAGTATCCTGTTTTCCAACCTGTTATATGAAATGTTTTTCCAAAAGAAGAAACAATTACGGCTCTTTTTCGAAGTGTTTCGTTGTGATGTGCTGAATAGTGTGGATTCTCAAAAGTAATAAATTCATACACTTCGTCTGAGATCAATAAGAGATTCGGATGGTCTTCCATTACTTGAATGAGCTGATTAAAATCTGCTTTGGTCATTAATTTTCCAGATGGATTGTGCGGATTGTTAACAATCAATAGGCGGGTTTTTTGAGTTAAAACGGCGCTTATTTGTTCCCAATTGATGGTAAAATCCTCACGCATGTTAACATGAACGGGTTTTCCCCCGGCAAGCGATACTGCTGGCCCGTAACAATCATAGGATGGGTCTAAAATTAGTACTTCATCTCCAAAATGAACCAGTGCTTGAATGGTGGTGAAAATTCCTTGCGTTGCCCCGGCAGTAACTAACAATTCTGTTGCTGGATTTACATTTCGTTTGTAAATGCTTTCAACTAATCCAGCAATTCCGTCTAACAATAATGGCAAACCTGCCATTGGTGTATATTGATGCACAGAATCTCGACTGTTTTTTGCCAACAATTCCGTTAAGTTTTCATCAACGGGGAAATTTGGAAATCCTTGCGACAAGTTAATAGCAGCATAATCATTTGCCATTTTAGACATGGTCGTAAAAATGGTTGTGCCAACATTCGGAAGTTTTGAAATCATTTCTTTCATTTAATAGACACAAAAATAAGGTAAGTAAGAGTATCTTTGTGAAAAATTAGCGCACAATGAAACATATTTTAATTTTCTTTTCTATTTGCATACTCTCTTCTTGTTCCGAGCCAGATAAAATTTGCGATTGTATTTCAGCTGGTAATGAATTAAATAAAAAATCGGCAGAAATTTTAAACAAAATTCCTTCTAAAAAAGACGAAACTTCAATTCTGAAACTCCGAAAAACGAAGAATCAAAAATGTGCTGCGTTTGAACAAATGGGTGGCCCTGAGATGTTGAAAAGAAAAGAAAGTTGCGACTAATAGCTGTTTTATCTGCTTTTTTAATCTAATTCGGTACTAAATAATCCGTTTAACAAAACTTTTCCTAAATCAATTTTGTTATAATTAATATTTTCAAATCTATAAATAGTAAACAAATTTTATTCATTGCATTGAGTCACAAAATTGCAACACACTTTGTATATTTGTACTCTCAAATTTTATACGTCATATGAGTGCTTTTTCAAACCGTCACATCGGACCGAATGCTAAGGAAAAAACAACTATGCTTCAGGCAATTGGTGTTTCTTCCGTTGAAGAATTAATCAACAAAACTATACCTCCTCATATTCGCCTTTCGGGTGAGTTGAAAATTGACAACGCACTCAGCGAACAGGAATACCTGCAGCACATTTCTGAACTCGGTAAACTGAACAAAGTTTTTAAATCGTTTATTGGCTTGGGTTACAGTGAAACAATCGTTCCGTCTGTAATTTTACGCAACGTTTTGGAAAATCCAGGATGGTATACAGCATATACGCCCTATCAGGCAGAAATTTCGCAAGGTAGATTAGAAGCATTGTTAAACTTCCAAACAATGATTTTGGATTTAACTGGAATGGAAATCGCTAATGCCTCTTTACTTGACGAGGCAACTGCAGCAGCCGAAGCAATGCTTATGTTTTGGAATTCGCGTTCTCGCCAAGAGTCGAAAGATAACGTAATAAAATTCTTTGTTTCACAAAATGTATTTCCACAGACATACGAAGTTGTTTCAGGAAGAGCAGCTAACTTAGGAATTGAACTGGTTCAAGGAGACGAAGCAACTTTTGTAAACGACGGAAGTTATTTCGGAGCTTTAATTCAATACACAACAGACAAAGGTGCAATTATAGATTTAAAAGACTTTTTAGTTAAAAATTCAGGTTTACGCACTGCTGTTGCAGCAGATATTCTTTCTTTAGTTTTATTGCAATCTCCAGGTTCGCTTGGTGCTGACGTGGTTTTAGGAACTTCACAACGCTTTGGTGTTCCGATGGGTTATGGCGGACCACACGCTGCATTCTTCGCTGCAAAAGACGAATACAAACGCAACATGCCAGGTAGAATTATTGGTGTTTCTGTTGATGCAGACAACAATACTGCCTTGCGCATGGCTTTGCAAACACGCGAGCAACACATTAAACGCGACAAAGCAACCTCAAATATTTGTACTGCCCAAGCATTATTGGCAGTAATGGCTTCCATGTATGCTGTTTACCACGGACCAGACGGAATACGTTCAATTGCAGAACATTGCCACAGTTTAGCTTCAAAAACTGCGGCTGGCTTAAAAGCTGCTGGAATATCAGTTAATGAAACTCCTTTCTTCGATACAATTTGGATTAAAGGCTTAAATACTTCAGAAATTAAAGCAAAAGCGGAAGCAAAAGAAATGAATTTCCGTATTGTGAACGAAAGTGAATTGAGCATCTCTTTTGGAGAGCCACACACATTGGCAGACGTGCAAACTATACTCGAAATATTTGGAGCAAAATCTGAAATTTCTGCTGATAAAGCATACAGTTTAACAAACACAGTCGCTCGATCTGAACAAATTTTAACTCACCCAACATTCAATTCACACCATTCAGAGTCAAAAATGATGCGTTACTTGAAGCGTTTGGAAAATAAAGATATTTCATTGGTTCACTCTATGATTCCTTTGGGATCTTGTACCATGAAATTAAATGCTGCTTCGGAACTTATCCCAATCACTAATCCAGATTTCGCAAACATGCATCCTTTTGCACCGGTTGAGCAAGCTGCTGGTTACCACGCAATGTTCCGCGAATTGGAAAAAGATTTATGCGAATCTACTGGTTTTGCTGCTATGAGTTTACAGCCAAATTCGGGTGCACAAGGTGAATATGCTGGTTTAATGGTTATTAAAGCGTACCACGAAAGCCGAGGCGATTTTCAGCGTAAGAAAATGATTATTCCTTCGTCTGCACACGGAACAAACCCAGCATCGGCTGTTATGGCTGGTTTCGAAGTGGTTGTTACAAGTTGCGATGAAAACGGAAACATTAATATAGATGAGTTACGCGCTGTTGCTACGCAATTGGCTGGCGAATTGGCCGGTTTGATGGTCACTTACCCATCTACACACGGTGTTTACGAAGAGGGAATCAAAGAAATTACAGACATAATCCACAACAACGGTGGACAAGTATATATGGATGGTGCGAACATGAATGCGCAAGTTGGATTAACCAACCCTGGAAACATTGGCGCAGACGTTTGTCACTTGAATTTACACAAAACATTTGCAATTCCTCACGGTGGTGGTGGCCCGGGAATGGGGCCAATTGGTGTGGGTGCGCATTTAGCTCCTTTTTTACCAAGTAATCCGCTAATCGCTGCAGGTGGTTCAAGCCCAATTAAAGCAGTTTCTGCAACTCCTTACGGTTCGTCTTTAATTTTATTGATTTCCTACGGATACATCAAAATGCTGGGAGCTGAAGGTTTACGTCATTCAACTGAAATTGCAATTTTGAATGCCAATTACATTGCAGCTAAATTGAAAGGGCATTACGCAACTTTGTATGCAGGTGCAAACGGAACTGTTGCCCACGAAATGATTTTGGATTGCCGCGATTTCAAGAAAAACGCAGACGTAGAAGTGGCAGACATTGCAAAACGTTTAATTGATTATGGTTTCCACGCTCCAACGGTTTCTTTCCCAGTTGCTGGAACCTTAATGATTGAGCCAACAGAATCAGAAGATATTGAAGAATTGGACCGTTTCATTGAAGCGATGATTGGTATTCGCAAAGAAATTGCCGACATCGAAAACGGAAAATACGACAAAGAAAACAACTTGTTAAAAAACGCTCCGCATACTGCAGATTGTATCATCAACCAAGATTGGAACTACCCATATTCGGCAAAAGAGGCAGCTTACCCAGTTGCCTACTTGAAGGATTACAAATATTGGGTTCCTGTGCGCAGAGTAGATAATGCATATGGAGATCGGAATTTGGTATGTAGTTGTCCGAGTGTGGAGAGTTATTTGAATGTAGTGGAGTAAGTTTTTAAAACTTTACAGTTTACATTTAAAAGTATAGGTGTAAAGTATGGGCGTATGATTTTACGTCCATACTTGTTTTACAGCAATACTTTTGTGAACGCACTTGTTTTTGAAAATCTTTTTTAACTTCAAGTAAAGTAAAAATTTATGCTTTACTACCCAAACATACACAAGAGAAAAAGTATCCGTTTTAAAAAACTAAGACTATAGTAAAGAAGGTTTGTGTTTCATTACGATAAACTTCTCAAATCTACTTATTCTTTAATACAATTAATTTGTATGTTTTAGATTCGATTCCAGTAGTAACTTGAATATAATAAATTCCTTCTGCTAGCGATTCGGTTTCAAATTGTATTAAATCTTTCGAGGAAGCAAGCTGAGGAATTGACACTTTTTGACCCATTGCATTGAAGAAAGTAATTTCTTTGGAATCAATGTTTTTTATTTGAATTGAGAAAATGGAATTTGTGGGGTTCGGATAAATTGCAATATCTTGAGATGCGTCAAAACGAACAACTCTGGTTTCAGAATATTTGAAGACGCCATTCTTGTCGACTTGTTTTAAACGGTAATAATTGGTTCCTAAATTCGGAGAATTATCTTCACAAGCGTAGTTGAATTCAGTTGTTGAATTTCCTGCAGCTTCAACAAAACAAACATCTTCCCAATTTTCAATATCCTTGCTTTTTTGTGCAACAAAATAGTCGCTATTTATTTCAGTACTAGTTGCCCATGTTAAATCTACCGTTCTTTTTTGATTTGGTTGCGCGTCAAAATTTAATAATTCTATTGGTAAAGGAGTAAGCACATTAACAGACCCGATAGTAATAAATTGAGTTGAATTGTTAGGTATCATTGCTGCGGTTATTCCTGTAACTCGAATTACGGGATTCGTATAAGTAAACAAGCCTGGGTTGGTTGCATTGGAATAACAAGATGTTCCACCGTTTCCAAAATTACCATCATCGTCTACAAGCAATCTTAAATCTGCAATGGCAACAGAACCAGGTACAGCGCAAGCTGCTAGACTAAAATCCATATTAAAACTTTCATTCATGTTCGTTTTTGTTGCTCTCCATTCGCGTTCTATTCGAGAGTAAAGTCCACAAGCAGCCGGAACCTCAGCATTTGATGCTGCAGTTGCACACATTAAACCTGTGTTTGCACCAACTACTACAAATGATTTGTCTACTGCAAAAGTAGCTGCATTGTTGATGTTTGTAGTTGCAAGTGCGCCTCTATATAATCTCACTTCGTCTGAATAATAATGAGATTGCTTTTGTAGTAATAGAGAAGATGCAACCGCATTGTCTCTTCCAATTCCGATGATGTTGTTTTGGTAAGGAGCATTTGCAGTCCAGATAACCGTTCCATCTGATGCCGTATAATCGGAAGGTGCTGCGCTTGAACCGAGTGTAATTCCATATTTAATAGCAAGATAAGACTCAACCCTTAGATTTAAAGCACTACTTAAAACAGATGGAAAAACAATGAATTCACCCATTCCTCCATTCATAAATTCGCCATTGTCTAAATTGGAGCCAATACAAATTCCGTTTTGAACAGCTACTCTCCAACCGTTAGAATATGTTGGGCCAGTTGTTCCATTGAATTTTCCATTTCCAACTATAGTTGTTGGAGTTCCTCGAACGGTTTGTAAATAACCCTGAACAGTCTCTAATCCGCCAGAATTATAGGTGTTATTAACACCAGAAGGCCCAACCGTTCCTGCGTCAAGCACATACATCAAAGCATCTCCTTTAATTTTGAGATTTCCATTAACAGTATGATACCATTCCATCGAAACAACACCCGCACTTTGTCCAACCACTTGATAAACAGAGAAACCCGTTGTAGAACTTCCTAGGTTAATGTTACCTGTTTGAATTAATCGATTACTTGTTCCGTCTGTAAAAACCGAAGGGTTGTAATTGAAACGATTTAAAACACCCACTCCAGAACCTTCTCTATAAATTGGCTGTAAAGCTGCCGTTGCTTGAGCAACGCTAACAACAGGAGCTACTGCTTGAGAATTCCATGAAGAAACTGCAGCTCCGTCTGTGGTAGTGCTTGTTCCCGCATTTCCTTTTAACCAAAGACTAGCAGTGTTTGGGTATGGACCACAAATACCAAAAGTTCGTAAACAATTAGGTCGTGCAGTTGGAGTTCTTGGCGTAACAACTGTAATTGAATTTCCGGCTGGTAATTGAGCACCAATTGTGTTTCCAACAACTCCCGTATTATTGAAATCAAACGTAATCCAAAAATAATTTGTTCCGAGAGCTAGTGTGCGTGTGTCATTAAATGTTAAAGATGCCAGAGGCAACAAGCCACCCACTACAAATTCATTCGTTGTTGAAAAAGTGGCGGATGTTCCTGTATAATAAACGTGAACTCTGTCTACAGCACTTAAAGGAGAAGTTCCTGTTATATTTACCAATACTTGAGAAAGCGTTAATAAATTACAATTCCCCCCTCCTGTTATTACTTCTAATCGTGTCATTGGAACACCTACTGCACAAATTTCAACGGTTCCTGCAGGTACTACATCAACAGATGTAGAAGATGTGTAGGTCATATTTGCTGGAACTGTTGCTCTGTATGCAAGTGTAGCAGCGTTAACTGTTGCTGCACAATTGTAGGTATTTATAAGTATTCTATAGGTTCCGGCAACGGTTGGTACCCAAGTTAATCGAGCACTAGCTCCACAAACATCGTCACTATAACCACCTGCGTATGCACCTGCATTATCCAAAATAGTTATTTGCGAATCAAAAGCGGAAGCTCCTCCATCTGCAGCACAAAATGAGAATTCGTAAGTTGGCAAACAACCCACAGGAACAACGAATGTGTAATATCGATTCGAACTAACGGCCATTGTTTGAAAAACTGCGTTTGGAACAGGTGTTAGTGCTCCTGCCGCCACACCACCAGTGCATTGTGAAAAAGTATTAAATTGAAAACTTGTAAAGAAGATCAAAAAAGAAAGAACTAGTTTTGATTTAATATTCGATCTGAAAAAATTACTTAAAGCACTTTGAAAAAATAGACCTGCTAACATTAGAATGATTTTATAGTTTTATAGATCACAAAATTACAACAGGTTAATCAACTTTAAAATAAATTAGGTTAACAATAGGATAACATCTTTTTAATTAACTGTAAATAAAGTGATTGTATAAATTAATAGAGTTATAAAATCGAGCCTTACGTTTTAAATAGCCGAAATGTAATCAGACAAGCTATGATTTATGTCGAGATTAAATTTCTTTTTTAATCTGTTTTTGTAAATTTTAACGCTTTCTGTTTCAAGACTTCTGTATTGAGCAATTTCTTTGTTCGAAAGATTTAGTCTAATTAAAGAACACAATTCAATATCTGAAGGGGTTAAATTGGCGTGCTTAAAAAGGAGATTAATTTTAAAATCCATTAACAGATTTTCTGATTTAAGGTTTAAGTCGGCAATGCTTTTGTTAATTAATTGGGTGTTTTTTAAATCCGAAATTAAGCTGTTAATTTCGGGTTTTAAATTTTTGTCTTCTAAACCAATTAAGAAATTGAGGTTTTTAAGTAACTCATCTGAACGTTTCTTTTGATTTTGATTTTCAATTGCAAATTCGGTTAGATAATTGCTTTGAGTAGAAATTTTAAATTGAATTTTCTCTTCTTGAAGCACTAAAAATTCTTTTTCTAACACCTTTTTTTTCTTTTGATTTTTATTTTTTGAGTAGATAAAATAAAACAGCAATAACACTCCAAATAAAACAGAAAAAAGCAGAATCCAAATAGTTACAGTTTCTCGTTTTGCAATTTCTATAGTTTTCTTCAGTTGTAATTTTTGTATTTTGTCGAAATTGATTTGTTGTGTAGCTTGTGAAAGCATAAATTGTGTAACCAATTTATTCATCTTATTAAAAACAATCGATTTTTCTATTTTTTTAATGGATTCAGTGTCTTTAATTGACGAAATCAGAACGCTCACTTTTTTGTCGTTTTTTTCAAAATTAGCAATCTCTAGTTGCATCAGTAGTAAGTCTAATTTTCCATCTATGGTTAAAAGCTTTGCTTTTGAAGAAAAAAATCGTTCAATTTTCTGTGCCTCGTTAATTTTAGACAATCTTATATACGCTTCAACCAACATAAGCCCAACACTTGGCTGAATTGGAAAATCCTTTTGTTGTATGTTAAATTGATGGTGCTTTTCTAAAAATTCTATTGCTAAACTATATTTTTTCTCTTTTAAATAACTTTCGCCCAAATTACCATGCACACTGTTTCTAAAAGTAGCTTTCTCGTTATTAAAGTTTTTACTTTTAATTTCTTTGTTTTTATCTAGAATGGCTAATGCATTCTCAAAAATTGAACTTGCAATTTTTAATTCATTTTTCTTTAAATGAGAAATCCCAATATTATTTAATGAAGAAGATAGTGCAATAAAATCTTTCATTTTTAAACTTTCTTTTTTTTGATATTCAAAATAAACCAAAGCACTATCGGGTGCATTAATTCTTAAAAACATTACCGCAATACTACTTGAATTAAAATATCTTTCTAATAGATTTGACGACTGATTAAATGATTTTTTATAATACTGAATCGCAATATCATACGCTCCAATTTTTTCAAAAAAATCTGCGAATGCTGAGTTGTAAACTTCATATTTAACTGAATCGCCTCTATTCAAGAGCTTCGCATTTAAAAGTGCACTTAAGGCAAGTGGATAGTTTTTTTTGATAGTGTTAATCTTACCTAAATCTGTGTAAATCTGAATTTTCTCACTTTTTGGAATTTCGCTCCACTTGTTTTTAATTTGATTATTGATTTGTTTTTCAAGCTCATCTAATTTTCCTTCTCTAAATAACTTATAGTTAGAGTTGATTCGTTTTGATTGAGCGTGAACATTCCCTTGAGAGATTATCAATAAAACTAAAAAAAGTAATTTCACTATTTTCATTCAGTCTAAATTCTTTAGGTAAAAATACATTAGAAAATTTTCTTAAGCCAACTTAATCTAGCAAAACAATTATTAGCTCAAAATTTTTGATTTTTCTTCCATTTATTACAGATCAAAATTGCAAGCAATTGCCAGTTTTCTATTCAACAAAAGCTGCTGGATATTCATAAATAAAAAATAGTTAATAGGTTTGTTAAGCAATAAGTTCTGAGAAATAATACCGAAATCAATTGGCAAAACCAGCAGGGTTTTCATTTTTCGGACGTGTTTTTTTGCCTAAATTGTGTTATTCACTCCATAGTTCTGCATTTCATCCCAAATTATTTAACCCCCAGAATTTCAAACTTAAATTTGTCCTATTAATCTTTAAATTGAAATTATGAACAAGAAATTAGTACTCGCTTTAGGTGTCGGCCTCTCCTTTTTTACGGGAATAAAAACCACAAACGCACAACTCGCATTAGATCTTTCCGGCACAGGAAACTATGCTCAAACAAGTTACACCTTAAATCAAACAGCATTTACGGTTGAATATGACATGTTCATTTATGCACATCAAAACTTCAATGGTGGTGTTACTTTTACAAATGGCTTTAATCCCGCTCCTGTTGACTTTTATGTAAACAATACAGGATTGGTTACAAGTTTTGTGGGCAACAGTGGTGCTTTTCATTCTTTAAACCCATCTACAATTTCAGCTGGTGCATGGCACAATATTGCACATGTTTACACTGGTGGAGCAGCTGGTATTAAAGTCTTTATTGATGGGGTATTGGTTGGAACTCACTTGGGATTTGGATACATTTCATCTTTCTCTAATGGTCAGTTTAGAATTGGTGATCGAATGGATGGAGCTACCAATTCAAATGCGAAATACGACAATGTTCACATTTGGTCAATAGCGCGATCTAATGCTGAAGTAAATGCTGACAGAACACGTTGTTTTTCAGGAAATGAGGCTGGTCTTGACATTTTATACGATATGGAAAGTGGTGTTGGAACGACAGTTCAGGATTTAGCTCTTGGAAATGGTGCACAAAACGGAACTATTACCGGAACCTTTTCTTATACAAGTGGAGTTTTACCTTCACCAACTGTAACTTTTTTAGATTATGCATTAAGTCAGTGTGATTCATATACAGACCCTGCAGGTAACACACAATTTACATCAGGAGTTTACAGTGACACATTATCTGCAGCAAATGGATGTGATTCTATTTATATTGTCAAATATTATATCCCATTAATCGAAGAGGCTGATCATACAATCAATGATTCTATAGTTTGTGAAGGCAATTCAACTGAAGTTGTTTTTGGAACAAGCATCAGTAATGATGTTATGTATTCGTTATACGACTTAACAAATGATGAAATTGTTGATGGACCATATTTGGGTGTATCTAATTTAAATTTAAGTACCGGTCCTGTAAATGGAACAACTACTTATCAAATAATTGCTGAGAAAAATAAATTTCATGCCTTAGAATTTAACGGTATTGATCAAAAAGTTGTTTTGGGTCAAACTACAGAACCTGCATTATTCAGTCCAACATTAAATAATTATTACAATGGTCTAAATGATGTCACTATTGAGGCTTGGGTGAATACAAATTCATCTAATAATTTACAAACAATTGTAGGAAACTACGAAGGGGCAAACATGACTTTTGCTTTGCGTCTTGATGGTTTATCACCTAATTTTTCTGTCAATAATGGCATTTTTAATTCCATTATTGGAACAACTGTACTTTCTCCAAATACATGGTACCACATCGCTGGAACATGGGATGGATCTACAATTAAAGTTTATGTTAATGGAATCTTAGATGGTTCTGTGGCATGTGTAGGTAATTTTGTTACAACAGCAGAGCCTTTCAAGATTGGAGGAGGATTATCCAACGGAACAGAGTATTTTTCTGGTAAAATCCATGGAGTTCGTTTCTGGAACTTCGCTAAAACCGAATCTGAAATTGCGGTAGATAGAAATCAATGTATTGCTCCCAATTCAGGAGGTTTACTTGGAATGTATAACATGATCGAAGAGTGGGGAGATACAACATTGTATAGTGCAACTGGATTTGGATATGATGGTGTTTTAACTAATATGGATGGCTTTTCAAATTGGGTAGTTGCTGATATTCCAAACTTTTCCTGTTCTTATTGTGACATCACTTTTTCTGAAGATATCATTGTAGAAACAGGAACTTTAACAGCCGGAAACACACTTTCAATAATTACCCTAACAGCTTCTCCAGCTGGGGAAACGTATCAATGGATTAATTGTGCAACAAACGCAACAATTGCTGGAGCTACAAATGAAACATTCACTCCAACAGCGAATGGAAACTACGCAGTAATTGTTGACAATGGAATTTGCATTGATACATCAGATTGTGTTGCTGTTAATGGCGTTGGAATTGATGAAAGCAATCTAATCGCTGCGAATATTTATCCAAACCCAACTTCAAATCAAGTAAGCATTTCATTCGATGGAGCTATTGCCAACTTGAAAATCACAGATGCACAAGGAAAATTAATTCGCCTTGCAACAATTCAAAACAATGCAACCCTTTCAATCAGTTCATTCGATAGCGGAATTTACTTCTTCGAAATTGCAACTGAAAAAGGAAGTACTATTAAACGTTTAGTTGTACAATAATTTATAGATTAGTTAGTTTTAATTCTGAAAGTCCGGCTTCTTTTGAGGTCGGACTTTTTTATTCCTTCAAACAATTCAACACAAACGAACTTTGCACATTCGCAATGTTCGGAATCGAAGTCAATTGGTATTTGAGGAAATGGTGATACGTTTCGATGTCGGCTACTTCCACAAACAAAGAATAATCGAAATCGCCCGCAATGTGGTAACACGATTGTACTTCTATTAAATGGATCACTGCATTTTCGAATGCTGAAATTTGCTCCAAGTTGTGAGATTTCAAAGAAACCCGACATACAACCTGTAAATTCAAACCAATTTTTTTCTTGTCTACAACTGCTTGGTAGAATTTGATAACTCCATTCCGTTCCAAGCGTTTGATGCGTTCAAAAGTGGGAGTGGTCGACAAGCCAACTGCTGCTGCTAATTCCTTGTTGTTTAATTTTGCGTTTTCTTTCAAAAGTTGCAAAAGCTGGATGTCGATGCTGTCTAAATTCATTTGCTAGAATAATATTCTGTTTTTGTATCAATTTCAAAAATACAAAAAGATTTTTATTCCCCGAAAAATAAATTTATTAGTGTTGTTTTCTTTCCTATGGAACAGAATAGATTTTAAATCTAAATTTGAGTAAAATAACATGTTATGGATTATTCAAAAATGAAACCTGAAAGTTTAATGATGAGTTACGGTTACAAACCGTCTTTGTCGGAAGGAGCAATTAAATGCCCAATTTTTCAAACTTCCACCTTTGTTTTTAACTCTGCAATGGAAGGAAAACGCTTTTTTGAAATCGCTTATGGTCTACGTAAACTCGATGAAGGCGAAGAGTTGGGGTTGATCTATAGTCGTTTAAATAATCCAGACTTAGAGATTTTAGAAAACCGCTTGTGTTTGTGGGACGGGGCGGAAGACTGCGCCGTTTTCGAAAGCGGAATGTCAGCAATTTCAACTGCCCTGATGGAATTCATGGTTCCAGGTGATTTGTTACTGTATAGTCGTCCTGTTTACGGAGGAACGGACCATTTCATCAATCACTTTTTGAAAAAAATGCAAATTGTAGCCCTTGGTTTTCATGCAACAGATTCAAAAGAACAAATTATTGCCCGAATTGAAGCAACTGGAAAAGCAGATCGATTAACAATGATTCACATTGAAACACCTGCAAATCCTACGAATGTGTTGATTGACATTGAGATGTGTGCAGAGATAAAAAATCATTTTACTACAGCTGAAAAACCCGTTATTCTTTCTGTCGATAATACTTATATGGGACCAATTTGGCAACATCCATTAAAACATGGCGCTGACTTGGTGTTGTATTCAGCAACCAAATATATTGGCGGACATTCAGACGTAATTGCGGGGGCGTGTTTGGGTTCCAAAGAACTCATGGCGCGCGTAAAAGGTTTGCGCACTTTCCTTGGAAACATGGCCGGACCTTGGACGGGTTGGTTATTGATGCGGAGTTTGGAAACTTTAAAAGTTCGAATGGAACAACAAGCCTTAAACGCAAAATTTGTAGCCGATTTCTTAAAATCTCACCCAAAAGTGGAAAAAGTTTATTACCTAGGATTCATCGAAGAAGCAGGAAACGAACGTGAAAAAGAAATTTTTAGAAAACAATATACTTCTTCAGGAGCAATGATTGCGTTTGATGTTAAAGGAGGCGAAAAAGAAGCTTTTCAATTCTTAGACTCGCTGAAATTAATCAAGTTGGCGGTTTCATTAGGTGGAACCGAAAGTTTAGCTGAACATCCGCAAACAATGACCCATGCCGACGTTCCGATGGAAGACAAACGCGTGATGTTTATTTCCGAAAAATTGGTGCGCCTTTCTGTGGGCGTAGAACATTACTCCGATTTAATTATGGATATTGAGCAAGCTTTGGGAAAAATGAATTAAGTGCTTTCCCGAACCCAACAAAAGAACTTTTGTAATTTAGCAGAATGAAAATTGAAGTTTGGTCAGATATTATGTGTCCTTTTTGCTACATTGGAAAACGACACCTTGAAATTGCGTTAAAACAATTCCCAGATTTAGAAGTAGAAGTTATTTGGAAAAGCTTTCAGCTAGACCCCACTATTACTCCTCAACCAGGTAAAGATGTATATTCTTATTTGGCTGAAAGAAAAGGAATGTCGCTTGAAGAATCAAAAATCATGCACCAAAATGTGGTAGATCGCGCAGCCGAAATAGGGTTGATTTATAATTACGACAAAGCAATTATTGCAAATTCCTTCAATGCACACCGCTTGTTACATCTCGCAAAAAAAACAGGAAGAGGAAACCTATTAAAAGAGAAACTTTTAGTCGCCTATTTTACTGATGGAAAAGATTTTGGCGATGCGCAAACCTTAGCGGAATTAGGAAAAAAAAGTGGCTTAGATTTACTTGAAATTCAAACAGTTCTTCAATCTGATCAGTTTTCAAAAGAAGATGAAACAGACATACAAGAAGCACAAGATATTGGTGTTCGGGGTGTTCCCTTCTTTGTTTTTGAACGCAAATATGCTATTTCTGGCGCCCAACCAATAGAGACGTTTGTGGAAACAATTACAACAATAATCAATTCTTAATGCATTTGTTTTGTTGTTCTTCAATATAGAATTGAATTAGAAGAAAAACAGTAATATTGCAAAAAAACAAAGTTAATGGCCGGTTATATCTCTCAACAAGAAGCATTTCAAATTGCAAAAGAAAAAATGCGTCAAAAAAAAGAAAAGGAAGAACGCGAAGACAGAGAATTTTATGAACGAATTACTTCAGGTAAGCCCTGGTTGTTTTTTAAAATTATTGTTGTTTTCTGTTCCTTAATGGTTTTAGTGTCTACTTTCGAGGTTTTCGTTGATGGACCAACAAAAAAACTTTCCGAAAAAGAATGGAAAATTAACCGTGAATGGGAATATACTTGGCACAGAGTTCTTGATGTGGAGGGATATATGTTTTCGCCAACTTTATCAGATTGGAGTGATCGCGTTGAAAACAGTCTTGAAATTACATACACACCAATTTTTAGAACAGGAAAAAAGTTGCTTTTCAGTGTGAAAACGGGTGAAAACTCTTTCAGAAAACATCAGCAAATTAGAGAGCGAACAACTATTACTTGGTTTCCCGCGTTTCAAATATTTCTGATAATTCCCTTAATTACCTTCCTTTTTAAACGACAAAGCGCCTGGTTTAATTTTGCACGTATTGCATCTTTGGTTTTTGTTTTTCCCGGAACTTTAATTTTGATTTACTTCACCATGATTTTGTAAAACATATATAACTATTTAATAATACAAAAAAACAATTTCATAAAAGCTTTCAACGTACCTTTGCATCGAAAATAATTTTTGACCTCCTTGAAACGTGTCACTTACGTTGAAACCAAGAATTATTGTCGAACTTGTATTTGTTCACACATGCGTGTTTTTTATATCGTTTTCGGGCTTTTAACTATTTGTTTTTCAGCCAATTCTCAGCAATTATTTATCAATGAAATTTCTCAAGGTACAGGAGCCAAAGAATACGTTGAATTTGTAGTAACAGGAAACGCAACTTGCATTACTCCAGTTCCAACAATTGATCTGCGCGCTGTGGTTCTCGACGATAACAACGGCGATTTTCAGGCCGGAAGCGGAACGGGCATCGCAACCGGAGCACTCCGTTTTGCAAACACCGCTTTTTGGAGCGCAATTCCGCAAGGAACCTTAATTTTAATTTACAACGAATCAGATATTAACCCGGCAATTCCTCCAAACGACCTCAGCATGGCCGACGGAAACTGCCGTTTAGTTATTCCAGCTAATTCAGTTTTGTTAGAAGGGCAAGCAATTAGTCCAACTTCTTCAGTAAACACATACCCAGCAGCAGTATCTTGGGTGGCTGGCGCCGGAGCTTGGTCGCAAGTTGCCATGTCGAACACAAACGATTCGTTTCAAATTCGCCAAAACATCTCAAGTGCAAGCGCTTTGCATTCAGTAAGTTGGGGGAACAACACCCTAAACAATCAAATTTATTTCGCATCAGCAACTGGTGCGGTGTTTTCAATGCTCAATTCTTCCAGCAACAATCCGTTAACACAAACAAATTGGTTTGCTGGAGCAGTTGGATCTAACGAAACGCCAGGCGCCGCAAACAACGCCGCAAACGATGCCTGGATTGGTTCAATGAACCCACAATGTGGTGTTTCAAACGCTATTCAATTAACACTTAATTCTACCCCAACTGGTTGTGGACCAATATGTTTGGGAACAGCTTCTGTTTCAATAACTGGCGGAACCGCGCCTTACGTTATTCTGTGGTCGAACGGTGCAAACACTTCCACCATTTCAAATTTATGCGTTGGCACATACACTGTAGCTGTTTCTGATGCAGGCGGATGCTCATTTTCAGATCAGGTAACTGTCATAAATGCAGCGAGTTCACTAAGTGTTCAATTAAATGCAACGCCGGAAACCTGCGCGGGAGCATGCGATGGAGCAATTACTTCTGTTGTTAGCGGAGGAGTGGGTGCACTAACTTATTTGTGGAGCAATGCCGCAACAACTACCTCCATCTCCAATCTTTGTCCGAACAGTTATTCACTCCAAGTTAGCGACCAAGCAGGTTGTGTTGGAAGTGCAAATTCAACTGTTATTGCTGGCGCAGCAACTCCGAACGCAACAATTACTGCAGCAGGTCCGTTCACAACCGACAGCTCTCCAATTAATTTACAAGCAGCCAGCTTGGGTGGAACGTGGTCTTCAGATTGCGGAGCATGTTTAAATTCGGCAACAGGCGTTTTTAATCCGCAAATTGCTGGAGCCGGAAACTTCCAAATTTGTTATTCAACCGGAAGTGGAGCTTGCGTTGCGAACGATTGTGTTACAATTTTGGTAACGCAAGGTTGTGTTACAATTGAGAATTCGAGTACTGTTTCTTTGTGCCCAGATTCGACGATAAATTTCAATGGAACCCTACTTTCAAACGCAGGTTCATATGCCATAACGTCGCTAGCACAGAATGGTTGTGATAGTATTTTCACCTTAAACCTAAGCTATTTTCCTCAAACAGTAAGCGAAGTAACGCAGTATTTGTGTTTGGGAGATTCTGTTCAAATTGATGGTTCATGGATCTCACAGGCAGACATTATTTACAATTCGCTTTTAGACATAAATGGCTGTCCGTATACCAAACAAACTACTGTTCTAACAGAAGATTGCACTATAGAAGACCTCACTGTTTTTGTTCCGAATGTATTTACGCCTAACAACGATGGAACGAACGACACTTTCAATATTTTCATTACTGGCGGAAACCTAACGGAGGGTTTCATTTTGAACCGCTGGGGAAATATTATTACCGAATTTTCAGCTGAAGATTTATCTTGGGATGGAAAAGGAAAAGAAGGCTCCCTTGTGCAAGATGGCGTTTACACATATGTGTTAGTTGTGAAGAAAAACGAAAACGATTTTGTGGAACGAGTTGTAGGTTTTGTTACAGTTCTGCGGTAAAACGAATTTTCGAAATAACTTAATTAGTCGAACCTTAAAAACACAACTTTCTAGTAAAAAAGATGTTGATTTGAGAATTTTGTAATAATTGTTTGCAAAAAAAGAAGTTTAAAAGTGTTTCAAAAAAGTGCAAAATGGAATTTTTCCATTTGTTGAT
>JANNWW010000172.1:0-2768 GCA_031409255.1 Crocinitomicaceae bacterium
AGATTGAAAATTTCCTTTTGCCAGTGTTTGAGGAGAAAGAAAAAACATTTCACATAAAAGAAATGAATGAAGATGCAGAGGAGAAAGGTTGCAAAGATGTTACACCGAACAAAATAAAAACCATTATCAATTTTTGGGCAATCAAGAATTGGATTAAGCGACACAACGAAGAATATTCAAAAAATCATGTTGTGATTCTTTGTGTTCAGCCGAAAGAATCGCTGAAAGATAAGTTAGAAAAGCGACATGAGTTAGCAAAGTTTCTTGTTGAATTTCTCTATGAGAAAAGTAATGTAAACATTGCAAAAGATGAAAAAGAAAAGGAAGAAGTATTGGTAGAATTTTCAGTTCTCGAATTAAAACATGAGTTTGAGAAAAGACCGAAACTTTTTGAAATGAAAGTTTCGCTTGAAGATATTGAGGACACACTATTTTATCTTTCAAGAATTGATGCGATAAAAATTGAAGGTGGTTTTTTGGTTGTGTATAATCGCTTAACCATTGATAGAGTTGAGCAAGACAACAAGCGGAGATACAAGAATGACGATTATCAAAAGCTAAATCAGTTCTACGAAAACAAGGTTCAGCAAATTCATATTGTTGGAGAGTATGCCAAGAAAATGATTGGCGATTACAAAGGAGCATTACAATTTGTTGATGATTACTTCCAGTTGAACTACACTTCGTTCCTCAATAAATATTTCAAAGGCAGCCGACAAAATGAAATCAAAAGAAATTTAACTCCTGCAAAGTTCCGTCAGTTGTTTGGTTCGTTATCACCAACGCAATTAGAAATAATCAAGGACAACGAAACCAAACACATTGCAGTTGTGGCAGGACCTGGGAGTGGAAAAACAAGAGTGTTGGTTCACAAATTAGCATCACTGCTTTTGATGGAAGATGTAAAGCATGAGCAATTGCTAATGGTAACTTTTTCAAGAGCAGCAGCAACGGAATTTAAAAAGCGTTTGCTTTCTCTCATTGGCAATGCAGCCCACTACATTGAAATAAAGACTTTTCATTCCTACTGTTTTGATTTGTTGGGGAAGGTTGGAAGTTTAGAAAAGTCAGATGCTATTTTGAAAAGCACAATTGAAAAAATAAAGAACGGAGAAGTTGAGGCAAACCGAATTACAAAAACTGTTTTGGTAATTGATGAAGCGCAAGACATGAACGCTGATGAATTTGCTTTGATAAATACTTTGATGGAGCAGAATGAAGAAATGAGAGTGATTGCTGTTGGAGACGATGACCAAAATATTTATGAATTCAGAGGAGCAAGTTCAAAATATTTGGAACAGTTCATGGCGGAAAGGAAAGCAGCTAAACATGAATTGATTGAAAACTACAGAAGTAAAAACAACTTGGTTGAATTCACAAATGGGTTTGTGAAAAAGATCCGCCACCGTTTGAAAGAAGCTCCAATTGCTGCAAAACAAGCCGACAACGGAAAGATAAAATTAGTACGGTATCAAAACGGAAATCTCATTTCTCCATTGGTGCACGACATACTTACAACTGGACTTGCAGGAACCACTTGTGTGCTGACAAAAACAAATGATGAAGCATTACAGATTACTGGTTTGCTTTTGAAAAACGGAATGCAAGCAAAGCTGATTCAGAGCAATGACGGTTTTAGTTTGCAAAACCTTTTAGAGGTTCGTTTCCTTTTGACTGAAATAAACATGGGTGATGATGTAAAAATTATCAGTGATGACGGTTGGGCAAATGCTAAAAGCGAAATGAGAAAAAAGTTTCAGCAGAGTTCAAAACTTGAGGTGTGTAATAACCTTATCAAACAATTTGAAGACAATAATTCGAAAAAGAAATACAAATCGGATTTAGAGGTTTTTGTAAGAGAATCAAAACTTGAAGATTTCTATACTGAAAATGGTGATACGATTTTTGTGTCTACCATTCACAAGGCAAAGGGTAAAGAGTTTGACAATGTTTTCATCATGCTTGAAAATTTCAACCCTGCAACCGATGAAGCCAAACGTCAACTTTATGTTGCAATGACAAGAGCAAAAAGCAACTTGACAATTCATTTCAATGGAGATTATCTTGACAATCTCACAGCGGAAAATTTAGAACGAATTGAAAACCGAGAAGAACATTTGCCACCACAGCAGCTGGCTATGCACTTGACTTTCAAAGATGTTTGGTTAGATTATTTTATTACAAGACAACATCTTGTTTCGCAACTGACAAGCGGAAATACTCTCACAATAAACGGTGATGAATGCACCAACTCAAAAGGGCAATCTGTATTAAAATTCTCTAAACAGTTTCTCAATACAATTGAATCAGTGAAGCAAAAAGGTTATCACTTGAAGCAAGTCAAAGTGAATTTCATTATTTACTGGAAAAAGGAGGATGAAGAGCGAGAGACCAAAATAATTCTTCTCGAAGTATATTTTGAAAGACTGGTGTAACTAAATCGCACACACATTGCCAGGCCGCACTTGCAGCCCAAAGCCAGGCAAAGAGTGTGCTCAGTGTAGTGTAAGTGGAGAAAGTAGGTAATGAAAAATGCCCCACCGCACGACTTACTAATAAAGATTTGTGTTAATTAATAGGGACGAAAGACACGGCTACGAATGAAGTAATGAGAAGGACCCTACTACTGCCAACAATTAAGGCTTAAACGAAGCCGAAGGGCAAGCGGGTGGCTGGCTTCGCTGTAAGCCTGTGTTGAACTGAAGCTTCGGTGGTTCTGCAGACTCCTTAATATTGGGTATTCTATCGGAGTCCATGAATGGAAGGTG
>JANNWW010000173.1:0-55986 GCA_031409255.1 Crocinitomicaceae bacterium
CGTGACCTCAATCCGTTTGCTTCTGCTTCATACAATTCTCTGATAGATGGTGCATCAAAAGATATGGGAGCATATAACATTTCAAATTCTAACCTAACTGAAGGTGGTGGAAACAACTATTATATTTATCCTGCTCCTGCAAATGAAAGATTAAATTTTATTGGAGCTTTGGAGAATGATTTTAATCATCAATTTACACCTTTATCAGATATGCGTCGTTCATTTCCAACTTTTACTAGAAACATAGCAATCACAACAGGGAGAAATGATCAAAACTATACGGATGAATTTGGGTTAAATCCGGGGGAATTAATTTTTGAGCAAACCTTATTTCCGGGTTTACCTCCAGCCGTATTTAAAACAAGAAAAGTTAGGTCTTCAAGCTATGGCTTATCTACCCCCTCTTTTAGAAATTTAGAACTCTTTACGTTATTTGGAATTCCTATACCTATTCGAAATAGAGATTATAGAGTGGAATACGGTTATGAGTTTGATATGGCACAAGGTGGTTATAAAGATGAGTTTTGGGATAAAAATGTTACTGGAGTTGATTTTATTTTAAAATCATCGACTTTTGGTTTAGGTTTACAAAATTACAAAAGACACATGTGCTTCTTGCCCTTAGTTTCTGCTTTGGCAATTAACCCAACAATTTGGCAAAACAATAATTTATTTTACAATACAAAGCTGCAAGGTTTAATGTATAAAACTTATTCTGATGTTATTGATATAAATCCTTCAAATACATTTGGTTATCCAAATTTGGGATTAAACTCAAATCATTTTAACGTAACTCCTTTTGAAGCAGTTTATGCTGATCCTCAAACCTACGAGCATATTAAAATGCAAGCTTCTGTGGAATTTCCTGGAGACAATTTAGATGCTAATTATTTAATAGAAATAAAAAACTTTATTGCAGATGAAGTGGAGGCTAGTACTGTTTACATGCAGAATAAAGTCATTGGAGACAACCATGTTCAGGGAGTGTCTTGGTACAAATATGAAGCATGGTACAAAGCTCAAAACACAATGACTTTTGGAAAAGATGTAACTCCTAAAACTGATTTTGGAAATTTTGAAATTAAATCTACTGGAGATGTCGTTGCTTATGCTGGACAAGAAATCAATTTGAAGCCAGGTGTGCATTTCCACAATGGTTCAGACGTACATTTATACATAGATTATGAATGTTATCCATCAGGTGGTAAAAATGCTATGAATGATGAACTCAAAGAAAAAGAAAAAATATTGTTGAAACAATCTAATTCAACTGTAATTCAAATAAGAAACAATGAAATTCATTCGAACTTAATTTCGGTATATCCAAATCCTTCAAGTGGAACAATTTATATAGAAGTTAATGAAAATGTGATTAATTCAGAGTTCGAAATTGTAAATTTATTCGGAAATGTTGTACATTTAGGAAAAATAGAACAAAAAACAACTCAAATTAACTTAAAATCAGGGTCTTATTTACTTCGTTTAAGTGGAATTAATGAGACTTTTAAAATTATTGTATTATGAAAAATGGATTAATAATATCACTTATATTTCTGTTATTTTCTTGCAAGAAAGAAGAAAATATTCACATAGTAGCTTTGAATCCTGTTACAGGTGAGCATTATGCGGGTTTAACGTATTATTTGGTTCAGCAAAAAACAACTTCAAATGGTGAAGAAAATACTACACTTAAAACAGGAACGTTGAATTCTAATGGAGAAGCAATTTTTACTATCAAATTGAATCGAAAACATGCTTATGTTATTCGCGTTGAAGAACCTGAAAACACGTGTTACAATAAGAGTATTCAAATGTATTTGGACAGTCCTTATGATGAAGATGGAAAGTTTACGTTTGAATTTGCTCCATGTGGAAATTTGAAGTTTTCGATTCATAATGTAGGTTGTATTGATGGTTCTGATTTATTGAAATATAAACGAATTTGGACTGTGAAAAATGAATCGACTAATACGAATTCTGTTAATGGTTGTTATCAATATGAAGGTCAATATTTTACTTTACCCGTAGGAGAATATAGATATGAATGGGAAGTAACTAAGAATGGAATTACATCATTTTATGATTCTACATTTGTGATTAATGAAAATCAGTTTTTTGATTTTACAATTAATTATTGATGAAATTATTTATCATCTTGTTACCTTTTATTCTTTTATTCTCCTGTAAAAAAGAATAAAACATTCACATAGTTGCATTGAATCCAGTAACAGGTGAACATTATGCGGGATTAACATACTATTTGGTTCAGCAAAAAACAACTTCTAATGGTGAAGAAAATACAACACTTAAAACAGGAACGTTAAATTCAAATGGAGAAGCAATTTTTTCTATCAAATTGAATCGACAACATGCTTATGTTATTCGCGTTGAAGAACCTGAAAACACATGTTACAATAAAAGTATTCAAATGTATTTGGACAGCCCTTATGATGAAGATGGAAAGTTTACGTTTGAGTTCGCTCCTTATGGTTATCTTAAAACTTCAATCACTAATGTTAATTGTGAAGGGGCAAGTGATGTTCTTAAGATAAGAGATAGGTATTCGTATACAGATTGGTCTGGATGGTCAGTAGATATACCTGGTTGTTATTCAAATACTGGAGGGGATTATTCACCTGTACCTTCAGGAACTAGGTATTTTCATTGGATAGTTACAAGACCAAGTGGAACTATTGAAGGATATGATACTTTAATAATTGGAAAAGATGAGTATAAAACATTTACCTTGAATTATTAATAAAATATTGTGAAAATATTTTTAATGTCATTGATATTTTTAATCACTTCTTGTAAAAAAGAAGAAAACATTCACATCGTAGCTTTGAATCCAGTTACAGGTGAACATTATGTGGGTTTAACATACTATTTGGTTCAGCAAAAAACAACTTCTAATGGTGAAGAAAATACAACACTTAAAACAGGAACGTTGAATTCTAATGGAGAAGCAATTTTTTCTATCAAATTTAATAGAAAACATGCTTATGTGATCAGGGTTGAAGAGCCTGATAATACTTGTTACAATAAGAGTATTCAAATGTATTTGGACAGCCCTTATGATGAAGATGGAAAGTTTACTTTTGAATTTGCTCCTTGTGGTAATTTAAAAATGAATATTAATAATGTTAATTGTTTAGGAGCAACTGACACTTTTAAATTGTTTCATATAGGTTCATCTGCTGGTTATGAATCATATTTTGGAACAAATCCAGTTAAAGAAGGTTCAGGTTGTTATTCATATTTACAACCTCAATTCTCTGATGTACCTATGGGATATAGATATTATAGATGGGAAGTTACTAGAAATGGAATTACTGATATAATTTACGATACGATTTATATAAATTCAGGTGAAGATTTTATATATGATGTTAACTATTAGTTTATGTGTTTGAAATATATAGTATTATGTTCACTATTACTTCTTTTATTCTCTTGTAAAAAAGAAGAAAATATTCACATAGTAGCTTTGAATCCTGTTACAGGTGAACATTATGCGGGTTTAACATACTATTTGGTTCAGCAAAAGACAACTTCAAATGGTGAAGAAAATACAACACTTAAAACAGGAACGTTAAATTCAAATGGAGAAGCAATTTTTTCTATCAAATTGAATCGAAAACATGCTTATGTTATTCGAGTTGAAGAACCTGAAAATACTTGTTACAATAAGAGTATTCAAATGTATTTGGATAGCCCTTATGATGAAGATGGAAAGTTTACTTTTGAATTTGCTCCTTGCGGTAATTTAAAAATGAATATTAATAATGTTAATTGTGAAGGCTCTACTGATAATATGCGTTTTAGGTTTAAATATCCATATTTTGAGTTTGAAGGTTGGTCAACTGAAAGAATTGGGTGCTATAATTTCATTTCTACAGATTATGTCAAAGTACCTTCAGGATGGAGAATATTTGAATGTACGGTAACTCGCCCATCAGGTACGTCTTTGATTAAAGACAGTGTTTTTGTGCCAGAAAATGGAAATGTTGATTTTAGTCTGAATTATTAATAAAAGAATGTGAAATTATATATGATTTTGTTGTCTGTTCTTCTTTTATTCTCCTGTAAAAAAGAAGAAAATATTCACATAGTTGCATTAAATTATTTATTAGTCAAATTAGTTATTAAACAATTAATTTGACTTTAAGTCAATAATACAAAAAGATCACAAATTAACTGACATACCTCAATATTGATTTTTTAAATTCGATTATTTTTTTAATTTTGATGAAATAGATATTAATAATAAGAAGTGCGTAGCATGACTTTTCTCGACTAGAAAATCGCCATTTTTGCAGAGAGAAAACGTCAGGTAACGTGCCTAGTAATGAGCGTGTTCCTTGGTGTGTTTGATTCTGCAAGGTGTCTGGCGATACCTCTAGTCGTTGAATATTGCTTTGGTTCACGCCCTCCTTTAACTACTAACTTGCTGTATTGAGCCATATAGCCAACTATAAAATCAAAATACATGAAAAGTGAATTAAATCCTGTCGATTTATTCTGTTTCTTTGAAATGTTACATGAAGACAAAGTAAAAGCAAGAATGAACGAATTGACATACAAAAAAGTAATAGCCTCACCATTTGGAATCGAAGATTACGAAGAAATTGAAAACATTAGACCACGAATAAGTGGTGTAGCAATTGTTTTTGATGAGGAAATGCACAATGATGAAGTTGAAATTGTGGCTGAATATAGCAATCCAATTAGACGGATGTTTATGATTTCAGTTAAATAGTAAATTATTCTAAATTTACCGATATTATGATTATAAGTCGTAATGGTGTGTGAACCAAAAAAGGTGAAAATTAGTTTTCACCTTTTTTGGTTCAATTTATAATTAAAAGATTAGATTTCTTACATTCGACTATTTAATAGTAAAAAACTCTGTGAATTGGTTGAGGGGTGAAATTTATTTCATCCCTCTTTTTTATTTCAATGAATACGGAAAAAATGTTTTACATTTGGATGATTAGGTTAAAGGTTTAGAGTTAGAATTAAGGCTTTGTATGTCATAACACAAAGCCTTTTTTTAATTAGTATTGATTCAAAAAAAGTAAAAATGTCATATAATATATTACTTGCAAATCGAGTTAGAGAATTGTTTCAAGACTTTGAAAACGTTGAAGAAAAGAAAATGATGGGAGGTTTAACATTTATGTTAAATGATAAAATGTGTGTTGGAATTCTCAAAGATGAATTAATGTGTCGTATTGATCCCGAATTACACGAATCGTTAGTTGAAAAAGAAGGTTGTCGAACAATGGATTTTACAAAAAGACCAATGATAGGATATATTTTGGTTGATGAATTTGGAATACAAAAACAAGAAGATTTAGAATATTGGATTAATCTAGCAATAGAGTTTAACCCAAAAGCAAAGTCTACCAAAAAATAGTCATAACTTTGAAAACTTTCATTGGTTGATTGTAGCGGTTTTCCAAGATTAAGGGCTTGAATTATTCAGCCCTTTTTTAGATTCAATTTTCTACAATACTTCTTTCCATTATCATTAAAACGGATACTAATTTAAATACTACTCAAAAACAAAAAATATGTCAGAATTAAAATTTAATATCGCCATATTAATCGATGGAGATAATGCACAGGCAAAAATCATCAAGGAAATTATTGAAGAAGTGTCAAAATATGGTAAAGGCACTATTCGAAGAATTTACGGAGACTGGACGACACCACAAATGAATAGTTGGAAAGATTTGATTAATCAATTTTCAATTAATCCAATTCAAAAATTCTCATATACAACAGGCAAAAATTCAACTGATAGTTCTTTAATCATTGATGCCATGGATATTCTTCATTCAAAAAGTGTGGATGGTTTTTGTATTGTTTCAAGTGATAGTGATTATACAGGTCTTGCAAAGAGAATTCGAGAAGAAGGACTTTTTGTGATGGGGATTGGAAGAAAAACAACACCCATTGCTTTTGTGAATTCATGTGAAATATTTACGTTTTCTGAAAATTTAGCAATTGATTCTATTGAAAATGAAATGACTAAAACTGTATCAAAAGAAAAAAACAGTTCAAATTCAAAGAAAACTTTCATCAAAGGATTAAAACCAAAGGAAGTACCACAAGAAACAATAGATTTATTAGTAAAAGCCTTTAATATTTCAATCAATGAAGAAGAAGAAGTTTTAATTTCTAATATTGGTCTTTCAATTAGAAAAATAGACCCTAGTTTTGATACCCGAACATTTGGTTATCGTACATTGACTCAACTTTTTAATAGTTTGGATATTTTCCAAGTAATTAAAAATGATGTGAATGGTTTAAACCATCCTCTCGTCCGAATTAAAAAATAAAAAAATATATTTTTTACATTTTACCATTTTGAGAGTCTTTTCCAACGACTTAATGAGTTCATTTTTTTGACTTTTGATTTAATAAAGAAGTTTTTATAGTTTAATGTCTTTAATTTTTTCTTTAATCTATTCTGTGCCTCAATATAAGTAAGTTCGGGCTCTAAAATTCACCCTTTGAAATACATTCATTACAAAAATGTTTTGAAAGACTTTCATCTTTATTTGTACCTCTTTCATCTTGAAAAAAAAATTCCTTAAAACAAGACTGACAATGAAATTGAAAGTATTCTTCTACCAAAATTTTTTGAGATTCAAGTCTCCAATTTTCAGTCGATTGTGTATACCATTTAAAGAATCCCCAAAAACTTAAAATTTCTCCAAAACAAATTAAAACTAAATAGATATTCCTTCTGAGTTTATATTCGGACTCATCGCTCTTAAATTTAGAATATTTGTAGTTATTTAATTTTGTATCTAAGTAAAGTTTTTGATACTTTTTTTGAATGTTTATAGGGCAATCATAGACATATATCCTAAAAATTGGCTTTCCAATATCATCAATATTAAATTTACCAATTTCTTTTTTTCTATCTGAATCTTCCTCATTTTGACAAAAAATCATTTCATCACGAAGGATATTGAATTTTGAAACCAACATATTCATTTCTAAATAAATATCATTTTCTAAACGGTCATGTTCAGATGGTACTAAGGAATAAATAATCATTGAAATAAAAATAATTAAACCTGAAATACTTGTAAACTTGTAAATATTATCTGTTGGTGGAGTTAATAGATTTATCATATTTTTGATTAAATAATTGCTTTTAAATATACATTTTTTAGCTGAAAATTTAGATTTCTTGTCAAAATCCAATAGTAAAATAAGGTTAAGGATGATTAAGGGTAATTGCGGTAAGTGCAGATAGATAAAATAAGGGAAAGCTATTTTTCACTTAAAAATTGTAACACAACGATATGAAACCCTTATAATTATTGGAAAAATAGAGTTTTACCCATTCGTACATTATTGAATAGAAATGTCATTTTAATGACGAATTAATGAACGGAAATAACTCTGAAATAAGCGTTTTGATTCAATAAATGAACTTTTAATACGTTTACATGTAAACTTTCACTCTTTTTTAAGTTATGGAAACCTTTAACCTTATGTTTTTTGAAGAGAGCAAAAAAGCCTTCAAACAACAGCTATCTATTTCTTATGAAGTAAGACTTCAAAAAGCCAAAGACAAAGATTATCTACGAAGCTTTTTTATTAAAACTTTCAGTGGTAAAAACAAAACGTTTCCTTTTGACACTGTCTACTTTCAAGAATTATACAAATTCTTTACCCATTACTACAATTTTGGTGAAACAAATTGTATTGAACTTACATTAGAGCAGTTAACTCTAATAGAAGAAGAAAGTACAAATGCTTTTGAAAAAGCTATGATTTCTCAAATCTGCATTATGAAAGATGAGAATAATTATTCAATCCCGATTCCATATTTAATTTTAATGGAACAGAAAAACTATGATTTATCGGAGTTGATACAACTGGAGAAAAGCACATTTGTTTCTAGTCCTAAATTCGCTTTTAACCTACTTGTTAGCTATGAATCTATCAAAGAATTTATTTCTACTATTCAAGAAGAAAAACCAACAGTGCTGCTAGAAATGAACACCTCAAAACATACCCATCAATTCACCCATTCACAGCAAGTTTTATTTGCCTATTATTTATTGAAACTGGCAAAGATTGAACCAAGAGTACAGGCTGATATTTCTGCGTGTGCTTCCTTTTTACACGCTCTTACTGGAATACCCTACACAAACATTAAAAACTCAGATTTATACAAGAAATTTTTGAATCCACTCGATCATAATTCTAGTTCTAAAACTCTGAAAGATTTAGAATTTGTAAAGCAACATTTCAAAGCATTGAATAACTTAGAAATTATTGAATTAATTGATAAAGATATTAGAGGTATTCAATAGAATCACAATTTTATTTCCCTATAGTTAAAAATCGGGATACCGACACCCCACCCGAAGGGCTTAAACCCTTCGTAATATTGTATTGTAATTGATTTCTAATTCAGTTGATATGTATAGTTCGAGTTCGCATCTTCGTAAAAGTCCCTTTTTATCCTCGGTTGAAGAAAATATAACTATTCCTGTTTTAGATAAGAAAAAGAAGAAAAAACACAAAAAGTCAAAACAGAAAAACAAGTCTTTAAATGGTGTTTCAAATCCCTTGATTCAAAAGTATACTAATTTGAATGCCAAAGGAAACGCAAGTAATGCCGTAATAAAGACGTTAATCGACACCGTTTCAGCGGGAGTGATTGGTACAGCCATAAGCGCAACGGCTGGAAAATTTGCTCCCATTGTCGGTGCTTTGCTATCATTCACAGGGCATTACATGGATGATAAAACAGGTCTATTACGTGGTATTGGAATGAGTACAATTGCTCATAGTGTAGCGAAGGTATCAGAATACAGAAAAGAGGAATCAACTCTACAAGAACGTTTAGGCGGTTTAAAAGATGATTTATTGAAACTTGCTTTTATGAAAAATGAAAGTTCATTCCCTAAAATGATTAGCCCAAAAACTGCTATTAAAAACAAAGTTGAAACGAATTTGAAAAGTTCGTTTGAATCATCGAATGAAGAGCAAAATAAACCTGTTTGATTTAAAAATTAAACGACATGACACGAGAATTTCCATATTCAGAAAATGCAATTAGAGAATTGCAAGCAAGTAAAGAATCCAAACAAAAAAGAGGCGTCCCTATTCTTTATGAAATAAGAGTAGATTTTGAAAAGATAATCAATAGAACAGGCGACCTAACTTTATTTGATAGCTACAAAGAATTTCTATTTCCTCAAACAGAGGTGGTAGAATTTCTATTTTACATCGGTAACTCAAACCGTTACGATAAATATGTATTTATAAGAAAGTTCCAATCCAATCAACAGAAAGAATACGAAGTAAGATTAGCACAGGAAATGCAGAAGTTGAAAGTGGATTTTGAAATCCGAGAACTGCACAAGAATTTAGAGTATTCAAAGGAAAAGAACAAAGAATTAAAAAAACGAATTAAAGAATACGTCAAACGAATTTCTGAACTAGAATCTAAAAATGGTCATTCAGCGATGCTCACAAATTTATTAAGTGCTGTAAAACCAAATAATTCAACTAGTGCAAACTCTACAGATAAAATAGTTAAAGAATCTCTACTTCAAGGAATAGATAATGACGAGCTATTAAAACTGCTGTATGACATCAAGACAAACATAAAAGAAGATAAATTTCAAGAATTTCTTGGTGTTGTAATGACCTTGGGGCAGAACCCCGAAATAATTCCCACTATCAAACAGAAAGTTCAAAAAGCATTAAAACAAACTAAAGATGAAAAGTAAAAAAGAGAAGGATGTCATTTTAATGACCAGAGAAGAAACAAGAGACTTTTTTAAGACTAGTTTTCCTACAATCCGTAAATGGACTGTTGATGGAATCATAAAAGCCTATCAAATTGGTGGTAGAGTTTACTACAAGAAAAATGAATTACTAAATGCACTTGTAAAAGTTGAGGTGTAGAAATGAAATAAATGTATATATTTGAAGAGGTGAGGAATCACCTCTTTTTTTGTTTTATTTCATACTTTCTAATGAAACTCTGTTAAAAAAGATGAAACTTAATGACGTTAAAAGTAACTTAGGAGTACAATTAAACACCTTATTTACACCTAAAATCAAAACCGCCAATCTATCTTTTTGTTAATCAAACAGTTAATCGTAAAAGGAATTTCCAATTAGGGAAGATTCGGAGTAGACTCAGCTAAAACTATTGAATAGAAGAAGTATTTACCGCACGGGCGGTACAGGTGTTTTTCAAAGTCTATGATGCTGCTTTTGGCGTGCATACGGATTTATTTTTGGGGATAAACACCCACTCTGAAAACAGCTCCCTGCAACAAAACACTTCTACTTTTCTAAAAAGGTTCAGATACCTTTGAATAAAGGTTTTAAGAAGAATTACTATCTTCGTGCCTTACTAGTTATACATAAACTAGGAGAAGTTTCAATTAAAACCTTGATTTTAGCCAAAAAATGAAAAAAGCCAATCAAACAATAAATCGTAAATTTTCAAGAATTCAATTACTACTTATTTTTTTGTTTCTTATAAATACTGGACTGTTTTCGCAATCGAATTTCATTACAAAGTGGAATTTTACCGCTGCTGGAACGAGTATTTCTTTTAATGCACAAACTGCTGGTGGTGCAGTAAATTATACTTGGACGTGCGCGCCAAGTGGAAATACAGGTACTGGAACATTTACTCAAGCTGCAGGAGGTGCTGTAACTTTAACTGGTCTTTCTATTCCAGCAGGAAATACAGTTACACTTTCGATGGCACCTGCGAATTTGAGAAGGTTTTATATCAACAATGGGGTTGACAGATTAAAATTAATTGACGTTATGCAATGGGGGACAGTTCCTTGGACGAGCATGAATAGCGCATTTTATTATTGTAGTAATTTAAATGTTTCTGCAACAGACATTCCCAATCTTACATCTGTAAATACTATGTTTCAAATGTTTAGAAATTGTCCAAATTTAACAGGACCTAGCAATATAAATTCATGGAATACGGGTGCCTGTACCAACATGAGTTTTTTATTTGCTAGTTCACCAAATTTTAATCAAAATATAGGTGGTTGGAATACTTCTGCATGCACAAATATGGCTTTTATGTTTCAATCAGCATCAGCATTTAATCAAAACATTGGCGCTTGGAATACTGCCTCATGTACTACAATGCTTCATATGTTTAATTTTGCAATTTCTTTCAATCAACCTATTGGAACATGGAATACCTCATCTTGTACAAATATGTCTTCGATGTTTGACAATGCTGTACTGTTCAATCAAAATATTGGAGCTTGGAATACATCTTCATGTTTATCATTCTTTAGAATGTTTAGTAATGCAGGTAATTTTAATCAAAACATTGGCTCTTGGAATACTTCAGCTTGTATAAATATGGAGGGGATGTTTAAAGATGCTTCAGCTTTCAATCAACCTATAGCTATTTGGAATACAGGTAATTGCACAAATATGTCTCAAATGTTTTGGTTTGCTTCAAGTTTTAATCAAAATATCGGAGCATGGAATACTGCTAATTGTGTAAATATGGCACAGATGTTTGAAAATGCAACAGTATTTAATCAAAATATTGGTAGTTGGAATACTTCATCTTGCACAGATATGGGCAATATGTTTGCAGCTGCTAATGCCTTTAATCAAAATATCGGAGCTTGGAACACTAGTAATTGTCAAAACATGTTTGGAATGTTTCAAGCTACTGATGCTTTTAATCAACCTATTGGCTCATGGAATACATCTGCATGTATTAGTATGTCTCTTATGTTTTCAAATGCCACTGCATTCAATCAAAATATTTCTAATTGGAATACTAGTTCATGTCAATATATGAATGGAATGTTTCAATATGCACCAATTTTCAATCAAAATATTGGAACATGGAATATCGCTAATGTAGTTTTGATGAGTGCAATGTTTAATAATGCAACGATGTTTAATAGAAACTTAGGTGCTTGGAAACTGAATCCATCAGTTTCTATATCAGATATGCTCAATAATTGTGGAATCGATTGTTCCAATTATACAGCAACATTAATGGGTTGGGCAACAAACAATCCTACTGTAACAGGACGAACATTGGGAGCTACGGGTCGAAATTATGGAACAAATGCTGTTGCTAGTAGAAATACCTTAACTACAACTCGCTCATGGACAATTACTGGAGATGTAGCTCTAGGCTCCGCTTGTAGTACTTGTGCTACATTAGTTGCTACAAAAACACAAACAAATGTTAGTTGTTTTGGAGGTAATAATGGAACTGCTTCGGTTACTCCTAGTGGTGGTACATCATTTGTTTACGAATGGTCACCAACAGATAACCCTAATCAAACTCATACGGGGATGAGTGCTGGAACATATGTGTGTACTATTACAAATGAATGTGGAAC
Organism: Crocinitomicaceae bacterium; assembly: GCA_031409255.1. Classification (GTDB taxonomy): domain Bacteria; phylum Bacteroidota; class Bacteroidia; order Flavobacteriales_D; family Crocinitomicaceae; genus Fluviicola. The sequence goes on from JANNWW010000173.1 coordinate 12,408, forward strand.
ATTAATTACAGTACCCGTTACAATTACTCAACCACCAGCAATCAATTTATCTCTTGCTTCTCAAACAAATGTGAGTTGTTTTGGGGGAACAAATGGCGCAGCAACTGTAAACGCCGCTACTGGTGGAACAGGAACAAAAACATATGCTTGGTCTCCTGGTGGTGGAACAGGAACAACTATTACTGGAAAGTCAGCTGGTATTTATACCTGTACTGTTACAGATGCGAATGGATGTACAAAATTACTCAACGTAACAATTACGCAACCAGCTTCCCTTCTTTCAGGAAATACAATACCAACAAATGTCTCTTGTTTTGGAGGCACTAACGGATCAATCAACTTAACAGCTTCAGGTGGAACAGTTCCCTATACTTTTAACTGGGGAGGAGGCATCACAACTGAAGATCGAAGTGGTCTAGCTACGGGGTCTTATTCAGTAACAATTACAGATGCAAATGGGTGTACATCAATTGTAAATACTACAATTAATCAACCACCTTCTGCTCTTTCAGGTACCAGAACACTTACCAACGTTTCTTGTTTTGGAGGTTCAAACGGTACAATCAATTTAACAGCTTCTGGAGGAACTTCACCCTATACATACAATTGGGGAGGAGGAATAACAACTGAAGATCGAAGTAGTCTGGCAGCGGGAGCATATTCTGTAACAATTGCAGATGCAAATGGCTGTACAACAATTGTTAATACAACAATTTCAGAACCTGCATCAATACTTTCAGGAACAACTACTTCTTCAAACGTTAACTGTTTTGGAGGTTCGAATGGATCAATCAACTTAACAGCTTCTGGAGGAACTTCACCCTATACATACAATTGGGGAGGAGGAATAACAACTGAAGATCGAACTGGTCTTTTAGCTGGGTCTTATTCTGTAACAATTACAGATGCAAATGGATGTACAGCCATTGTTAATGCAACAATTACAGAACCCACATCAATACTTTCAGGAACAACTACTTCTTCAAACGTTAACTGTTTTGGAGGCTCAAATGGAACAATCAACTTAACAGCTTCAGGAGGAACAACTCCATACTCATACAATTGGGGAGGAGGAATAACAACTGAAGATCGAACTGGTCTTTCTGCTGGTTCATACTCCGTTACAATTACAGATGCAAATGGATGTACAGCAAATGTAAATACGACAATTACGCAACCAGTTTCTGCTTTATCTGGAAATACAGTAACTACCAACGTTACATGCTCTGGGGGCTCAAACGGAACAATCGACTTAACAGCTTCTGGTGGTACTGCACCATATTCTTTCAATTGGGGAAGTGGGATAACAACTGAAGATCGAGTTGCTCTTGCTGAGGGAGTTTATTCAGTAACGATTACTGATGCAAATGGATGCTCAACACTAGTTAATGTAACAATTACACAACCCAATGCAATTGTAAATTCACTTAATCAAACAGCTTGTGAATCGTATTTATGGAATGGAATAACATATACTACTTCTGGTCAGTATATTCAAAATTTGACTTCACTCAACGGTTGTGATTCAACTGTGACCATGAATTTAACGATTAACTTTCCAACTTCTTCTAACATTTCTGCCACAGCTTGTGATTCGTATCAGTTAAATGGACAAACTTACACTTCCTCAGGAATTTTCACTCAAGTTTTGACGAATTCCTTAGGCTGTGATTCAACTATAACGTTGAACTTAACGATTCACAATTCAACATCTTCCAACATTACAGCTACAGCTTGTGACTCCTATGACTTAAATAGTCAAACATACACTTCTTCAGGAATTTTCACTCAAGTTTTGACGAATTCAATGGGCTGTGATTCAACAATAAACTTGAACTTAACAATTCACAATTCAACATCATCCAACATTTCAACTACAGCGTGTGACTCTTATCAGTTGAATAGTCAAACATATACTTCTTCAGGCATGTTTACACAAGTTATAGCAAATTCAATGGGCTGTGATTCTACAATAACCTTAAATTTAACAATTACAAATTCCACAAGTTCTATCACTGTTGAGTCTATTTGTGAATCCTATACATGGCTTGCTAATGGAATTACTTATACCAACTCAGGTACTTATTTACATACTTTGCAGAATAGTATGGCTTGTGATAGTTTGTTAACATTAGAATTATCGATTTTAGCTAGTCCTTCAGGTTTAATTCTTACTGATCAAGGCGATTCATTGTTGTTTATTTCTGAGCCAGGCATGTATCAATGGTTAAACTGTTCAACAAACGCAATCATTATTGGGGAAACTGACGCAAACTTTATCCCTACAACAAATGGAAGTTATTCAGTAATCGTTACCAATTTGAATAACTGTTCAGATACTTCTGCATGTGAAACAATTTCAACGATAGGAATCAAAGAAAATATCCTGACAAACCTAAGTATTTATCCAAATCCTTCTTCTGGTTTTGTACAAGTGTTTTCTGAAAATTTTATCGGGTCTTTAAAAATTCATGATGCACTTGGAAAATTAATCTATGATTCTGATTTTGATAACTCTTTGACTTTAGATCTTACTGGAGTTGAACGAGGTGTATATATTATTTCATTGGAAAACAAATCAAATCGGATAGTACGAAAACTTGAAATAGAGTAAAGATTCGATTTTTAATCGTTCGTGTTTGTGATAAAGTTCAAAGAGCTCCATCGATTCTGTCATTATGTAACGATACTGCTGTCATAATAATTTTCATATCCTTTAGTCATCCAATAAGCAACAGTTGTTTTTCGGAATCGATTTTAGAAACTAATCCTCCAAAAAGTGTTGTTTGCCATTGATAAAGAACCAAGGAACGGCGGAGTCGTATTGACGCTTATTGTTCATTTTTTTTAAAAAATGCGAAACTAAGGATTTTCAATTTAACCGACTTTTAAAAGAGAATAAACATTGAACAAGGACTCTAAATCTGCTGTCGAAAAGTTCGAACTTCCTCCTCTAGGGTCACTGTTTTAAATGCCAAATTATTGATTTCAGTAGTTTGGTTTTTTCAAGTGTTTAAACGAACTCTAAATCCATATCCTTCAGGAACTTCCGTATTTCTCTTTGTCTTAGAGAGCCAATGGTTGTAATCAAAACCATCAACTTGTTTTTGGGCTCTTAAGATTAACTGAACGGAGATAGTTACTTATAATTCAACAAATATACTTTATCTGTTTTCAAAAAAAGATGCTATTTCAAAGGAAAGTAAACAAATCGCGTTATTTGTTGTCAAAACAAGTGTTTTTTTTTTTATTTTGGCGCCTTAACTTGTTTCACAAAATAATCCCCAGTGTATTTGTAAACGATTTTTTTTGAGCTTACTTTTCCATCCTTCAAAACAACAGGTATTGAAATAGACTTGTTTTTTTGATCAAATTCAATCAATTTTATCGGACGTTCTTCATGATCGATCACTGAGAAGAAATTGTATGAAAATCCGAGCTTATGAGTTGTTCCAGATTTGGTTTTTATTTTCTTGAATTGAAGGTCTAATTTGTTCTTTTCGAAATCGATAGTTTCAACAGATTGATAGCAATCTCTTCCCGATAAGATTGAATTGAAAGATAAGATATAGAAGGTGTTGAGTTGATCTGTTAGTTGAAAAATTTCAGAATAGAATCCGCCTTGCTTACCTTCTGGTACTTCAATTATTTGTGCGTAAAGTGAATCGTAATCTTTCCACTGAACAATGTTGTTGTAAAAGCGCATTGAACCACCAGTTTGCGTATCCCACGAGTATATGCGTAATTTACCATCTGGAGAACTGGCTGTAAAGTTGTAATACTTCGGAATTTTTGGAAAATTATACGACAACATTTCACTTGAAGTTTTGGCATAAGTGAGAAGTTGGGTACTAAATTCTTGGTTGCAGACAGCCAGTGAATCCATATTTCCCTCAATTCCAAACGCATTGATTTTTTCGAGTTGTTGAACTAAATTGTCTTCAATTTGTGTGATTGTTTGTCCAAAATAAGCGGCGCTTACTGTTATAAATAAGCTCAAAAGCTGCAAGTGTTTCATGTTTTACTTATTTTTTTATTTGGGAATAAATTTTCCACCTTCATAATAACATTCAACTGTCCAAGCTTCTGCTTTAAATTGAAACCAAGGTTTAATTGTTGACCAAGTTTGTTGAAACAATTCAGAATCGCGGTAAAGGTTTAACGCAGCCTCGTCTTTCCAATTGCTGTAGGTGAAAACAATGTGTGGCTTTGCTTTTTCTTGCAATAAACGCATGCCGTAACAGTTTTCAAATCCCGAAACCTTGTTGTTGATTGAGTCAAAAAAGCGAATAAAATCGGCAATTTTATCTTCCTGAAACGTTAATTTAACGATGCGCGTTATCATTTTTGTTACTTAAAAAAGTGAATCTTTTGAACCAGGAGGATACATTTCTACTCGAATTTTATGTCCAAGTGAAATATTCAATAAACTATCTGCTCCGCCTGTGGTTGAAGTTGCGCCAAGGTTAATTGCAAACTCAAGCACTTCATTTTCATTGAAGAAAACAACTTTTTCACCTGGTGGAACATCATTATAAGTAGTTGAAAGCTCATCAAATTCTAAGTTGTAGCTCAAAGAAATTTTGTATGGATGATTTCCGAATCTGTAAAAGGTTTCTTTATCTATGTTCGAAATTAAGTTTCCAAAATAATCTATGTAAACAATTTCGCCAATAATTACATTCGACGAAAGTGTTGGCAATTTTTGAATTACCTTTTTAATTTCCTGATTTTCGGAAGCTAATTTGTGCAAATCTTCTCCTTGCGCGAGTTTTATGCAAATGGGTAAATACAAGTTTTTCAAAGAAAAAACCATTGCTTTTGGGTTCGATAAAACATCATCGATAGTTAAAAAAGCAGTTGGTGATTGTGTTCCACAGATTAGGGAGAAAAAACCGTTGTTGTTTCCAATAAAAAAATGTCCGTCGAATTCCATAATTGAGGGAAATTCTGGACTAGGTCCGTTTACTGTTGGTTCAGCCAAAACCCCCATCAAATGAATGGTTCCCTTTGGGAAAGAAGCATAAGTTGAGCGAAGAATAAATGCTGCTTGTTGAATATCAAACGGGCGAATGGTATGGGTTATGTCAATTAACTGAATTGTAGGGTCTATGCCAAGAGCCGTGCCTTTTAAGACCGCAGTTCCTCCGTCATTATTGCCCATATCGGTTGTTAACGTAATTATTTTCATTTATAGCGCAACTAGTGTGGAAGCAGTTTCTTAAATTTGCTTCAAAATTAAGGTTATATTTCAACCAAATGCAAAATGGAAGGCTGAAAATTTAGTTTTCTAAGCTTTCACAAACTTAAAAAGGATAGAAAATTGTTAGAAAAGAAAATTGAAATCAAAGGAGCAAATGTTGTAGAACTGTTTGGTATCAACAACTCAAATTTAAAACACATTCGTTCGTTTTTCCCGAAACTTAAGGTTAATTCGCGTGGAAATGAGTTAACTATTAATGGCGATTCTGAAGTAATGGAAGAGTTTGAACGTAAGTTTGAATTGATTTTACAACATTTTCACCAATACAATATTTTAACAGAAAACAACATCGATAATTTAATGCTCGATGAAGGTTCATCTATGCTTTCTGGAGATGGTTCCGAAATTTTAGTTCACGGAAATGGTGGAGTAAAAATTAAAGCCAAAACGATTAATCAAAAAAAACTGGTGCAAGCAGTGAATAAATGCGATATGGTTTTTGCCGTTGGTCCGGCTGGAACTGGTAAAACATATACAGCTGTTGCATTAGCAGTTCGGGCTCTAAAAGCAAAAGAAGTGAAACGAATTGTTTTAACCCGTCCTGCAGTTGAAGCAGGTGAGAATTTGGGTTTCCTTCCGGGCGATTTGAAAGAAAAGCTCGATCCATATTTAATGCCACTTTATGATGCATTGCGCGACATGATTCCTCCCGAAAAATTAGCAGATATGTTAGAGTTCGGAATTATTGAGATTGCACCACTTGCATTCATGCGCGGAAGAACACTCGACAAAGCATTCGTGATTTTAGATGAGGCACAAAACACAACAAGCATGCAAATGAAGATGTTTTTAACAAGAATGGGAGTAACGGCTCAATTTGTTATAACTGGCGACATGTCTCAGGTAGATTTACCTAACCGTCAGCGCTCAGGTTTAGCTTATGCTCTCGATATTATTAAAGATGTTGAAGGAATTGAAATTGTTCGTTTAAGCGGGAGTGATGTAATTCGCCATCCGTTAGTAAAAAGAATAATAGATGCATTCGACAAAGCAGAGGATATAGAAAAAGCTGTTAAATTTGCAAAAGAAAGCGAAAATTCAGACGAAGAAAAACCGTCCAAACAATATTCAAAAAGAAATGAGCGAAACGATTAACAATACGAATTTTAAATTTCCTGGTTTACAGAATGTTTACCGAGGAAAAGTTCGAGAGGTTTACACCTTGAAAAACGATATTATGGTAATGGTTGCTACAGATCGTATATCAGCTTTTGATCACATCTTGCCCAAAGGAATTCCTTACAAAGGTCAGGTTTTAAATCAAGTAGCTACTTTTTTCTTGGATGCTACGCGAGATATTGTTCCAAATTGGTTAATTGGCACACCAGATCCTTCAGTTGCAGTTGGTTTTGCCTGCGAGCCAGTTCGTGTTGAAATGGTTATTCGCGGATATTTAGCCGGACATGCTGCACGCGAGTACGCAAGTGGAAAACGCTTTCTTTGTGGTGTTGCGCTTCCAGATGGAATGAAAGAAAACGACCGCTTTCCCGAGCCAATTATTACGCCAGCTTCAAAAGCAGATGAAGGACATGATGAAGATATCTCAAGAGAAGAAATTCTGAATCAAAATATTGTTCCGGAAGCCATTTATTTAAAAATGGAGCAATATACGAAAGCGTTGTTTCAGCGCGGAACAGAAATGGCAGCAGCCCGCGGATTAATTTTAGTGGATACGAAATATGAATTTGGAATCAGAAATGGTGAAGTGATTTTAATTGATGAAATTCACACACCAGATTCTTCTCGTTATTTTTACTCTGAAGGATACCAAAATCGGCAAGATAATAACGAAAATCAAAAGCAACTGTCGAAGGAATTTGTTCGTCAGTGGTTAATTGAAAATGATTTTCAAGGAAAAGACGACCAATCAGTTCCAGATATGCCAGACGAATTTGTAAATACAATTACAGATCGTTACATTGAATTATTTGAAAAAATAACTGGCAGAGCATTCGAAAAAGCAGATAATTCAAATATTTCTCGCAGAATTGAAATGAATGTGATGAGTTTCCTAGATGAAAAAAAACTAGTTTAGTTTTAATTTTAATTGCTCAATTAGCAATTTTTAAGAATAAAACCTCAGAATTATGTTTGTGTCTTCGTGATCTTCGTAATTAACATTACTTCAGCAAACTAATAATTTATTCACTGTCAACTAATGAATTCAAAGCAGACTTAAAAGCCCTCATTTCATCGCCGCTATGTACCAATTCAAACTTAAAAAAATCGGTTAATTCAGTATCTGAATCATAGAAACTTTCCATTTCATTTCCAGAATAAACAGCAATTGCAAAAGTGTAAACACCATTCATATTTGCTGAAGTGAAATAAATATCTTTTTCGTTATTCGCAAACTCAATTTCTGTTAAATGCTTGTTTTCAATACTTTCAGTTAAAAAACGCACTATCTCTTTGCTTTCTTGTTCTTCAAATTTGAGCGTTTTAACTTCTGCTTGGCTCACTTCTTTTTTCACAAACAAAAAGTGATCATTGAATTGAATACTTAGTATTCGTTCGTTAGCAGTATGAATTGAAATGTGTGACATAATTTTTTCTCCGATTGTCAAATTTACAATTTTCGTAGATTTACAGGCATGAAATCGTTTTTATTTCCTTCCGAAGGTGTTAATTCGGGTTGGCGTTACTTGCTAACACTACTAATTGTGTTAGTTGGTGTAATTCTATTTGGGTCGCTCATGTCGCTCGTTGTCATGTTAACGAAATTTCCGTTAAGTGAATTAGCAAACTTGGAAGATTCGCTCATTAATTTTTCAAAAAACGAAATGCTCGTCATGAATTTAATTCCTTTCGCATGCGGTGTTTTATTCTTTTGGATTTCTGCTAAGTTCTTGTTAAAAAGACCGCTCAAGTCACTTATAACAGCTCGTGTAAGAATTGACTGGAAACGTTTTGTTGTAGCTTTATTGGTTTGGGGAGTTGTACTAATTGGAACATCATTACTTAGCTATTTCTCAAATCCAGATACAATTCAATGGAATTTTAAAGCAGAAACTTTTTATTATTTAGTTCTTATTGCGCTTATCGGAATTCCTTTTCAAACTTTATTCGAAGAATTACTTTTAAGGGGTTTGTTTTTACAGTTAGGTGCGAAATTTATACCGAAAGGAATTGTAAATATTTGTTTTAGTGCATGTTTATTTGGCGCACTTCATTTGGCAAATCCGGAAATTTCAGAATTAGGTTATGCAGCAGTTGTGTACTATATTTTGTGCGGAATTTTTGAAGGAATAATTGCTGTAATGGATAATGGGGCTGAATTGGCTTGGGGATTTCATTTTGCGAATAATTTTTTCGCAGTTGTGTTTTTTAATACCACTTGGGGTGCTTTGCCAACAGATTCTTTGTTCTTAGATTTATCTGCACCTAGTTTTTCATGGAATGTTTTATTTACTCCCTTAATCATTTATCCAATCGTGTTATTTGCTTTTGCTAAAATCTATAAATGGAGCGATTGGAAAAGTAAATTGTTTTGAATTCGCTCTTTTTTTCTATTTTTAACTTTTTGCAAATAATAGCATGCTCGAAATAGAAGGAATCACAAAGCGTTATATTAGGAAAATAGCCTTAGATGAGGTGAGTTTGACAATTAAATCGGGCGAAATTTTCGGTTTATTAGGTCCAAACGGAGCCGGAAAAACAAGTTTAATCCGCATCATTAATCAAATAACTCAAGCAGATAAAGGAATAGTTCGTTTTAACGGAGATTTATTGCAACAGAAACATTTAGCAGACATTGGTTATTTGCCAGAAGAGCGTGGTTTGTATAAATCGATGACCGTTGAGCGGCAAGCAATTCTATTGGCGCAATTACGTGGTATGTCGAAAAAAGATGCTAAAAATGCCGTTAATTTTTGGCTCGAAAAATTCCAAATCGAATCGTGGAGAAATAATCGAATTGATCAACTCTCGAAAGGAATGGCGCAGAAAGTTCAGTTCATTTGCGCTGTTTTGCACGAGCCGAAATTATTGATTTTAGATGAACCATTCTCAGGTTTCGACCCAGTAAACGTGGAACTCATTCAGCAGGAAATAACCGAAATGAAAGCGAAAGGTAAAACCATTCTGATTTCAACTCACAACATGAAAAGTGTAGAAGAACTCTGCGATCGTGTGGCCTTAATTCATCAAGCAAAGAAAATTTTGGAAGGACGGGTTTCTGAAATTCAAGAATCAAAAAAAATAGGAGAGTACGCAGTCAAATTTCGGGGGTCAATTATCGCTTTTGTAAATGCGCTCTGGACAGGTTTTGAACTCGTCGACAAAGAAATTTTGGGAGATGATTTATTTGTTGCTAAAGTAAAAATGCGTGGAGATTCTTCTTTTGAAGATTTATTGAAAGTATTAATCGGTCAAGTAAAAATTATTGGTGCATGGGAAGTTTTGCCCTCAATGCAACAAATATTTATTGATTTAGTAAAAGGAGAATCAGAATGAGAACCACTTTTTTACTCGCAATGCGCGAACTGCGCGAACGCATTTCTACACGCTCTTTTTTATTGATGGCCTTTTTCGGTCCAATTGTAGTGCTCGTTTTAACGTATCTACTTTTTAAATTAGGCGGAAAAGAACAACAACATTGGAATGTATTGGTAACAGATCCGAAGGGAATTTTTGCGGAAAAGATTCTATCAAACCCAGATGCAACTATTGATTATGATTTTGCAAATGCCTATCTCGAACCCAAAGAATTTTTAGAGAACAAACGTTTCAAAGAATACGATGCATTTGTTGAAATCAATGAAAAAATTATTTCCAACAAAGTTGCGTACTTATTTTACAAAGAAAAACCCTCTTTTTCAATGTCTGTTAATATTCGTTACCATATTGAACGAAGATTAGAAGAGGTGTTAGCGGTTGAACATGCTAAAATGTCTTTATCAGATTTTCGGAAAATAAAACAGCCACTCAATTTTGGGTTTAGAAATGCCTTCGATCCCACAAATAATTCATTAGATAGCGCTGCTTGGGTTGGTTTGGCTTTAGGAACAATACTTGTTGTGTTTATTTTTCTTTTCGGGATGAGTATTTTACGGTCTGTTTCTTCAGAAAAATCGAATAGAATTGTAGAAGTTTTAATGAGCTCTGTGAGTGCAAGAAGCATGTTGTCGGGCAAAATTATTGGCATCGGAATTAGTGCGTTTATTCAACTTACTATTTGGATTGTTTTAATTGGCTTAGGGCTGTATTGGTTCAGGTCTAGCATATTTTTAGATATTTACGATCCGTCTGTTGCAATTCAAAACACCGGCACATCTGATTACAATCAATTTGTTGAGTTAGTTTACGAACGCATTCAATTTTCTTCGTTATTGTTTTACGGATTTCTATTTTTATTGGCTGGATATTTATTTTATGGTGCTTTTTTCGCTGGAATTGGCGCAGTTTTAGGTTCAGAATCAGATGGACAGCAATTTTTAATTCCACTCATTTTATTGCTCTTTTTATCTATCTACGCTGGTTATTATTCGCTCCAATACCCCGCTTCAAATTTGAGCTCCTTCTTTCATTATTTCCCTTTTACTTCGCCAGTTGTGGTTATGGTGAAGCTTTCTCAAGGTTATCCGGCAGGTGAAAGCATTTTTTTATTCCTTTCGTTATTTGTACTTTTAATTTCTGCTTTTGGAATGTTACTAATTGCCGCTCGTCTCTATAAAAATGGTTTGTTACAGTTCGGTCATTCAGTTCGTTTATCGACTATTTTTCAATGGATTAAAATGAAATAAATGCGTATCGCTGTAATTGATTTAGGAACAAATACTTTCAATTTATTGATTGCAGACGTAAATGCGTCTAATTTTAATATCGTTCATAATTCAAAAGAAGGCGTAGCTCTCGGAATGGGAGGTATAAATGAAAAAACGATTCACTCCGATGCAGAAATGAGGGCAACTGATGCATTTGAGAAATTTAGTTCGATTATAAAAAGTTTTCATGTAGACAAAGCTATCGGATTTGGAACTTCAGCCATTCGAGATGCGTATAACGGAAAAGAATTTGCTCTCCGATTAGAAGAACGCTTCGGAATTCCAATCGAAATAATTGATGGAAAAAGAGAAGCTGAACTAATTTATAAAGGTGTAACTTGGATTGTTGAAGTTGATAAACCAGCTTTAATAATGGATATTGGAGGAGGAAGCACAGAATTTATTCGCGTAAGTAAAAACGAAGAAATTCAGTCGTGTAGTTTAGATATTGGCGTGTCGCGGGCCTATCAATCGTTCCAATTTCAAGACCCATTAAGTGAAGAAGATTGTGAAAAGTTACTTGCATGGTTTGAAGAAAAATCAGACGAATTAACACAGTTTTCAAACTGTACTATTTTGATTGGCGCAAGCGGAAGCTTTGAAACTTTTTATGAAATGGTTCACAATGAAGTGTTTCCCTCAAAAATGGAATCTATTTACCTAGAAAAAGAAGAATTAACTGAAACTTTAAATTGGACATTAAAATCTACTCATTCAGAACGAGAAGATCATCCGTTCATTATTCCAATTCGAAGAAAAATGGCGCCAATTGCAGCTATGAAAACCAAATGGGTGTTAGATAAATTTGGAATTGATCAGGTCATAATATGTCCTTTTTCATTAAAAGAAGGTGTTTTGAGAGAAATTGCTGAGCAATTTTTAAAATAACTAATCAATCAAAAAATGCTAAACCCATAGTTTTATTAACTTCGCATCTGAAACATACATCATGGCAAAAATTTTAATTATCGACGACGAACGCGCAATTCGCAGAGCTTTGCGCGAAATTCTTGAATTCGAAGAGTTTCAGGTAGATGAAGCTGAAAACGGTAAAGAAGGATTAGATAAAGCAAAAAACACTTCGTATGATGTTATTTTTTGTGACATTAAAATGCCGCAAATGGACGGTATGGAAGTCTTAGATGAGTTGAATAAAGCCAAAGTTGATTCGCCAGTTATCATGATTTCTGGACATGGAAATATTGAAACAGCAGTTGAAGCTATTAAAAAAGGCGCATTCGATTTTATTGAAAAACCGCTCGATTTGAATCGTATTCTCGTAACAATCAGAAATGCAAAAGACCGAATTGTTTTAGTTCAGGAAACAAAAGAACTCAAAACAACGGTGAAACGTTTCAAGGGTTCTTCCATAATTGGCGAAACAGATGGAATTCTCAAAATCAAAGAAATGATAGAGAAAGTTGGTCCTTCTGAAGCACGCGTTTTAATTACCGGAGGAAATGGAACAGGAAAAGAACTTGTTGCGCGTTCATTACACGATAATTCGAATAGAAAAAAAATGCAATTCATTGAAGTTAATTGCGCTGCAATTCCAAGCGAATTAATTGAATCTGAGTTGTTTGGACATGAAAGAGGCGCGTTTACCTCTGCTGTCAAAGACAAAAAAGGAAAGTTCGAGTTAGCATCTGGCGGAACTTTGTTTTTAGACGAAATTGGAGACATGAGTGCATCTGCACAAGCAAAGGTTCTTCGTGCTCTACAAGAAAATGTTATTCAAAGAGTTGGTGCCGAACGCGACATTAAAATTGATGCGCGAATTGTTGCGGCAACAAATAAAGATTTACGAAAAGAAATCGAAGAAGGTCGTTTCCGTGAAGATTTATATCACCGTTTAGCTGTTATTTTAATTCACGTTCCTTCCTTAAACGAACGCCGAAATGATATTCCATTACTAGCACATCATTTTTTAACAATGGTATGCGCTGAACACGGAATTCCGAAGAAAAATTTCACGGATGATGCACTCGAAGCATTGAAAAACACAGATTGGTCTGGTAATATTCGCGAACTTAGAAATATTATTGAGCGTTTAGTCATTCTATGCGGAAACACCATAAATGGAGAAGAAGTGAAGTTATTCGCAAATCCGAAAAGTTTGAGTAAGTAGCTGTTAGAAAATTAACAATTTAAAAGATCTTTGTTTACTTAATCGATATATTTTTCTTGATTTCTTATGTGTTTTTTTTCTAAAAGCCATTTATCTTTGAGATTTACCACTTAGCAAAATCTATATATTATGTAGAGGAGTTGGAATTATCTTTGTAGCTCATGCTATGAATTATGAAACTATTTCTTACTCTTCTATTTTTACAACTTTTTGTTGTTTCTTATTCCCAAGAATGGCTAACGCTAGAGGAAACCACAGATTACAAAATCACTTATTCTACTGCGAACAAAGAAGATGTGGTGAACGACATTTCGAATCTATATTATTTGATTCAAATTGAAAACAAACTAAATACAACTCTAGAATTAAAAATTTCTAAAGAATTAAGCTATTCGAATTCAGCAGAAATTCTTCGTCCAGATCAAAAAACAGTTATTCTTTTACCCAATCAAGTTATTACTGGTTCTCTAACTTCTGAATCAGATAAATTTTTACGTGTTTTTGTGAAAGCAAATCTAGCTGGAAGTAAAAAAGTTTTAACAGATTGGAAAATCACTACCTCAATCATCAACCAATGAAAAATAGAAAAAATTTAACTCTTGTTTTACTGGCATTCGTTTCAAGTTTTCAATTGAATGCACAGTGTAATTTAAATACTTATGCTTCAGTTGACACACTAGTTTGTGGAAGTTGTGCGAGTTTAAACGCTTTCGGAAGTGCTTCTGGAAATACAGCATTTGAAGAAGATTTTAATTCAGGTTCTCCAGTAGGTTGGGGGTTTACCCAAGCGGTTACAATTGCAAATAATACCTGCGGACAACCCTCACCAGACGGTTCACAATTTATGTGGATGGGCGATGCATCTGTTAATCCGCGAGATATGACAACAGTTGCACTGAATCTTACGCTCGGTGGAACAATTTGTTTTGAAATGCGCTTTGCAGTTCAAGGAGACGCTTCGCCATGTGAAGGACCAGACGAACCAGACGAAGGCGTATTTTTGCAATACTCAATAAATGGAGGAGCTACTTGGATTACAATTAATTATTTCGACCCAAATGGTGGAAACGACCCGCAATTAACCAACTGGAATCAATATTGTTTTGTTTTACCTCCAGGTGCAATGACTTCTAGCACAATGATAAGATGGCATCAAGATGCTGTCTCTGGCGCTGAATATGATCATTGGGGAATAGACAATATTACTATTACGCTGAACGACCCAACTTATACTATTACTTGGGCACACGATGGTTTTTCTTACGGAATGGGGAATAGTGGAGGAGTAAATCCTACTCCAGTTTGTCCAACTAACACAACAACATACACCGCAACAATGACCAATGGAACTGTAACGTGTAATTCAACATATACATTAATTGTTCAAGATCCTACAATTATTGTAAATGCTGGAGTTGATGTGAATTTATGTCCTGGTCAATGCGTAAATCTGAACGGTGTTGCTTACGAACAAGTAGATCAAGCCAGTAGTCCAACTTTTGAAAATTCTGAAGTAGCTTTAAATATTGTTACTCCACAATCTCCACTTACTCTTCCTTGTGTTAGCTTTGGAGGTTGCGCTTGTCCAACAGGAGGTTCGGTTGCATTTGGTCAAACTTGTCCACCTACTCCAGGTTCAATTAACGCTGGTGGAAATGTTGTGGTAGCAAATATGAATGGAAACACTTTAGGAAACACTGCAGTTACAAATGGAACTTCACAAATAACAAGTGTTTGTATTCCATCATTTTTCTTCGGACCTGGTTGTGCGAATTTGAATTTAGCTGACGTACAAATTGCATTGGTTCACCCAAATGGAACTCAAGTTATTTTAGCTCCAACTGGAAGTCTAACAGGAAATTCTATTTTAAATATGTGTTTTATTTTAGGCGGAGCTCCAATAGCGAGTGGTGCTGCAACTTCTTATAACGGAAACTTTGCACCTGCAAATTCATGGGCTAGTTTAAATGGCTTAGCTTCTGAAGGAACTTGGCAATTGAGATTTACTGGAATAAATACTGAATTATGTATTGCACCGCTCACTTTCAGTGGATGGAGTATTTCTTTCAATGATCCGGAGTTAACAGCTCCAGTAAATTTCACTTGGTCACCGACTGTTAATATGACGGCTTCAACAACATTAACTCCCAATGTTTGTCCAATTGTAACAACAACTTACACACTTTCAGCCACAGACTTGGGTGGTTGCACAACACAAACAGATAATGTTACTGTAACAATCGGATCTTGTTGCGCACTAGATATTACAAACGCAACATTAACTCAACCATCATGTGGAGCAAGCAATGGAGCAGCAACTATGATTTTTACTGGTGCTATTGCAGGTCTTAACTTTTCAATTAATGGTGGAGTAACTACGCAAGCAAGTGCAACATTTACAGGTCTACCGGCCGGAACCTACACTGTTCAAGCAACAGATAATTCTGCTTGTATTGAAACATTTGTTTTGACTTTAGTTGCCGGAGTTGGACCAATAATTACCTCTGTAACACCAACAAATGCAGCGTGTGGTGCAAGCGACGGACAATTAGTAATTGTAGCAAGCGGAGCACCAGCACTTCAATTTAGTTCAGACAACGGCGCAACATTTGGCGCAAGCGGAACCATAACTGGTTTGGCAGCCGGAACGTATAATTTAGTTATTGAAGACGGAAATGGATGCCAGACAACCGGAACCGGAACCATCGTAAATGCAGGTGGACCAATAATTACCTCCGTTACACCTACAAATGCAGCGTGTGGTGCAAGCGACGGACAGTTAGTAATTGTAGCAAGCGGAGCACCAGCACTTCAATTTAGTTCAGACAACGGCGCAACATTTGGCGCAAGCGGAACCATAACTGGTTTAGCAGCCGGAACGTATAATTTAGTTGTTGAAGACGGAAATGGATGCCAGACAACCGGAACCGGAACCATCACAACTACATCTCCTCCAATTGTAAACGCTGGATTTGACCAAACAAGTTGTGCTGGAAATCAGCTTTCATTATCGGGAAGTGGTCCAGTAGGAACTATTTTTACGTGGAATAATGGGGTAACAGACTTAACTCCTTTTTCTCCAATTGCAACAACAACTTATACATTAACAGGAACAACTCCAGCAGGTTGTGTTGGAACAGATCAAGTTACAATAAACATAAATCTTCCTCAAACTCCAGTTTTAAGTGCTTCTGTTCTTACTGGTTGTTCTCCTTTAAATGTAACTTTTACAAACACTGCGCCTGGATTCACGAATGCGCAGTGGAATTTCAACCCAGGGAATACATTTAGCGGAAATGTAACAAATGCAACGTTTGTATATCCGGGTTGTTTGAATGTTGAATTCACTGGAAACGACGCGAATGGATGTTTGGTGAGTTTTGCACAAAACAATATTGTCTGTGTTAGCCCAAATCCAATCGCTTCATTTAGTTCTAATCCGAATGATATTTCTTTAGAAAATCAAGAAATAAACTTAACTAATACTTCTACAAATGCAACAACTTACTTCTGGTTGTTTGGAGATGGAGGTCAGTCAATAATCGAAAATCCATCTTACACCTATTCAGCAACAGAAGCTTCTAGTTATCAGGTAACTTTAATTGCTGCCAATGCTGCTGGTTGTGTAGATACAGCAACACAAATTATCCGAATACGTGAAGACGTAATTTATTATGTTCCAAATTCGTTTACTCCTGATGGCGATGAATTTAATCAAACATGGCAACCTGTTTTCACATCAGGTTTTGACCCGTTCGATTTTGAGTTATTGATTTTTAACCGTTGGGGAGAAATAATATTTGAATCGAAAAATGATAAAATTGGTTGGGACGGAACTTATAAAGGCATGTTAGTTCAAGAAGGATCGTATGTTTGGAGAATTGAGTTTAAGACGAGTGAAAATGATGAAAGAAAATTAATTCATGGTCATTTGAATTTGTTTAAATAGTAGAAAATTTTATTGAGTTTATTATTCCTAGAGGACTGAGTGCTTTTAAAGCACTCGGTTCCTAGAATTAAGTCGATTTTTAATCAATCCCAGCATTCCATCAACAACAAACAGCCACTTAAATAAGAAATACAAACCAAACCAGTTTCAATAACCTCATTACTATTTCCGTTCCTTAAACCAAGTTCTAAACTTTCATTCTTCAAAGGATATTTTAAATTTGTTGTCTCAATGCCAGTAACAATTCCTATCGGTAACAAAGAAATAATCTGGTTTTTTTGAAAAGTGTGTTTAAATACTTTTGGTAATCGATAAATAACTGAATGTTCGTCTTTAATTGCTATATCTGCAGCATATTTATGTAAAAGTGAGATATTCGCAAATGTATGGTCCATTCGCTTACCAGTAGCGTTTATAATACGAATTTTAGTTGCTTTGTTTTCAATAGCAAAATCAATTCCTTTTTCTAAATCTGTTGAATTTTGATCTGGTCGAAAAACTTTTTCAAAGCTATACTTTGTTTCGAATAATTCGTTGTTGATACTATCAAAATCACCTAATAAGTAATCGAATGAAAAATTAAATTCCTTGAACCAATTGTAGGCTCCATCTAACACAATTATTTTTGTTGCCCATTTACATTCCTTTATCAAGAAATGCTCTGAACATGGAGCTCCATTCGCAATTAATAAAAAGTTCATAGTTATTTAATAATACCTAATCCGAGCATTAATTTAGTTATTTCATTTAAAGGTTGGTTTTCGTCTTTAAATAAAAATTGCCCCGTTATTTTTCCTTTTTCACCCTTCTTGTTTGCTGTAAATTCTATGTTTTTAGTTTTACTTAGAAACTCTTTTGAAGATTTAACAGGCGACATAGCTTCAAAAAAAGCGGTAATAAAATAAGTGGCTTTTAGATTAAATAAACTAGAAAAATCTCCACCCATATAGAAATAATCTTTTTGAATTTTCTTTTTTACAGTTTCCGGATTTAAGCCAATAAATATAGATTTTTCATCTATTTGTTTCACGAAATAAACAGCTTTAGTGAATGTTATTTTGCCTTCTGTTCTATATAATTCTTTTGATAAATTTGCAGTTAATTGCGCAACAGTAATTGGCTTCTCAAATTCCAAAACTGAATTTAATAAAGGAATGGGGGTGTAGTTTGCCTGACTATACATTCCTGCCACAGCATCATCCATGAAAACACCCTGGTAATCAACAGACAAACCAGTTATTTTAGTCAAATCTTTCAACTTAAAAAAATTCAAAATACTGTCATTAACCATTTTCGGAATTACATGAGAATAAATTTTCATTCCTTTTCCCGAAATTGAATACAAAGAAGTATTCGTCTTTTCATTTTCATTTTCAATTGCAGTAAAATTCCCATTAAACGTTAAGCTTTTATTTTCACTGTAAATACCAATTTGTAGGTTCTTTATTTCTTCAATACTTGTCAATTTATTAATATTCAATTCCAATAAATTGCGTCGGTTTAAATCTTTTGCTACTAAAAAAACTTGTTTTTCATTTGAAGAAAATCTACTTACAAGTTCGTTTAATTTTTGTTTTGGAATTTTGTTTCCTACAGTTTGAGTAAGAATTATTAATGAATGATCTTCAATTTTTGCACTCTGATTTTCTTGTAAATAAGCGGTAATGTTTTCTAAACATTTATCCGGACGAATCGTTTGTACAATAATTCCATTGAAAACATTTCCGCTTTCTGTTTTTTGATAAAAAACTATATCATTCTGATAATCAATATATAATTGCCCTTTTTTGCCCTTACTTTTCCATTTTCGATCAAATAATGTTTCCAACTGTTTGAGAAGCTGCTCGTCTTTTGACTTAAATAAAATAGTATACAATTCTTCCTTCACAAAAGTGGAGGCATCTATTCGAATAGCCCAATCGTATTGAGTTGGAATGGGTGCTTTTAACTCAGAATTTGAAGGTCGCAAAAGGTCTGATATACTCAATATTACTAAGCCAATTCCCCCTAAAAAAAGAATCAATAAGCTTAAACCTATTTTTTTTGTTTTTTGCATGGCTTAAAGATAGTTGAAAAATGCTTGCGTATATTTGTACCATGGGAAAATTTTGTTTTTGGATTTTAAGTCTATTGGGTTGGAAAATAGATAAAACAACACCAACTGATGTTAAAAAAGCAGTTGTAGTTATGGGGCCTCACACCTCTAACTGGGATTTTGTGATTGGTTTTATTGCCTTCAGACAATACCGAGTGAAAGCTAAATTTTTAATTAAAAAAGAATTGTTTTTCTTTCCTTTTGGCTTTTTTCTCAAAAGAATGGGCGGCGTGCCAGTAGATAGAAAGCAAAAAAATAATATTACGCAGTTTGCAGTAGATTATTTTGCTAGTAACGATTCTTGTTTCATGGTTTTCACCCCAGAAGGAACCCGAAGCTATAATCCAAATTGGAAAAAAGGATTTTACTACATTGCTCAAAACGCTCAAGTTCCTATCTATATTGGTTACATAGATTACAAAAATAAAAAAGGGGGTTTCCATTCTAAAATTGAACCCTCTGGAAATCCGGATGCTGATATATTAAAAATCAAAGTCATTTTAGCTCAATTCAAAGGCCGTTTTCCAGAGAAAGGCATACAAATAGAAGAAACATATCCGAAGAATGAAGCTCAATGAGTTGCTTTTAAATTCTAGTGAAGAAGAGTTGAATTTAAGTTCATCAGGATTTAAAAATTTGAAATTATTCATAAAACGAGACGATTTAATTCACCCTGAAATTTCGGGTAACAAACTCCGAAAACTAAAATACAACATCGAAAATGCAGTTCAACTCAAAAAAGAGGGAATTGTAACATTTGGAGGTGCTTTTTCAAATCATTTATTAGCAACCGCTGCAGCTTGTAATTTAGTTGGTCTTAAATCTATCGGAATTGTGCGCGGGGAAGAATTAACATCAATAAGTAATTCAAACTTAATTCGCTGTTCAGAATTAGGAATGGAACTCATTTTTGTTTCGCGAACGAATTACGGCGACAGGAATGAAAAAATGACGCAAGAAGAATGGAAAGAACGCTACCCCAGTTTTTTGTTTGTACCTGAAGGAGGAGCAAATTTTCATGGAATAGTTGGCTGCCAAGAAAGTGTGAAAGAATGGCAAAATACTCCAAATCATGTGTTTGTGTCTTTCGGAACCGGAACAACAGCATGTGGAATTTTAGCCGGACTGAACGCTAAAACACAACTTCATGTAGTTTCATCGCTTAAAGGATATGATGTAATAGAAGCTATGAGAAAACTTCTGTATTATTTTTTATTAGACAAAGAATTTATTGAAGAACTATTGCTTCAAGTTAGTGTGCACAACGATGCCCATTTTGGTGGGTACGGAAAAGTAAACGAAAATCTTTTGAACTTTAAAACTTGGGTTTTTAATGAGTTTCAACTGCCTCTTGATAAAGTGTATACCGCCAAAACGTTTTACGCAATGTGGGAATGGATGAAAACAAAGGATCAAGAATTAGTACATGAAATAAACGTTTTATTTATTCATACTGGTGGTTTGATGAACGGTTGAGCTTTAATTTAAAAGATTAGAAAATTAGAAGATTGGAAAATTTGTAGTGAATTAAAAAAGAATACTTATTAGAGTCGAAATCACTTCTTTTTCTCTTTAATCACTTTCTTTTGTATATCAGTGTTCTTACGTAAGAAATAACGCAAAATTGTTCGAGAATCTTTGTCTTCAGGTCGTAAATCTACAAATTGACTCCACCTTTTTGCATTCTCTTTCAATGCATAAAATGGAACATAGCCAAAACCTCTATACGATCCCTTTTCAATCCAAATAATCGATTTTTCACCTTTCGAGCGACCCGGCTCAACAATAAAAAACTCCTCATTATCAAAAGTTAAATTTTGCTCAAATTCTAACACACGTAAATTATAGTCGGCAGCACTTTCTAATTCAACACACGCTCCGTGGCATTTTTTAATCTGATAGCCAAAACAACCCGAACTCGTTTTTTCAAGATCTAAATACTTTTTACACAATTGATGCTTTTCTGAGATAAAATGTAAATAGTCCGTTGCTTCATTTCTACTGCTAAAAGTGGTAAGTGGAAGCTCATTTGTTTTAGATAAAAGATTAATATAAATTCTTTTGTATCCGTTCTCTGCTTCGTAAGTGAAAATTCCGTAGCTGTATTTTGTTTTTCGAAGTGCTCTATTATAAAGCGGTTTGTGTCTTTTTATGAGTTCAGATTCGTATAGCAAAGCAATTAATTCAGAACCAGTTAATTCAAATTCAATTCGTGAAATTTCTGTTCGCATTTTTTCAGCGCGAATGGTTTTACTATTGCGCAAATGTTGTTCCACACGCGAACGAATATTCTTACTTTTCCCAATGTAAATTAATTGATTTGCATCATCGTAGAACTTATAAACTCCGGTTTTAGACGGAATCTCTTCAATTTGTTCCGTGTCTAAATTCGGATGTAAAATTTTCGGATTAATTTCTTGCTGAATAAATGTTTTTAAGCCATTTGTATCTGTTTTATGTAACAATGTAAACAAATGTGCAGTTGCCTCTGCATCACCTCCGGCTCTATGTCTGCCTGTAATTTTAATTCCAAGTGCGCGACTCAACTTTCCGAGAGAATACGAATCATGTCCAGGAATCACATAGCGTGCAGCACGAACCGTACACAAATGCGGCAAACGATAATCAAATCCCAAGCTCTTAAATTCTTTTCGAACAATCCCATAATCGAAACCAACATTGTGCGCCACGAACACACAGTCTTTTGTGAATTCGACAATTTCTTTTGCTACTTCGTAAAATTTGGGCGCATCTTTTACCATTCGGTCACTAATTCCTGTTAAGCGAACAATGAACTCTGGAATTTCTATTTCTGGATTTAAAAGTGTTTCGTATGAATCGATAATTTCAAGACCATTGTGCTTAAAAATAGCTATTTCAGTTATTTTCGATGTCTTAGTCGAACCGCCTGTGGTCTCAATATCTACAATCGCGAAAAGCATTCCACGAAATTAATGCTAAATCTGAGGTAATTTCCCTAAATTTGCACAAATATTTAAGAGAAAATAAAAATGGCTAGTAAAAGAGTAATTAAAAAACAGTTGAATGCATTAATCGTTGACGTAATCGACGAATGTTTCAGCATTCAGTTATACAACGAAACTAAAACGGAAGTAACAGAAAAATTAATTGAAGAAGTATTGGTTTTTGGTGATGATACTTTATCAAAAATTCACCAAGCGAAATCGAAAAAAGATTATCCTGCAATTAGAACCGTAATGGACGAGAAAGCAGATTATTTTATTGGAGAAATCAACGGTTTACAATAAATAATTTTAAAAGGGAAAATTGAAAATCTTTTTTAAATTTTCCCTTTTAAATTTTCAATTTCCTTTTTTCCACTCAAACGTTTCTATCAAATGTTCCAAGTCTTTTCGAATGTAACTCAAAACTGGGCGAAGCGAATCGTAATTCGGACTACAATTCATCAATAATTCTCCTCTTAGAAAATTACTTGAAGAATCTGTAATGTAGAACTGAAAATTTGTAGCCACGTTTCCTTGTAATTCAAAAAGTGTACAATAAACTTTCTTTTTAGGAAACAAAAATGTCTGATCAACTATTTTACTAGCTCTCACTTGGTGCTCATCCACTTTATCGTTCGATAAATTTATGTAACGAACCAACGAATCTCTGTTTGGAGTAGGATAGTAATTCAAATAAAGAATACCATTCAGTTTTCCCAAAGTTATTTCTTGATGATTTGTTTTTTCGCTCCGAAAAGTAACATCTTTTACACTAAACACATTCGATAAATCATACGAATACATTCGTGAAGAGTTTATTTTTCTGTATTCTTGTTTCGGTAAATCTGTTCGAAAATAAGTGGGTGGTTTTGGATTGTTTTTTTCCTCACCACATGAAAAAAGAAATACACCAATGAAGAGGGAAAGTAGTGGAATTGCTTTCATTTGATTGATTAAAAAGGTAAAACGTCGCTTGGGTCAACATCGTCTAATCCAGGAGGTAAGTCTTGCGAAATTCCATTCATTGGACTTTGCGGTTCGCTTTGACTTTGTTGTGGATACGGATTTGTTGGTGTTGAACTATCTCTTTTCGGAGATAGCATTGTCATTTCTTCTGTAACAACTTCTGTTGTGTAGCGCGGATTTCCGTTTAAATCGTTCCAAGAACGTGTTCTAAGTTTGCCTTCAACATATAATTTATCGCCTTTGTGAACATATTTCTCGGCTATTTCAGCCAAGCCACGATACATCACTATGTTGTGCCAATCTGTGTTTTCTTTTCGCTCGTTTGTAGTTTTATCGAGATATGTTTCTGATGTTGCAATTGAAAAACTTGCTATTACAATTCCGTTTTCTAATCTTCTAATTTCTGGATCTCTACCTACGTTTCCTATTAATATTACTTTGTTTACACTTCCGGCCATCTTGTTGAGTTTATTATCACAAATATATAAAAGTTTCGTCAAAAATAAAATAGCGAACTACATTTCTTCGAAATATTTATCAATTAATCGAGGTATTGCAAGGGTTTCGAGTTGAGTTAGTTCAACTGAGTTAAAAAGTGAAATATATTTTTTATTCTGCTTCGTGTGATAGAAAAACGCATGAATTCGTTGATGGCTTAATAGATGTTTACATGAATAATTCAATTCGAAATCTGCAAATAGTTCATTTGTTGGAATTTGATTTGAATCTGTTTCAATGAGCGGAAGTTCGTGAAGATTTTCCCAAATGTCTTTCGGTCCGCGTTTTGTTAAACAAATTCTGTTTTCAGTTCGAATATGTAAGTAATGAAAATAACGGTCGCGCACTTTCGTTTTCTTCAATTTTATAGGCAATTCTGCATGTTTACCCGTTTTTCCAGATGCACAATTTGCGAAATGAACACAATTTAGACAATCGGGTTTGGATGGTTTGCAATATTGACTTCCAAATTCCATTATTGCTTTATTGAATTCGGCAGCATTTTCTTTCGGGATTAATAAGTTTGCCAATTCAAAAAACTCTTTTTTTCCTGTTGTTGAATCTATTGGCGTTTCAATTCCGAAATAACGACTCAATATTCTGTAAACATTTCCATCAACAACAGCATGTGGCAAATCGAAGGCGAAAGATGCAATTGCAGCTGCAGTATATGGTCCAATTCCTTTCAATTCTTCAATTTCTTTGAGCGTGTTTGGAAACTTCCCTTTGTATTTTGTTGAAATAATTTTTGCTGTTGCGTGCAAATTTCGAGCTCTGGAATAATAGCCCAAACCTTGCCACAATTTCAATACTTCTTCCTCATCTGCGTTGGCAAGATCTTGAACGGTTGGAAATTCGGAAGTGAATTTATAAAAGTAGGAAAGCCCTTGTTCAACACGTGTTTGTTGTAGAATAATTTCTGATAACCAAATAAAGTAAGCGTTTTTTGTATCTCTCCAAGGTAAATCACGTTTGTTTCGTCTGTACCAATTGAGCGTTTGTAGAAGAAAATCAGTCATTTGCGGAAATTTTTAGTTTTTTTTTTCAGAAAGCAAAAATAATCGATTTTGACTAATTACCTTTGCACCCTCGAAATCACACGTTTAAAAATAAATTAAAATAAAAAAAGATGACAAAGGCAGACATCGTTGCGGAAATTGCAGAAGGTACAGGATTGGAAAGAAATGAGGCTCAGAAAGCTGTTGAAGCATTTATGACATCAATTAAAACATCTTTGACAAAGGGTCAGAATGTATATTTGAGAGGTTTTGGTAGCTTCATCGTTAAAGAACGTGCTGAGAAAACAGGTCGTAACATTTCTAAAAACACAACAATCATTATTCCTGCACACAACATTCCAGCATTTAAACCAGCAAAAACTTTCGTTGACGAAGTTAAAAACAAACAAATCGTTAAGTAAAATTTTAATTTGGATTAAAAAGGGAGCGTTAAATCGTTCATTTTTAAATTAAATGTATATCTTTGCACTCCTATTTAGCGATAGGAGTGCTTTTTTTGAAAGCATTTTAAAAAGAAATATTAGAGTATTAATCATAAAATATAATTGCTATGCCAAGCGGTAAAAAAAGAAAAGGACATAAAATGGCGACTCACAAGCGCAAGAAACGATTAAGAAAAAACCGTCACAAGAAGAAAAAATAATTCTTCAAAGTTATTTAAAGAGAAGGCTTAGTGAATTCTATTTTCGCTAAGTTTTTTCTGTTTTTAGTCACTTTCTAATTATACATCCGTGAGTTTAGAACTAGTTGTTGACAGTCGTCCGGGTGGCGTCTGGCTAGCTTTATTACGTGATGGGAAGCTCGTTGAGTTGCACCAAGAACAAGGAAACACCGACTTTGCAGTTGGTGATATTTACTTAGGTAAAGTTCGTAAAGTGGTGCCTAGTTTGAATGCTGCATTCGTAGACGTAGGTTACGAAAAAGATGCATTTCTACACTACTTAGATTTGGGACCTCAGTTCCAATCATTGGATAAGTTCACTCGCGAAACCCTTCACGGAAAGCAAAATGTTGCCGATTTACAGTATTTCAAATCGGAAAAAGACATCGAGAAAGATGGAAAAGTAACAGATATTCTTTCAACTTCTGCTCCAATTTTGGTTCAAGTTGCAAAAGAACCAATCTCAAGTAAAGGTCCGCGTTTAAGCGCTGAAATTACACTTGCAGGTCGTTATTTGGTTCTTGTTCCTTTTTCAGATAAAATTTCGATTTCTCAGAAAATCAAAACTCAAGAAGAACGAGATCGTTTGCGTGTGTTGATGGACAATATTAAACCAAAGAATTTTGGCGTAATTATTCGAACTGTTGCCGAGCACAAAAAAGTGGAAGCTTTAGACCAAGATCTCCGAAATTTAATGGAGAAGTGGAAAACAATGCACGATAATTTAAAAATTGCTAAACCACCTCGCCGTGTTTTAGGTGAAATAGACAAAACATCTTCTATTTTGCGCGATTTATTGAATGCAGATTTTACAAATATTCATGTCAGCGATTCGAAACTTTTAGACGAATTAAAAGAATATATTTCCGGAATTGCGCCAGGTAGAGAGAAAATACTGAAACTCTACGACGGTAAACTCAGCATTTTTGAGAGATTCGGAATTAACAAGCAAATCAAAACTATGTTTGGAAAAAAAGTTCCGCTAGCATCTGGAGGTTATTTAATTGTTGAACATACAGAAGCAATGCACGTTGTGGATGTGAATAGCGGTAACCGTAAAGGAGCAGAAGGACAAGAATCGAACGCATTATCAACCAATCTGGAAGCAGCCGAAGAACTTGCAAGGGTTTTGCAGTTGCGCGATATGGGTGGAATTATTTGTGTAGATTTTATTGACATGCACGACAGAGAGAACAACAAGATTCTCTTTGAAAAGATGAAAGAACTGATGAAGTCTGATCGTGCAAAACACAATATTTTGCCTCCAAGTAAATTTGGTGTGATTGAGATTACACGCCAACGTGTTCGTCCTGAAACTGATATCAACACAAGTGAGGCTTGTCCTACTTGTAACGGAACTGGCGAAATTACAGCTTCAATTCTATTCACTGAAGAAATTGAAACAAACCTCAACTTTTTATTAACAGATAGAAAAGAAGCAAAATTAACTTTACTTGTTCACCCATATATTGAAGCTTATTTT
This sequence comes from Crocinitomicaceae bacterium, assembly GCA_031409255.1. Classification (GTDB taxonomy): domain Bacteria; phylum Bacteroidota; class Bacteroidia; order Flavobacteriales_D; family Crocinitomicaceae; genus Fluviicola. The sequence continues at coordinate 39,201 of JANNWW010000173.1, forward strand.
AAGCAGGGCTTTCTATCTAAAAGATGGAAATGGTTCATGAAATATAAAAAATGGGTAGATGTGCGCGGAGTTAGCTCCAATCATTTACTTCAATATTCCTTCTTGGATAAAAATAATAACGAAATTGCTCTCTGATATGTCAGGGAGCAATTCTTTTATAGAAGCGAAATTAAAATTGGAAGCTTATTGCGCATACCAAGATCGCTGTCATTTTGAAGTGCAAACAAAACTTCGTCTTTTTGATATTTCAGAAGAAAGAAAAGCAGACATTATTATTCATTTAATTGAAAATAAATTCTTAGATGAGGGTCGTTTTGCTGAATCGTATGTTTCTGGTAAGCTGCGCATCAAGAATTGGGGACGAATAAAAATTAAGCAGGCATTAAAAGCGAAGTTTCTTCATTCTAACTTAATTGAAAATGCGTTAAAAGGAATTGATTTGGATGTATACGAAGCAATTTTCCAAAAAATTGCTAACCGTAAATGGAACGAATTAAAGTCGGAGAAAAATAGCTTTACAAAAAAAGCAAAGTTGTTTCGTTTTTTAGCGAGTAGGGGATTTGAGTCTGATTTAATTTATGGAGTTTTAAAAGAGCTTGAAGAGAACTAAATCTTTCTTTATCTAAACGAAATTCCTACTTAAAACTACTAGTTACATAGAAGACAAGCTGAACGCTAAAAACAAGTGTGGCGACTCTGTAAGAATCGCCACACTTGTTATACAATTGGAATCACGAGTTGCACTCGCTCTTATGTTTTTACCTTCTGTGATGAGGAGGCGGAAGATCGAAAATCCGCCCGTAGGGAGGAATATTTCAATTTGTTTTTTTATTAAACTTGAAAAATGTACCTTTGTGAAAATCACTCAAAATGGTTCAGATAGCAATAAAAGACAATAGCAAAGTTGCAAAAGCATTTTTGGAATATGTAAAAACATTGCCCTTCGTACAAATTGTCGAGGACAATATTCCTAACTCCAAAACTTTAAAGGCAATGAAAAGAGCAAAATCAGGAGACACAATCAAAACAAGTGGTGTCAATGATTTGCTTAAACAACTTGAAGATTAAATGTATACGCTCGAATACGACTCAGGATTTAAATCAGATTTTAAACGCTACAAAAAGAAAAAGTACGACATAAGTTTGTTTATTGACTGTGTTTCTATTTTAGAAGCGACAGGAAAACTTCCACAAAAATATAAACCACATACACTTAAGGGGCATTATAAGGGATTTATGGAGTGTCATATCAAACCAGACTGGTTGCTGATTTGGCTTCAGGACGATGAAAACAAAGTTATAACATTAGTTAGAATGGGCAGCCATGATGATATATTCTAAACAAAAAAGAGCTTGAAATAAAGCTCTTTTTTAGTTTTTATGTTTTTACCTTCTGTGATGAGGAGGCAGAAGACCTTATAACCCTAAATTCGTATTTCATTTTTTCATACATAAATATTAATTCACTCTCATTTATTGAAATCAATTTTAAGTTTGGATATGCAGCAAAAGTAAAAGCAGAATCGTTTATGAAGCCCCATTTTTGAATATAAATATTATCAGACTCAGAATAGATTTTAACTTCGTTTAACTTAGAATAAATATCATAAGTTTCATTCTTGTGAAATACTATGAAGTATCTATTTTCGGGAAGAAGATTTTTCTTACCATTTATAGAAATAAGTTTCCACTCTTTCTCTAAACTAACTTCGAATTTTTCTCTTTTATTTTGCGAACAGCTGGCAAGAATAAAAATAAATACCAGCAAATAAATCAACCTCATTTTTTAATTTTTACTGCCTGAACACTATAAGTAGCTGTCTCACCCATTCCAGAAGCTTTTACTACCATCTGATAACCATATTTTTTTCCTGAACCACTATTGAATTTATCTACTAAATCTAGAACTTTTTTTCTATCTCCCTCAGGGTCAAACGAACCATCAATTGTTTTATTTAATGATACTTGCATTTCCCTTGCTAAACCTCGGATTGTTCCACCTTTAAAATCATCAGTAGTTCTTTTAAAAGAACTGTGTTCTATTTGCTTGGTATAAATCTCTGCATGTCTATATAAACCTTCGAATGTATTTTCAGGATAATTTTTATCTTGTTTTTGATCATCTTGATGTAATTTTTCATGATAAAAAACATTTTCCAATTTATGATAATCTGATAAATCGTCACTAACGCCTGTTCTATTATTAACAAACACTTCTTTCGATAGAGTGTAAGCTTCAGCATTTTTTTTCTTCTCTTCTGAAATATAGCCCATTCTTACTTTACCACTAACACCTGCTTTACGTGCATAACCACTTACGACTTTTTCAAAAACATTTTTTTCTGATTCAGTTTTTATTGGCATATCTGCAAGAAGAGTTTTTGATTTACCGTCAGGAGATAAAACATAGATATTATGTGATCCATTATTATTAAACTGTTTACTCATTTTTCTATTGTAAGAACCATCAGAATTATAATAATCATCATCTCCACGAGGATCAATAAAAATAATTGGATTATTATTAAAACCGTCGTAAGGACTTCTATGTTCTTTTAAAATAGGGTCAAGTGATAACCACCTCCCTAAACGAGGGTCATATTGTCTAAATTCAGTTGTATAACTATTGCCTTCACCAGTAACTTCATCATCTTTTTCCGTATTTTGGAAACCAAAACGGAACTCATCAGCTAAACCAGTTTTCTTAAGATTCCTACCTTTCAGCGTCACACCGAATGGAGAACAATCTTCAACATCCAAAAACAACACTCGAAAAAAGTACTTTCGTGAACCGAATTTGTATGTTAGAAATTGCTCTCAAAACCGAACTGAGTTGTAAGGGAATTATATTTTCTTGAAGATTCTTCTCGCTACTTGGCCCGTTTTTTTATTTTGAACCTGAATTAAATAAACACCCGAAACTTCGTATGTTAAATTCAAATCTATAGCGTTTTCAAATTCGAGCTGTTTAGAAACTCTTCCCTTCGTGTCAACAACAACTAATTCATTCAACCCTTCAAAATTAGTTTCAATGCGCGTTATTCCGTTGCTCGGGTTGGGGTAAATTGAAACAACATCTTTCAATTCAAACGCTTCCTCAACAGATAAATAATTTGTGTTTTTTACAATTGTTCCAGTACTATTTACCACCCAATTGTTAGGGTCAATAGAAACAATATTCGAAACGTTTGCTGCGTTTGGAAGAACAAATTCGTCTAGGTTGTCTGTAATGTTGAAACGAATTATTGTATCAGGCAAGGCCGTTCTGCTAATTCTTAAATCTATTGGGTTTGTGAATGTGGGTGTAACACCACTAGCAGAAGTTGTGTGCGTAATTTTTACCAATAATTCAGAACCAACCGTATTCCAAACTACAGAATATGTTGGGAAACCTTCGCCATAATACCATTCTTGAGCAAAATTTGTAAAATCAATTCCACTTACATCTTGTGCAATTTGAAAGAAATCGTTTCCAATTGCAGTTCCGTCTGCATAGGTTTGTTGATATAATTTTAGTGTAGCAAAAAACAAGGAATCATTGTTCATCATGTAACGAATGGTATGAATAATTGCCGAACCTTTGTCGTAAGTCAAACGCGAACTAAAAATACTTCCATCGTTCAAAGAGTCTTCACACCATACACTTCCCGCAGGTTGAGATTTTATATTCGAGTGCACATCTTGCATTTGTGTAATTTCATCTCCAGGATACAAGTTTTGTAACATCAAATATTCAGAATAAGAAGCGAAACCTTCGTTCACCCAAATATCTGCCCAAGAACCACAAGTAACATTATCTCCCCACCATTGATGACCCAATTCGTGTGCTGTTAACGAGCGTTCGAAGAAACCCTGAGTTGTCATGGTTTGGTGTTCCATTCCTCCACCAAGTGGCGCCATGCAGTGACCGTATTTTTCATCTGTAAACGGATACATTCCAAATAATTCTGAAAAAAGTTCAATGAAATCAGCCGTTTCATCTATTTCATCCTGAAAATTAGGCAATGTTGCCGGATTGTTGTAGATGTAATTTTGAATCGTAACTGGCGGATAACCAACTGGGTTTGCAGTAATCGTATAATCTACATATTCTGCAACAGCAACTGAAATTAAGTAATAATCGATCGGATGACGGTGTTTCCATTCAAAACGATGTGTTCCATTTCCAAAATCTGTAATGTTTTCTAACACACCATTCGATCCTGCTTTACAAGCTATAGGAACAGTAATCCAGAATGCAGAACTGTCTGCTTTGTCTTTTAAATGTTGTTTAACTGGAAACCACTCATATGCTGAAAAGGGTTCTGACAATGACCAAGTTACGAGGTTTCCCCAAGATGGAGAATTGTCATTTGTCATTCCTCCACCGCCAAGTGGGTTTGTTGCACCTGTTGGAGGTGTTCCGCTGTAAGCTACTTTTACTTTAAAATTTTGACCGTCAAATTTATTCACAGGAACCTTCAAGGCTGAGTTCACACGTGAATAGCCAACCGGAATGCCATCTACTTCAATTGAAGAAATAACGAAAGTTGGATAGAATTCCAACAATGCTGAATCGAGTGTTGCGTTTGCTGTTGCGTGCATTTCTGCAGAGCCTGATAAAGTTGTAACTGTATTGGTCATGTTCAAGTCTAGGAAATAGTAGTGAACATCGTATTTTTCAGTTTCTGCAATCTGACCTTGAGAGAAAGTGTTACTTTTTGCTTGGTGCGTTCTATTGCTTTTATACTGAGAACACGTGCCATTTTCTTTTTGTGCAAAAAGAGACAAAGGGAAAAGGAGGGAGGAGAATATAAGTTTTTTCATTTGTATAGTTTTGCTCGAAGTTACGCAAAGAAATTAAATTTGAAATGATATTGAATCAAGAATTAATACCGTTTAATCAAAAAGTTAAAAGAATTTTAATTCTGTTTTTTGTTTAGAATAGTAGACAACGCATTATACACTTTATTCGTTGGCAAGCCCATTACATTCGTATACGTTCCGTTCATGTGAACCACTTTTGCATAGCCCATCCATTCTTGAACGCCGTATGAACCTGCTTTGTCGTAGGGTTTGTGTCTATCGATGTAGTTTTCGATTTCAGTGACTGATAATTTGCCAAAAGTGACTTCCGTTCTATCTGAAAAAAGCTTTTCAAATTCTTTGTTCAGAATAAAAACCCCAGTTATCACAACGTGAGTTTGTTCAGATAAAGTTTTCAGCATTTGGATTGCTTCTTCTCGGGATGAAGGTTTACCTAAAATTTCGCCATTTAAAATCACAACGGTATCAGCGCAAATGAGAACTTCATCATTGGCTAATTCGAGCTGAAGTGCCATTGCTTTTTTCTTTGCGAGATATACAGGAACTTCTTCTACGGGCATTTCGTTTGAAAAAGATTCGTCTGTTTCTTTTGTTCTAATTTCAAAAGTGAAGCCCAAACCTGCTAGTAATTCTTTTCTTCGGGGCGAACCCGAACCTAAAACTAATTTCATGCGTTTGAAGCAATAAGTGACCAAATTAAAGGTAAAAGCGATCCAAGAACCATTGCAACTTTTAAACTTCTATCAGCAAACTTGAGTTGTTTGCGCTCTGAACTGCGCAAGAAGAAAAGAGCGAGAAAGAGGAAAAAGGCAATTGTACTGAAAAGAATATAATCTATTGATCTCAATTTTACTACTAATTCACCAGTAAAATTTATTAAACCAAAAATAGAAGATAAAATAATGAAAACGATAATTAACAATGCTATAATTCGCGATTTTCTTTCGCCTAAAATCAGGGGTAAGGTTTTCGCTTTGAGTAATTTATCACCTTCCACATCTTCCACATCTTTAATGATTTCTCGAGCTAGATTAATAAAAAAAGCAAATGAAGCAAAAATGCAAACGACAACTAATTTCATTTCATCTTGACTAAAGTAGTTATGTTCTGACCAAGCAGCTGGTAAATAATCTCGCTGGTCAGAAAACACCTGATTCAAATATATTCCTGCTAAAATGGGAACTAAAGCTGTTAGAAGTGAGATCACAATATTGCCGATCAAAAATTTACGTTTCAAGCGCATTGAATAAAGCCACAAAAGGTTAATACTCAATAGATGAATGAAAACATACCAAAAGGATCTGAATACAATCGATAAATACAATGCAATAGAAAAAGCAATAAAATTTAACACCCAATGCCATACAATTGCATGTCTTGGTTTGATGAATTTTCCTATTATAACTTTGTGAGGTTTGTTGATTTTATCAGCCTTTACATCGAAATAATCGTTAATAATGTTTCCGGCAGCTGCAATTAGAACTGTTGAAAAAACGAGTAAAAAGAATGAAAACTGCTCTAAAATGTATGGATTTGAATTGTGTAAATTTGTCATCAAACCACCTTTACTCACATAATAAAACCGCAAACTATACATAATCAAAGCGATTACGAATAAGTTGAGGGGTCTAATTAAACGGAAGAAGTGCATCATTTTACAATAGTATATTCCGTTCTACGGTTTTGTTGGTGCGCTTTTTCTTTTTCAGCTTCTGTTGCCAATTTGCCAATTTCTTCGTCAGCTATTTTAGGAAGCGTTTCGCCAAAACCTTTCGAAGTTAAACGCTTCGGATCTATTTTTTGTGCAATCAAATAATCAACCACCGCTTTTGCACGTGCATCTGAAAGTTTTAAGTTTTCAGCCGCATCTCCTCGCGTATCCGTATGTCCGCCTAAGTTTATTTTCACCGTCGGATTTACAACTAGGAAATCGCGCAATTTGTTCAATTCGATAAATGATTCAGGACGAAGAGTTGCTTTTGCTAAATCGAAGAAAACATTTTCCAATTCTACTGTTCCGCCAGAAGACAATGGATTTAAAGGTACATCCATGTGAACTACTTCTTGGTTTTCTTTCACGGTCATGTTAAAATTTTGCGAATAAAACGCATATCCTGGATAGGAAACACTTAAGGCATATTCACGCCCAACGGGAAGCGAAACAGTAAACGTTCCATTTAACTGATCTGCTTCAGATTTTATGACTTCTTTGCCCGTTTTCAAATCTACGAGTGAAAATTTACCTGGAATTGGTCTTTTTGTTTCCGAATCGAAAACCAAACCCTCGAAGTAAAGTGTTTTTATTGGACGAAATTTCTCAGGTAACTCGAAATAATAAATATCTAATTTTCCATATCCACCCGGTCTGTCAGATGCAAAGAAAGCCAAATCGCCTTCTGCATTTACGAGCAGCGAGTTCTCGTCGTTTGGAGAATTAATCGGGTAACCTAAATTTTCAGGTTTCCCCCAAATTCCATTTTCATCCATTCGAGCAACATAAATATCTAATCCACCCAATCCCGGATGCCCGTTTGAGGCAAAATACAATGTTTTTCCATCTGGGTGAATCAGAACCGATTCTTCCATAAATGAAGTGTTTATTGTACTAGGTAGGCGAGTTGCAGCCGACCAATTTCCATCTTCTTGAAGCGTAGCTGTGAAAATATCACTGTCGTCTAAACCACCTCTTGTGCGGGCTCTGCGGACAAAATAAATTGTTTTACCATCTGCTGAAATAGATGGTTGAGATTCCCAAACTTGCGTGTTTACTCCACCAGGTAAATTAACAGGGTCTAACCAACGACTTCCCACTTTTTTAGTAATAAACATGTCGCAACTTCCTTTTCCTGAGCGGTTTTCTCCATAATCTTGAAAGTCTCCGAAGGAACAAGCAACAAAAACCAACGATCTCCCGTCTGCTGAAATGGTTGGTGCGCCTTCGTTTCGAAGCGTATTTATGTTTACAGGCATGGGCTCGGCAACGGTCCAATGGTTGTTTACGAGTTGTGTAACAAAGAAATCTTCTTGTTCCTTCATGGGTCCGGTTAGTCGTTTGTCTTCAAATCTGCGGGTAAAAAGAAATGTTTCTCCATCTACGGTAATTGTCGGGAAATATTCTGCATCGCTGGTGTTTACGGCTGGACCCATGTTTACGGGCGTAACTGAAACAGCATTTTGCATAGCACTTAACGCAAATTCAGAATTTGCAATGAGTTTATTTACATCTGTTGTAGATTGTGGGGCAACATTTGCACATTTTTCCACTTCGCGAAGCACTGCAATGGCTTCTTTAAATTGGCCTTCCATGTAGAGCAAGTTCCCTAAATACATGTAAGTTGTTCCTGTTTTTGTATGTCGCGGATCTATTTGAATTGCTTTTTGATAATGAGAAATTGCATTTTCATTTTTCTTTAAGTATTCGCTGTATTCTCCAGCAAGTAGGTGAGCTTCAATAAAATTCGGGTCTTTTTCTACAGCTTTTTCTGCTTGAATTAGACCGTTTTCAAAGTCGGCTTTTGTAGCTAATTCTCCTGGTTTTTTATTTATTGGAGCTGCCATTGCTTTTTTGAAGTAAGCAATTGCTTTTTTATTTTTAGTCGTGTAACCTTGCGCTTGCACTGCGCATGAAGCGAAAAAGAAAGCAATAAAAACGAGTGAAAGAATGTTTCTCATTTACGGGATATTTAAAAATTTATGTGTTTGCAGTGAAATACGCCATTTCGGATTATTTTTTACGTATGCAACAATTTCACTTTTCATTTTTTCTTGTTTAGACCATTCGGGTTGGAGATACAACAAGCAAGCCGAATTTACTTTCGCTGCATGTTCTTCTGCCCAAGCAAGGTCTGATTTATTGAAAACAATGATTTTCAATTCGTTTGCTTTTGAATAAGCTTCCTCAATTGGTGCTTTGAATTTTTTAGGTGAAAAGGTATACCAATCAACTTTTCCATGTAGTTCAGCCGTTCCAGAAGTTTCAATTGCAACTGTTTTATGGATGTTTTTTAAGGCATTAACTAAGGCATTCAAATTGTGCATTGCTGGTTCACCTCCGGTTATCACAACCAATTTGGCTGGGTGTTTTTCTATTTCAGAGATTAAAGTTGAAACCTGAATTTTTGGATGAATTTCTGCATCCCACGAATCTTTCACGTCGCACCAAACACAACCAACATCGCAACCACCTAAGCGAATAAAGTATGCAGAAGTTCCAGAATAGTTTCCTTCACCTTGAATGGTGTAGAAATGTTCCATTATTGGATATGCTGTGTTTAACGGATCAGACATGTATCAAAATTACGCAAAGTCGTTGAATTCGTTACAAAATAATTGGCAAATGAAAATTTAAAATATAAAAACAATTGAAAAATATAAAAATGAAAGATAATAATTCAGTTGATTTATATTTTTCACGAATTGATTTCAATTTAATTGACTTGTTCTAAGTCGTTTAGCTCTCGAATATTTAGGTGAATGGTTCCATCATCGTCTGCATGAAAATTTCGTTTAAACTTCACATCTTTTTTCCATTGATTGGCTGCGTATGAATGTTTTTGGATTATTCCTCGGGCAAAAGTTTCGTCGTGTGCTTCGAATAGAAGAATAATTTCCACTTCTGAAGCAAGAATTTGATCGAAACTCATGTTCCAAAATGGCGATTTGTTGTTAATCGGATGAACGATTGTCCAGGTGAGTGGAAAAAATCGAACCGAATTTGTTTCTAATTCTAAGGTGGTATAATCGCGAGAGAAAGTTCGGTGGTCGCTCGATTCTACTTTCATAGAAGAAATAACTTCAACTTTTGCATTCAAAAGAACGTTGTCACGCAGATTAACCAGTTTAAACATAACTGCCATTCCTTCTTCGTATTTGGTTAGAATGATGTTGTGTGTGAAACCAATTTTGGCACTAGGTTTAGAAAATCGTCCATAAATTAAACCAGTTACCACACTAAAAGCAATTAAACCAACAAATGCTTCGAAAGCGGCTAGGAGGGAAGCTCCGTTTCCTTGCGGGGCAATTGCGCCATAGCCAACGGTTGTGAAGGTTTGGGTGCTAAAATAGAAAGCTGATATAAACGGATTTTGTCTGTCAGACATTCCGCGTAATTGATCTAAACCAATAAAATAATAACCCGTTGCGAAAAGTAAATTTGTAAGAATATAAAGTGCAACGAAGAGGAGAATAAACTTCCAGCTAGGCATGTCTACAACGAATTTGTAGATATCTCGCAAACCGGTTAAGCCACCAATTCGTTTAATATTGTAACTTCCGTCTTCGTTCATTGCGCGCTCCACTCCTTGTTGGTAATTTTTACCTAAACCTGGGTCGTTGTGTTTGTCTTTGATTGCCATAGGATAAAATTAAAAAATCCCGACGAATTTCTTCACCGGGATTTAAAAAATATTTTAAGTGTAAATGTTTAAGCTGTTACACCCATTACTTCAGCCATTTTAGCTCCAATTTGCGCAGGAGAATCTACAACGAGAATTCCGCACTCACGTAAAATTCGTTTTTTCGCTTCAGCTGTATCATCGTCGCCGCCAACAATTGCACCTGCGTGACCCATTGTTCTTCCTTTTGGTGCAGTTTCACCAGCAATAAATCCAACAACTGGTTTTGTTCCATTTTCTTTGATCCAACGAGCAGCAATTGCCTCTAGGTTTCCACCAATTTCACCAATCATAACAATTCCTTCAGTTTCAGGATCGTTCATCAATAATTCAACAGCTTCTTTTGTAGTAGTTCCAATAATTGGATCGCCACCAATACCAATTGCAGTTGTAATTCCCATTCCAGCTTTTGCTACTTGGTCAGCTGCTTCATATGTTAATGTTCCCGATTTAGAAACAATACCAATTTTACCTTTCTTGAATACGAAACCTGGCATAATTCCAACTTTCGCTTCGCCAGCTGTAATTACTCCGGGGCAGTTCGGACCGATTAAACGTGTGTTGAATCCTTTGATGTATTCCTTCACGTTCACCATGTCGTTCACCGGAATTCCTTCAGTAATACAAACAATAACTTTAATTCCTGCAGCTGCAGCTTCCATAATTGCGTCTGCAGCAAATGCTGGTGGAACGAAAATAATTGAAACATCTGCGCCTGTTTTTGTAACTGCGTCTGCAACTGTGTTAAATACAGGACGTTCTAAATGTATTGAACCACCTTTTCCAGGAGTTACACCACCCACAACGTTTGTTCCGTATTCAATCATTTGTCCAGCATGGAAAGTTCCTTCACTTCCAGTGAAACCTTGAACAATTACTTTCGAGTTTTTATTTACAAGAACGCTCATAGAGATTTATTTTCGTTTAAATTGAGTCCAAATTTACTCGAATCATTTTGGAATGGCAAGTGCTTTTCGTAAAACTTTTTCTAAACAACAACTTTTCGGTTAAAAAAGCGTTTAATTAACAAAAAAAAGATATGCGAAATCAAATTGCACTAGTAATGACACTTTTTTGTGTAAACGTTTTGCAAGCTCAAGAGAATAATAAAAAACTAATAGTTCATGCTGAGTATGGTTTCTCAGGAACGAATTATTTTATTCTGAAAGATGATTATTGGTTTGAACACGTGCCAAATTTTACCGTTCCTGCAGATAGTTTAGGATTTCAAAGACGCAATGGTTCTAATAATGGAATTTTTGTTAATTCGATTGCTCAGATTTCGCTTGAAAAAGAAATTGTAAAGCCTTTTTTGTCAAGTAAAAATATTACCTCAACTATTGGTGTAGTTTTAGGCACAGGGGCGAATAATCATTCAGGTTTAACTTTTTATAAAAATACAGAAGGAAATGTAGATACCTTAACGTCATCTTTGAATGGATTTCAATATTTTGTTTCTGAAAGCAGATCAGAGTCTCAAAGTGCTTATTATTTTTCTAACAGTGCGTTTTTTGCCTTACGTTCAATGAATAGAACAAATATTAACCGAAGGTTAAGCTTTGGACTTGGTTTTGATTTAGGTTACGGATTTTCATTTAACGATAGAATGTTTTCAGAAAAAGTTGTGAGTGTTTATTCATCTTCAGCATATTCTGGAACATCAAATACAGAAATCTCAACTACTGACTTTAAAGGTCCATTTACACAAAATTTTTTGTTTAATTTTCCTATTGAATTAGCTGTTCGACTTCAAAAGAAACCCGAACGATTTTTAACAAACTCAGCAATATCCATTAATTTTCTACCAAGTTTAAATTGGACTTTTGTTGCCAAATCTCAGTCTTTTAAAGGTATATTAAGTTATGCTATAGGTTTTAGACAAGTGTTTTAATCTATTTCAAATCAAGCACTTCTATATCGAAAATTAAAATTGAATTTGCAGGAATTTTATCTAAAGTTTGGGCGCCATAACCTAAATGCGGTGGAATAATTAATCTAATTTTTGCTCCATTTTTCTGATTCAATAATCCTTCTTGCATTCCGCCAATAAGTTCGCGCAAGTCTGAGTTGAAAGGTTTAGAGCTAATTGTTTTATCGAAAACCATTCCATTGGTTAAGCTTCCGCGGTATAAAACACTTAATTCACTTGTAGATTTGATGAGTTCTTCACCCACGCCTTCTTTTAAAATCTGAATGCACAAACCAGATTCACTTTCGGTAACTTTCCATTTTTTTGAGCGTGCAAATGCTGCTGCATCTTTTCCGAAGTCTTTTTTTTGTTCATCAGAATAATTATTGCAAGCAATTAGCAGCAACAAAAGAATTAGAAATTTAGCATTTTTCAATTTTCCAAATAACATTTTCAACTTATTTAATAGTATATTGCTTCAACTGTGAAACCTTGATTTTTCAATAAATTCAAAACACCAATTTCACTTCCTAAATGTGCTGCCCCAACTGCAAAAAAACAATTTTTAGATTTCGTTTTTTCAATTATTTGAGGAATCCAGCTTTCGTTTCTGTTCTTTAATAAATCATCTGAAGAAGTTCCAAGTTTATTTTCGCTGTTAATTAGGTGGAACAATTTTTCAACATCCTGATTTTTGTAGGCTGCATATAGTTCAATGGTTTCAGACTTATCTTCAGAATTGCGAATTGCCGAAAGAATCATTTCAGCTAATAATTGAGCATCCATTTCTTTGAATATATTCAACTGAAATTCAACGGTTTCTAATGCTGAAGTTGGAATATCTTTGTCTTTTGCAATTCGTTCTAGTTCTGTTTCAACCATTTTGTGTGGTTGATTTTGGGTTTCCAACACACTTAATTGCATTAATGCAAATGGTTCTAAAGAGGAAAAACTCGATTCAACTAAGCTAGGTGTAAGTCCAGTTAATTTTGAAGCCCAAGTAATCACACTGTCTTTTTGCTCACTTGTAAAAATATCGAATGCAGAACCCGATTTTAAGGTCATTAATTCCAAAATCTTGGTTTGGTCTACGCTTGCTTGGTTTATCTCCAAAATTAATTCATCGCAATGTGTCAGAATTTTCTTAGCTTTTTTTGGAAAATAATAAAGTGAGTCGGGTAAAATATGCATTGTTCCATATAGATATGAATCTTCATGTCCTTCTTTTGAAATTTTGTATAACAAAGAGTTTGTTTGGCCAAAACCAAAAAAACCGAAGAATAAAAACAGAATACTTACAATTAATCTCATGCTTCAAAAGTAATTTCAGCTAAATAATGGTCGTCAATTTCGATAACTCGTTTTGCTTTCAAACCTGTGTTTTTTGCTGCTTGAAATAAATTATCAAAATCTACATATAACCATTCAAACCAAGCCCCTTTTTCTTTTTTGTATTTCATTTGGAAACGAAAGTTCCCGTAATATTCATTGTTCAAATCTTCCCACATAGAGCCATCTTCGTCTTCGTACAACGATTTAATATCGCACGAGTCACAAATAATTTTTCCTCCAGGTTTCAATAAAGATTTAGCATGTAAAAAAGTTGCTTCCAAATTTGAGAGTTTACCAGCAATTCCGATACCATTCATAAGCATTAAAACGGTATCGTATTGTTTGTCTTTGAATGAAAAGAAGTCAACACATTCTGCATTTAATCCTTCTTTCTTAAGAAAATCTACAGCTCCTGGCGAAAAATCGATGCAATCAACTTCAAAACCTTGGTCAGATAAATATTTTGCATGAACACCAGCTCCTGAACCTACATCTAGAATTTTTCCTTTTGCCAAGCCCATTGCTTCTTGCTCAATTTCAGGCATTTCGTCGAAACTTCTGAAAAGCACTTCAATGGGAATAATGTCATCGTCGCAAATATCTGAACAGACAATAATATCTTCCGGACGTTTTTTTGTAGCGTATTCATTGATGGCTAAGCCAATTGGGTCGTCGTAATTTTTTTCCATTTTTTTAAAATTGATTTTTCAATTTTCAATTTGAAACTGTGAATTTTTTAGTATTCGTATTCTTCGTAGCCACCAAAGTCTTCGTCGTTGTATCCGTCTTCAAATTCATCTTCAAATTCATTCGAATCGTCTTCATCATTGAAATCTTCTTCGCCAAAAGATTCGTCTTGAATAAGTCTTGAATCTTCAGGTGGAGCAATTCCAATCGATAAAAGTATTTTGGGAGTTGGTACTGTTTCTTCCGTTTTTTCAATGAGTTCAAACAAGAAAATCCACATACGCAAAAAGTCGTAAACTAGAATGATTTTCTGATCTGGCACTTCCATGAAGTCTTTCAAAACAGAATCATTCATTACGCTCGGAAGATTTTCTTCTTCGTCTGAGTAGCGCATGTCCATTAAACTAATTTCATGTCCTTTATCCCAATCGTCGTTCGACATGAAAAAAGAACCAATTTCTATTCCTTCAAAATTAAAACTCGACAAAACAACTTTGTATAGTGTTTCAAAATGTTCGTTTTCATCTATGAGAATATCGCGAAATATTTCTTCTTTTTTGTCTGAATCTAATAATACGCGAAACTTGAGGGCTGCCATGTGCTAATTTTCTTTGTGCAAAGATACTTTTAAAAACCAAATTTTTACTGATGAAAAAATAAATGAAACTTATATCTTCTATTTTTGCAACGGTTTTATTCTTTAAGTTCTTTTGCAGGAAATTCTGGCGATGGTTTACGCATCCGAAATTTAGCTACATTTCCTTCAGGAGGTAATTTGGATTTATTTACTTCACTAGTAATGGTCAAAATGAAACGCACATCTTATCGGATGTAAATTTGTAGAAAGTATTAATCGATGACTTCTTTAAAAAAATCAGACATTGAAATATCAAGTGCTGTACAAATTTCTGAAAGATAAAAAACTGTAGGACAACTTTTACCATTTTCAATTCTTTCTAAACTTTGCGGATCTTTTTTTGCATCTAAAGCAAGCTGTCGTTGAGATAAATTTTTCTCAAAACGCAGTTTTTTTATTCGTAAACCAATTTCTTTTTGAAAAAGTATTTTATCCACACACAAATCAACACATATGTTGAAAATTTAATATCATCACATATGTTGATTAATTTATTATTTTGAATATCTTTATGTTCTAGCTGAAATTCACAAAACAGAAATCCAACTTTTTAACTTCTTTTGTATCTTTGAGTAAGATATTAAGAAAGCCACACAACAGCTTTGAAAGTGTAGCATTAACCTTTGGCTTGCTTAAAGGAAATAAATAATAAAACTTATCAATTGATTAAAGCCTTTTTATATTTTCTATTTATACTGTTTTCATTGAACTTGAATGCACAACAAAATCTTGTTCCTAATGGAAGTTTTGAAGAATACAATTGGTGCCCAGATAATTTGAATGGTTATTTTGTGAATTCAGCCAAACATTGGTTTATGCCAACAACAGGTTCTTCTGATTATTTCAATTCTTGTGGTGATGTTTTGTTTAATGTTCCTCAAAATTATATTGGATATCAGACTGCTAGAACTGGAAACGCATATGCAGGTTTTGTTTCATCCTTAGCTCCAACTGATATAAATTATGTAGAATATTTATCTGTAAAATTTCTAACACCCCTTTCAAAAGGAAAAGTTTATCAATTAACATATTATCTTAGCTTGGCGGATTCAGTTCATAAAAATGGTCAAGCACAACAGTTCGTGAGCCATTCTGGTGTTCTTTTTACAAAGGATTCGATTTTTGTCAATGATTTTGAATTGATAGACGAAATCCCACAACTTAAATCCAATGAAAATATTTTCATAAATGATTCACTTGGATGGCAGAAAATAACTTTTTTTTATCTGGCGAATGGAGATGAAAATTATATAACGTTTGGAATTTTCTTCAATTTAAGCGAAATTCAATACAATTATAATGACATAACTACAAATTATTTTCTAGAGTTTTATTATTATATTGATGATGTTGAGTTAATAGAATCCTCTATAGAAATTCCTAATGTATTCACTCCAAATGGTGATGAAATTAAT
Source organism: Crocinitomicaceae bacterium (assembly GCA_031409255.1). Classification (GTDB taxonomy): domain Bacteria; phylum Bacteroidota; class Bacteroidia; order Flavobacteriales_D; family Crocinitomicaceae; genus Fluviicola. The sequence continues at coordinate 55,380 of JANNWW010000173.1, forward strand.
GATTTTTATGGATTAAATTTTAACCTTACTGATTCGTTCAATTTAAAAGTATTAAATCGTTGGGGAAATCTTGTTTTTGATTCTGAATTAGCGATGACAAATTACTGGGATGGGAAATCCAATGATGAAAACTGCGTTGAAGGAGTGTACTTTTATGTAATTACTATAGGAAATAATAAATTTAAAGGCTTTTTTGAATTGCTAAGGTAAATTCAAGAAATATGAAAAAAATAATACTGGCCTTTGGGTCAATAATGTTAATACTACACGCCAGTGGACAATCAAGTAGTCCGACAAATGCTTATAATGTTTCAAAGTATCTAGGTTTTGATGCATCAAACGGTGTGAATCCTTTATTTACAAGAACGAATAACCTCGTTCGAATGCGTTTAAATGGAACGCAAAATGCTACAATTAACGGTGTAAACCAAAACGTTGCAGGTTATCTGGGTATTGGTGGCTTAGCTCCAGTTCCAACAGCTACAAATGGGTTTTTCAATACCAATTCACCATGGGCAATGCTGCACTTGGAAGGACCAAACACAACTGGTTTTGGAGGTAATGGTTGGAGAAATTGGATGCGCACTGGTTTATTAATGCGAGAACA
>JANNWW010000174.1:0-4394 GCA_031409255.1 Crocinitomicaceae bacterium
TTTTCCAATTGGCGAATCAATAGAAATTTTCTTCAATTTTAAATCTGCTTCGTTTTCGGCAACTAAAGTATAAGTAACTTGCATTTCATTGGCAAGGTTTTTTATTAGAACCGTTGAAAGTATGAAGACTTTTGAATTATCAATAATTGTATTGTCGATAATTCGCGCAAATGCAACCAAGGTTTCCATCTTAGAAATTTTCATTTCCATCAGTCCTTGAGCTTCTTTTGCCGCATCGTATTCCGCATTTTCAGACAAATCACCTTTGTCTCTTGCTTCAGCAATTTGTTCCGAAATCTTTGGCCGTTGAACAGTCTTCAAGTCGTACAATTCGTCCTTCAATTTTTTCAACCCTTCTTCTGTGTAATATGCAAAATTTGACATAATTCTTCTTTTACTTAAGCTATTTAACAACAACAAGAGAGCCCAAATGAGCCCTCTTGTTACAACAAATATAAATTTAATTTTTCTTATTTCAAACTAAGGAACTTATAAAGTTGAACAACTATTCTATAAATCAATTTATCTAATCCAAAGAATATGTATCGTCAAAACTTAAAATCAGTTAAATAGACCAAAATAAATTCATGCCGAATAAACGAATGAAACAAAAAAGAGGACCCAAAACTGGATCCTCTTCTAATTATTTATTTACTTATTATTTCAAACAAATAGTTGTCCCAAAAGTGTGAATTATACCAAATTGACCTGCAAAACGCATTGCATATTCAATTCCTAAAGCAGTTTTATTTTTTCCAACTAAGGCATCAGCAGAAAACCCTGCAACGAAACCAGTTAAAGAATTTGAACGATTTTCAGTTGAGAAAATATTTTTCTCTCCAACAAATCCAGCACGCACGTTAAATGCAGCTTTATCTAAAGTCATTCCGTAATCTAAACCAGCACGGAATTGATCATTTTGGAACGAGTTAGCTGTAAAACTTCCGTTTACTGTTAATTTGTTTGCTTCATTGAAGTTGAAATCATAAGAACCGCCAATGTTTAACAATGAAGGCAATTCAAATGTAGCTGAGCGTTGTTCTAATGTAGAAATTCCACCAGTAACAATATTCGTTACTTCTTGAGACAAACCATCGCCTTTGTAGCGCATAACTGGTCCAACATTTTTCAATGCAATTCCAAATTTAATTTGCTCTTGTTCTCCAGTTACGTATCGAATACCTGCATCAAATGCAACACCATTTGCTTTCATGTTTGAAAAACTTTCAGAAATTACTTTAAAGTTAATACCCCCATAGATAGAAGAGGAGAAACTTTTTGCATAACCTACATTGAAGACGTTCATACGTGGTGAAAAAACACCTATTCCACCTTCTGGTAAATCAACAGTTGTAATTGCGATATCACCAAAATTCAAAGATTGAATAGAAACTGCAATTACTGATGATTCAGAAATACGCTGAGCAAAACCAGCAGCATTTAACGGAATTCCGGCATTACCCATCCAATTTGTATAATTGAATTTCAATTGCGTTTTCTCTGTAAAAGCTAGTCCAGCAATGTTTGTAAACGTTGCTTCTAAACCGTTAGTAGATGCAACACCTGCATCTCCTATAGCTAAACTACGCGCCCAAGGATTGATTAATAACTGAGTTGCCCCAGCAGAACCAATTCTGTCTTCGTTTCCAGCGTTAGCACTAGAGCAAAAAATTATTGCTCCAGCGCATACTGTATATTTTAATAAATTTTTCATATTTATACTTTACGTTTAATTCTTGATTAAATGTTTTGTAAATCTATCTGACGCATACCACAGAAGAACTTAATAATACGCTCACCTGCACCTGGAACTTCCACATGGATTAAATAAACACCGCTTGCCACAGGCACACTAATTGCATTTTTCAAGTCCCAATCAATTGAAGTAACCTCATTGTCTTTCTTAAACTGACGAACTAGTTTTCCTCCAATGTTGTAAATCGAAACTGTACACTTAGTTGGTAAGTTTGTGATTTTTACACGTGAATCAATTCTATTGCGTTCATATTCAGAGAAAGCATAATACGGATTTGGTACAACATTGATAATGTCTAGCACTTCGTCTGTTAAAGCTTCATTCGAATTCGTTACCGTTTTCAAATCATCCATAGACCAAGAGTACATTGGTTTACCACCATTTAATCCTGTTACATTGTAATCAGTATACGATTTATTAACTCGCAAAGATATACGCGCATCTGTCTGAAGTAATTCGCGACCTTCTTCCAATAATGGACGAGCAATCCACATTAAACTTGTGAACATATCACGAAATGCAGCATTTGTTCCAATCTGATATTGATCATAGATCCATGTAGTACCTGTTGCAGGAATTGATGTATCGTAATTCGGACAAGTAGAATTTGTTATTCCTGTTCCGAATACCCAAATTGATTGATTTCCACCAAAAGTAAAGATACCGTTTTGATCTACAACCGAAGCTGTTGGGTTCCAAATCATGTCCGAACCATTGTCAGCACTTAAGAAAGAAGCCTCACCAAATGCCATGTGTAAACGAGCACCTGTTTCTAAATCAATTGCATAACCTGGGAACCAACCTAATCCTTGAGTTCCTGAAGCATCCGGATTACCGTTTTTGTCTACAGATGCAGATTTACGTAATTGTCCAGCTTGCGCAGCACCAATGTTCAAAGATGCAGTTCTACCAAGTTCAACAACCACACAACGTGTCCATTTAGACTTATCTGAAGTAATTACAATATCAACACTTGGTAAACGAGACAAAGAAGCTCTTAAACGAGATGTTGAAAACTGAGTAAATCCTGGAGGATAAGCTAACGGCATGAAATCAGTTCTGAAATTTGTTAACTTTTGTGGTGCAACTACACCTTGAACAAATCGAGTGTATGTTTCCCCTGCATCTTGAAGACCTTCAACACGGTAATTGTATGGATTAAAATAAGGCAGATCTTGCCATCCAACCGCACCTACGGTGTCACCACTCACTAAACCATATTGACCACCCAAAATCCAGTTGAAAGGAGTGAATGAATTGTCGTCAGGGACACCAGATAACCATGGCTTATTCGTGTCTTGATATGTAATAGAAGAAGAAATTGTTTGAGCAACTAAATCATCTAAAGTATTTGCGGCTGCAGGATCTTCGTATTTCACATTCTGAATTTGAATAGAAACTCCCCATTGCGGAATAATTTGTTCATTCTGAAAACGAACTGAAGTTTTAGAATCTGCAGAGTCTAATAAAGCTCCACCTTCAGATTCATAACGGTAAATTACCCAATCAGCAGTGTCGATTCCTCTAAATGTGTTCGGACTAGGAACCGTATTTCCAGAATAATCTCTGAATTTACATTCATAATAACCGCCAACAACATTCAATGGGTCAACAACTTTCACATTAATTGGCGCTCCGTTGTAATCATATTGAACTCTATCTAATGATCCGTTACTTACAATTGAAGCTTCAGATGCTGAAGTAAGTTTAAGACCCAAATTACCATTTCCTCTACCATCTAAACGAGTAACACGTGGTGTTTGACCGTAAACTGAATTTTGAACTGTACCATTCATTTCAGCAGCAACATTGTGAGGAACGGCAGGAATTGCACCTAATGGGGAACCATCAGCATTGATACGTGAACGCAAGTACGGTTTCTTTTGACCGTCTAATTGAGCAGCATCACTTGGGTCATAAATTTTGTAGTTGTTATATCCGTAAGCAACCGCAATGAAATAGTAAGTTTTGTGGTTTACTAATCCAGTTGCACCTTGCGCAAATAAATCTTGCGTTACTCGGAATGTGTGACGAATACCATCATCTTCACCATCAACTTTCTCAGTCGGAACAGAGAAACCTAAATCTTCGTCAAAATCGAAGTTTATTAAGCGATCTACTCCATTTTTGATGTCACATTGCGCAACTAAACGCGCTTTTGTAGGATCTTCAATGTCGGCTACAGTAGCTTCTGAGTTTTGAAGTTGGAATATTTGATATCCTTCAAAACGGTAGAATTTATCGAAAATTGTTGGATTAGGCAATCCATTTGGTAATGTATCACCAGGTCCAACTATTGGATCAATAATACCTACTTTGTCCTCTTCTGTATATTCTTCGTTAAAGTTATTTGAAGAAACAGGATTATCTAACATGATAATTAACTCGTTCTCTAACTCTTGAATAGTAACAACTGGAGCAGTTGGTGGCTCCAAAATTCGGAAACAGTTGTCAAATAATGCTTGTGCTTTTGTATCTGCAACACGCATTACATCAACAGATGAAAATGCTTCACCATCTGTACTTCTTCCATAAACAATACCTACAGTAATGTTATTTACGGCTCCTGGCTCTAATGTAAACGGACCAGCAGACTGAACAAAACGACGGTCACCAGCTTGGTTTGGTGGTGAAGAAG
>JANNWW010000175.1:0-3011 GCA_031409255.1 Crocinitomicaceae bacterium
CCGGGCGCGAATTTAATTGTCATGTTTTGTATCGCAATACTTGTTCCGCGTTTAATTCTTAATTCTTCACGAATTGTGACTGTATTTGTGATTGTTCCTGAAATTGGATTCACAGTAGTTGCACTCCAAATTCCATTTGCAGTATTTGTGTAAGTGATTTTATTGTATGTGGTGTTTTCTATACAACATTGAATATCACTTCCATTTATGAATAAATTGTCATAACTAAATTCATCAATATTATCTGGCAACATATTTAATTGAATATTGTATGCTGGCAACGCAGAGCCGTTTAATGTAGACAGATTTACAGAGGCAGGAAAAGCATTGTTGTTTAATGTAAAAGTATTTGTGATTGAATTGTATGACACTTTACCCATGCGGTTTTCATTAATCAAATAATAACCCTGTCCCGCCAAATCTAAATTTTCAATTTGAGAATTTGAAAACTCTGTATCATTAATAAAATTAAGTGGTTGAATAATGTTTGCTAAACCACCATCAAATTCTATAACATCTATTGCAAATGGGTAAGAAAGAGGATTTGTTGAATGAGTGATTAGTAATTTTCGTCCATTTTCTAAAAATTCAAGCCCTCTAATTTTAGGTGTAAGCAAGCTTCCAACTGGGTACTGTGAATATTGATAATCGTTTTCATTTAATAAATTAAAATTTTGATCTAAAACCGGAACCCAAACGCCTGTTTTCTCTAATATTGATGGAATAGCAAAAATAGTAGCTTGGAACGGTATTGCAAGTTTATAGTTTAATTGTCCAACGCCATTAATAAAAGGAACAACTTCCATCTCTGATCTTAAATGAAAATCTGAGTTTACTCCAAACGATGAATTAAAAATTTGAGGTGCCATTGTTGTAATACCTAAGTTTGAAATTTTAAAAAAACTACACCCTGCACTATACCCAACACATAAAACATAAGATCCATCCACTCTTTTGGGCGTTAAAGCTAAGTGCATGTTTTTTTGTTTACTTCCTAATTGTAAAAGTGGATTTGGTTCTGGTATTACTAAACCTAAGCGAGTTGGATTTTCACCACTATAATCAGAAAAATCAATTTCAGTACTACTCAATTTATCACCTGCTGTTGTGCCAGATTCTTTTACAGCGAAAATGTAATAACTAGAACAACTCCCTGGCTTCGGAACAACAATTACTTCTGATCGGCCTTTTGCAACAATATTTAATTGACCTAATAAATATCCCTCATTGTCATAAATTAACCCATCGACTACAAAGAATTTTAAATTACCCGCTGCATCAGGAAATGCGATTGAAGCAAATTCAGAAACTTGACCTTGGTAATCTAAAAATGGGTCAGGTCCGAGTGGTAAATCAGTTTGTGACCCTCCTACATAATATTTAGGAGTAACAATCAATAATGGATTTTGCGATAAAAGAGATTGACAACTCAACATCGAAAAAAACAAAATTGTAAGAAATGTTTGGTTTTTTTTCATAAATTGTGGTTTAAATATTTATGCAATGTACCAATTAAAAAAAAAGAATGTATATATTTGGGGCTAAAATAAATACACAATCAGTATATAATTAATCACTATGAGTATAGGTAAAAACATCAAGCAATTTAGAGAATTGAGAAATTACACACAAAGTTATTTAGCTGAAAAATTAAATATGAGTGTTGGTGGTTATGGAAAAATTGAGCGCGATGAAACTGATTTAACATTAACAAGATTAAATCAAATAGCAGAAATTTTACAAACAGATATTTCAAATATTTTAAATTTTGATTCAAACCAAGTTTTTAATCAATATAACAACAAAACAGCTACTCAAAATGGAGTCGTTCAGAATCAACAAATAATATCAGATACTGGCTTAGATATAATTTTTCAAGAAATTAAATTAAAAATGACAGATTTAGAGAAAGAAATTTTTATTCTTAAAAACAAATGAAAATTTTACTAAACATATTGTTTGTTTGTTTTCTATTTAACTTACAAAGTCAAATTGTTGTATATCAAGATATTTTCAAGGGAGGAGTTAAATGTAATGGTGCTGCGGCTGGGCAATCTTTATTTGGCAATTTTAATTTAGATTTATCAATTCCAGCAACAGCATTACTTAAAAAATCAATTTTAATTTCAAATTCTTCTAGAAACCCAGATAGTACATTGATTTTCATAAATGATATATTAATTAATTTTGATTCAACATATTTGATTAGTGAAGTTTTTCACCCTAATCTGTCAATAGGAAAAAATAAAACATATTTTACTGATGTAACAAATTTAATTGATACGATGAATTTAAATTCAATTAATATTAGTCTTAATTCTTCATGTCTCGAACAATCTAATTGTGGATTTTGCGCATTTGGAATTTTTAATATATATGAAGATCTATCTATGCCTTTTATTTCTTTTACCCTTTCAATACCTAACGACAGTTTACTTGGTTATGAAAATTATCAATTAAGTAATTTAAATCCAATAAACAGTGATTTTCCTGTTGGAATTTCAATATATATGGATAGGTCATGTAATACTTCTAATGACGGTACAATTGTAAAAATAGAAAATATAGATTTAGGTTTGATTGGTGGGAATGACATACAGAATTCAGCTTATTCATGTGCAGGCTCTCAAGGTAATTTTATTTATCAAAATAACAATTTGATTGGGATAAATGATGATAACGTTGATTTCCCAATGGATAGTTCAGACGTTTTAAGTGATATAAGTTCTATTTTAGTGAACGGACAAAATACAATCGATATTTTATTAAGTCATGTAAATCAAAACAGTTCTGTTGGATATAAAAATGTATATTTTGCGTTACCTTTAGCTTATTCAACTAATTGTGAAAATATAAACGCAACAATTTCAAATGACACAATCATCTGTAAAGGTGAAACCATTCAATTATCAGCAAATGGAGGAGTCAATTACGAATGGCTACCTCAAAAAGATTTATCCTGTTACTCTTGTGCAAATCCAGTTTTTTCAGGAGATTCTTCTCAATTGTAT
>JANNWW010000176.1:0-3173 GCA_031409255.1 Crocinitomicaceae bacterium
CCGGGCGCGAATTTAATTGTCATGTTTTGTATCGCAATACTTGTTCCGCGTTTAATTCTTAATTCTTCACGAATTGTGACTGTATTTGTGATTGTTCCTGAAATTGGATTCACAGTAGTTGCACTCCAAATTCCATTTGCAATATTTGTGTAAGTGATTTTATTGTATGTGGTGTTTTCTATACAACAGGCTTGAGTAGCGGTGAAGTGTGCTAAATAATTCATTCCATCTACTTGGTCAGGTAATTGATAATTTCGCTGACAGAAAAAATCTAATGAATGACCTGACCTTGTTATTTCAATTGGAGTTGTAACAGTTGGCGTATTCGAAATACTTACCAAAGCTAAATTATTTGGATTTTGTATTTCATATAATCCATTAGGATTCGCTAAATACATTTTCCCATCAAGTGCTTTTTCAATAAATGAATATCTAGCTAAAGTGCTATTTGGTAAGTATAGTAAATTTAAAACTGGAGGAGAAACAGTTAAATCAATAGCGTTTAAATGTGATTGAGCTAAAACACCAAATTGAACTCCACTAGAAACATATAATTTAGATTTATCAGGTGAAAATTCAATTCCTGTACTTTCATATCTCCCTGATAAAACACCAGTAGGCAAATTAACAACATCAGAACTCAAAATCGTTAACATATTTCCACTTAATTTGGTTATATGAATTTCATTTCCATAATACCCTTTGGAATATGCTAAAGTAAAAGTATTAGCAATGGAATTGTAGCTTAATTCCATTTCACCTGCTTTAGAAGTAAAATCAGGAAAATTTAAACCTGTAAATCGTTTCCAATATCTTAACTGTCCATTCGCTTCAAGTTTTAAGATAATTAAGGATGTTTTCATTTCGCACACAATGAATCTGGAACCATCGGGCAAAACATCCGTAGCTTCAAGACTAAGTAAACCGTTAAAACCATGCTCTCCTGTCCATTCACTTACAGGATAATTAGGGTCACCATTCGTATTTGCAGGATTACTAGTTGAAATGTTTGTGAAAATTGGTGTTCCACTAGGCATTGAAGTGTTTCCCCACAAAGGGTCATCGTACCAAGATCCTTTTTCAATCCATGTTTTATTTATTGCATCATACAAACAATAAACAGGAACACTTTTTATCAAAGGAATACTGTCGAAAACTGGACCTGGAGGATCTACTATTGTATCTTCTGGTATTTCAACTAATTGTTTTAAAAAACTTTGTTCCACACGAGAGCCAAAAATATAATACAAGGAACAGCTACCAGGCACAGGAACTATTATTGTCTCAGGTCCAATAAATTTCCAAGTACTATTTATCTCAACGTAATAACCACCAGTTATAGGAACTGAATTGGCATTATCTGTTGTTTTGAAAACATGGTCAACGAATTCACCATTATTATCATATAATACACCATCAACAACAAAAAACAACAAATTACCGTTTGCGTCTGAAACTGCATTGGAACTTCCTTGCATTTTAAATTCTGCATCGTAAGCATCTTCATACATATTTGGCTGATTTGAAATAGAGCCTATAGGGAGAGGATTCAAACCACTGGTTGAATTAATAAATGGTGGTAAAATCATTAATGGATTTTGACTTAATCCAAAAAAAGGTGTCAATAATAGAAATTTGAAAAGTGCTTTTTTCATAAATTAGATTTTTGATAAATATATTCAATTATTTATGGAATTTGTAATAAGTACTAAATTATGTACATTTGGTACTAAATTAGTATTAAATGGAAAAGAGTACTGGATTTAAAATAAGACAAATAAGAGAGTTGAATGGTTATTCGCAAGAATACATAGCAAGTCAAATGGGTATTACGCAATAAGCGTATAGTAAAATTGAAACAAACCAAACAAAAATAGATTGGGAAAAAATAACATCAATTGCTACTGTTTTAAAAATAGACCCTTTGGATATTGTTAATTTTGATGATAAATTAGTTTTTAATAATTGTTCACAATCAGGTAAATTCATGAATTTCTATAATACTCCTAAAGAGTTAATAGAGCAATATGAACTACGGATTAAAGAATTAAAAGATGAGATTTTGTTTTTACGAAGTAAAATTAGTAATGTTTAAATTAATAATATTTATTTTTTGCATATTTATAAATTCATTTACGTTTAGTCAATTAGAAATTTCAAATTGTATAAATGGTCAAATAAATGGTTTTGGATTTGGTTTACCTAGAGAAGGCTTACCAGATACTACAATTGTTTCTTATCCTTTTGATTGTAATCAATGTTTTAATAACATCGAAGTTCATATTATTGCAGAAGAGTTGTTATCAAATGGAAGCGTTCCTCCTGAAATAATTGATGCAATTCCAATTCAAATTAATTTAAATGAAAAAAAACTTCATTTTAATAATGAATCAAGAATAGGTCAATTTAAACCATTTAATAACAACGGTTTAAAAATACTTCATTATCAAAAAATGATTTTAGATTCTAACAATTCAACAGTAACAATTAAGGTGCCACCTCAAGATTTAATTAATTCAATTAGCTCATTTTACATTATTATGGAATGTAAAAAAAATAGTTCCCAATCATGTTATTCATTATTATTAAACAACACTAATAATTGTGATTTTGAAATCACTGAATTCAACCCAATAATAATTAATGCAATTGACACTTCAAAAGATGTTGGATTTGCAATTGTATCTAATACTTTAACCTCTCTTCCTAATGATGGTGAAAAAATTTATTTTAATTTTGACTCTTTAGGAACAATTCAATTTAGCGATGCAATAGGATCAACTTACTTTAGTAGTGGAACGAATGGTCATTTTTACTATTCAAATAATACTTTAAGTGCTTTAGATGACGATAATGTTGATTTTTTTATGGCTGATACTGACGCTTTATCAAATGTGAAAAGCTCATTTTCAAATTTAGCTAGTTATTTTTTTTCAAGTATTCCAATTGTTTCAACAAATAAAACAAATTTTAATCAGGCAATAGTTTTGACATACTCAACAAACTGTAATTTAACTAATTCTGTAATTATGAATGACACAATCATCTGTAAAGGTGAAACCATTCAATTATCAGCAAATGGAGGAGTCAATTACGAATGGCTACCTCAAAAAGATTTATCCTGTTACTCTTGTGCAAATCCAGTTTTTTCAGGAGATTCTTCTCAATTGTAT
>JANNWW010000177.1:0-6460 GCA_031409255.1 Crocinitomicaceae bacterium
CTTGGTGCCGATGGTGTTTCAATTGGATCACCGTTTATAGCGACAAAAGAATCTCCGGTGTCGAATGCGTACAAGCAAGCTGTTGTTGATTATGGTGCAGCCGATATTGTGATGACAACAAAACTTTCAGGAACACCTTGCACAGTAATTAATACGCCCTATGTTAAACAAATTGGGACGGAACAAAATTGGTTTGAACGCTTTTTAAATCGCCATAAGCGCCTAAAAAAATGGGTGAAAGCTTTCACTTTCTATCGAGGAATGAAAAGTCTACAAAAAGCTGCCTTTGGTGCAACTTATAAAACAGTTTGGTGCGCCGGACCAAGTATTGAGCACGTGCACACTATTCGAACAGTTGAAGAAGTAATCTATGATTTAACACATCAAAGTAATTCATTATGAAAAGTTTGAGAAAGATGCGCTTACTTCTGTGTTTAATGGGTTGGCTTAAAATTCCGTTAATCGGATATGTTAAACCACGCATTATTGAATTAAATTCAGAGAGATGTATAGTTAAAATTAGAAACCGAAGACGGGTGAAAAATCATTTAAAATCGATGTATTTTGGGGCACTTTGCGTTGGAGCGGATATTGCTGGTGGCTTGCCTGTATTCTATTTAAGTGAACTAAAAAACAAAAAACCTTCCTTTGCTTTTAAAGGTGTAAAAGCTCAATTTCACAAACGATTAGAAACAGACGCTTATTTTCATTGCAACGAAATTTCACTTATAAATAACAAAATTGATTTGGCTATTGAAACTCAAGAGCGACAAAATTTTCCTGTATTCGTTATAGTGAAAGACGAAAAAGGGGAAGTTTTTGCAGAATTTGAAATGGAGTTATCTGTGAAGATTTTGAATTAATTCTTCCAATATTCCCCTTCACCACTTTTCATTTGATGGTAAGACCGAGAAAGATAGGCCAAAACGATACGCATATGATCGAAAGCTTCTTCTGTTTCGGCAGAAATTTCCTTTTTTTGCAGTCGAAGTAATAGCTTCATGTACAAGCCTTGAAAACAAATTTCGATGTGATTTTTGTCCTTCATATTAGAGTGAGCAGTAAAATCGTCTATACTTGAAACCGATCTTTCGAACAAGGCAATGTATTTCTCATCCTTTAATATAGTTAACAAGGAAGTGTGTAAATAACTCAGTTCAATGATAATTTCTTGGGTGAGCATTAAATGTCCGCTTTCATGAATACGTTCAGACTGCATATCCAGAATTAATTTGTCGTACCAAATTTTATATTGCGGAACAAATGAAAGATCTGGCAGTTGTGGTTTAACATATAATTCAATTAGTTTATCTGAATCAAATTTAAACGCACGAATAACATCTTCAATCTGATACATATATAAAATATATTCAGCTATGTTTTCGTTTATTTTTTTTGCAGCTACGAGCACTTGTTATTTACTTTTTTCTCCCATATCGGCTTCCATTTTTGCTTGTTCAGCATTCAAGAAATCAATAAAAGATTGCGTTACATTCATTTTTTCGTTGATGAAATTAATTTGTCCTCCAGAACCATGAATAAGCAACATATCTATCCCATATTTTTCGCAATATTTTTTACCTGCAGCTTCAATTTTCTTTGAAAGGGCGGTTAAGGTTTCTGAGGTTTCTTTTTCAAGAGCAGCGCCTTGGTTACTTTGCAAAGAAGCATATTGTTCGCGTTTGCGGTTTGCTTCATTTTCTAATTTTTGAACTTCTGCGGGAGTCGCAGTTTCTTCACGCATGTATTGTTCATATCGGGCACCTAATTCTTGAATTGCTCTTTCCAAAGAAATCATTTGATTCTGAAGTGCCTCTCCTTTTTTGGTAATTCTACCATCTTCAATTTTATAGAAAGTAAATCCTTCACGCAATGAATCTGAATAATAATATGCAATTCGCAATTTGTTAGGATCAACTGGTTTAATAGAAGGTGCTGTTTCTTCTTTTAATGTTTTGTCTGTTTTTTTTTCGTCTCCACAAGAGGAAACCATTAAAAATAGAGCGCTTGAAAGGGCTAAAAAAGTTAATTTATTCATTGTTTTTTTGTTTAAATCCGTTTTCCCATTCCGAACGCATTTCAATGAAGCGTTTTAAGGAATTTGACAATAATTCTTCTGTAATCATTTGTTTAACCTCTTCCAGACCCATCACATCAGATTCATTAATTTTAAAAATCTGTTCAAATTGAGACAATTCAATCTTTACAATGTATTTCGAATTGTATTGAAACACTTGTATTTTAAAACGCGGATGTGGTATTTCTGCTATTACACGCATGATTGAGACAAATATAGTAAATCAGTGATAATTCTAAATAAAAAATGTTGCCTAAGCAACATTTGAATCTTTAAGTTCTTTAAAAACGAAGGGGACACGCACCATGAAGGCGTAATCTTGTCCAACCTCATACATGTCTTCATCAGACTCGCGGTAATACCATTCAACAACTACTTTTTTTCCTGTATCAATTAAATCGTTCAATTTATACAATAAAAAAAGAATTCTTTTCGAAGATGTGATATTGAAATATTCTAAATCTATTTTAACGGTTGTTTGATCCTTTGGGTTCACTAAATAAGTATCGAACCAAGAAAGTATTTGCCCCCAAAACATTTCAGGGTCATCAGGAATTGAACGCCCCTTAATGTCCATCACACCAGTTATAGGATTTAAATCTATAAGTGGAGTTTGGGCTGTTGAGTCTATACGGAGTACGTTCATAGTTAAATTCAAATACGTTGCAATTTGGCAATAATTTTTAAAACGGCAATTTTAATTTCTACCAAATAAACAGTTTATTCGATAAATAGTTTCTTTTGGTCAATAAACCGAGTAAATCACTCGCCGAAACCGTTGTAGTAAGTTCTTCTAACTGAAGCTAATGGCGATTGAATAATCATTTCCAAGTTCCAAGATTTTTTTTTAAAACTTTTTTCAATAATTCTTCTTTGATAAAAGCCGTAAGAACCAATAACATGAATTTTTTCGTTTTCAATTTTAGGAAAATAAGAAGAAATAAAAGCGTCTATATTTAATTCATGCAATTCAGTTAGCTCAAACGAGTTCAATTTTTCAGCTAAAGAAGAAATGTATTTTAAACTATTTTCTAAAGAAAGCTGTGTTAAAACCTCTTTTCTTGAACCTATTATTTCTTTAATTTCTTTCGAAAAGAAATCAAAATTGAGTAAATATTTTTTTAAAAACAGTTTCCCAAAAGCCATTCCGCCACCCTCGTCTCCAATAACGGGACCATACCCCCCAAAACTTTCTGTAATTGCAGTTCCATCGAAGTAAAAAAGTACACTTCCTGTTCCCATAATTGCAACATACCCTTTTTTGTTTCCAAGCGTGGCTCGGCACGCTAAAAGTCCGTCTGAAAACACAAGCACATTCACAAGTCCCAAACTGCTCAAAAACGAACTAGTTTTTTCTTGTGCAATTTCAGATGAACAGCCAGCTCCATAAAAATGTACTTCATCAAATTCAATTGAAGAAAAAACGTTTTTCAATTCGTTCACTCTTTCGAGACCCAATTCATGAATTCTTCTTGGATGTAGACTTTCCATTTCAAAAACCCAATTTTCATTCGTTGAATGAATCCAAGTTGTAGAGGTACCTCCTGAATCAGCAATTAAAATTCTTTTGTGTGACATAGAACAAAAATAGTTTTTATTGACTGATTTTGCCACTAATATGTGTTCTAGTTTTACGAAATATCTACTCTTTAATCACTTTTTTTTTCTAATTTCAACCTTGTTTTAATTTTGAAATGAGTTTTTTAGAAAAATACACTATTCTTTCGCAATTGGGCGTTCAGCAGAAACGTAAATTTTGTAGCGTTTACTTGATAGAAGAAAATGAAACAAAAGACTTGTTTGTTTTAAAACGTTTGCTTAAAAACTCAAGCAATGAATTTGAATGCGCTCAATTAAGAGCTGAAGCCAAATTTAGCTTCGCTCACCCATCGCTTCCTCAGGTGCTTAATTTTGATGAATCCGAAACTGAAGTCTCGTTGGTATTAAAATTCAAACCAGGAGAAGAATTAGCAAGCTATTTCGCTAAATTAAAAAAATCAGAGAAAATTTTGGCTTTAAAAATCACAGCCAGTTTGTTTCAAGAATTGTATGCTGAATTAAGCTTAAAATCTATAGTTCATTGCGACATTAAACCCTCAAATATTTTGTATGATTCAATCACAAACAGCTTGCATTTATTAGATTTCGGTTTGGCGTTTGAGTTAGAAAAAACTGGAAATAGAAAACGTGTTTTTCAACTCGGATTTTCAGCACCTGAACTCATTTTAAATCAATTAAGCATTGTAACAGAAAAATCAGATGTTTTTAGTTTAGCGCAAACTTTTTGGTTTTTAATGGAGGGGAAACTGCCCTTTACCGAAACAAATCCGACAATATATACAAGCTTACAATTAGCACATCCGTTACCTGAATTAACAAGAAGATTTACCGTTTTCAATTCCGCAATTCAACTTGCTTGTTCGAAGCCAATTTTCAAAAAAAACTTACAAAAATTAAGTAAAGAAGAAATTGTTTTTGAATTAATTGAAAGTCAAAACAAACGAATGACAATGAATGAATTTTTAACTAAAATAACTGCAGTTGAAATTAAAAAGCGCCGTTTAATTCCAAATATCTTTCCGGTATCCGAGCATCGCTCTAAAATGTAAATTAGAGTAATCTACAAAATCTGCAGCTGTTTGACTAGAAGGAATAAACAGCAAATGATATGCAACAGAAGATTCAATAAATAGAACTCCAAAAGCAAATTGATGTTTTAAACCTAAATGCAAGCCAATTCCACCAGAGAAAATACTTGCGCTTGATGACATTTGATCTCCTGCTACACCAGTAAGTGTATACTTCGTATCATCGAAAGTATCAAACATTTCAAATTGCGCTCTTCCAAGAACTACTTGGTAGCTAGTTCCGCCATATAAACCAAAACCATAATCAAATGCATCGCCAATTAAATACCGTCTGTTTCCGCCTTCAATAGAGAACATCGAGTTTTTAACCTGACCTGTAACATCTAACACTTGCGGAGAAACAGTTCCATCTACAGCAAACAAACGAAAATTTTGATCGTACTTTTTTGGAAAACCTAAACTAAGGTTAAAATAAATGGTGCTTTGGTCGTCTGTTGCAAATTCTACTCCAAAGCCTAAACCTGGATAAGAAACTTTTTCTCCGCCAAACGGATTTAAAAAACTAGCTCCGGCTGTAATTCCGATTTGAGCATTTGCTGATAGAACAGCTAAAAATGCGAATACTACACTTAATTTTTTCATTTTTTCAATTCTTTATACCGAAAGCACGTTTGTGAATGTGCGCCTTCTAAAATTCCTATACTCATTAAAAACTCGCCAACAATTTCTCCGCCAACAAATTTGAATTTATTTTTAAATAAACGCACCCATTCCTCTTTTGTTTTCAAGTTGCGTGAATTTAACCAATAGTGAAAGGTAGTAAAATCTTTTTG
This sequence comes from Crocinitomicaceae bacterium, assembly GCA_031409255.1. Taxonomy (GTDB): domain Bacteria; phylum Bacteroidota; class Bacteroidia; order Flavobacteriales_D; family Crocinitomicaceae; genus Fluviicola. Next base: position 5,499 of record JANNWW010000177.1, read on the forward strand.
AATTTTAACAATTTCCTTTGCATTATAAATTACAGCGTTTATTTTTAGTCTGTTTCGAACAATCCCAGCGTCATTTAATAAACGAAAAAAAGCTTCTTCAGAATAATTGGCAACAGTAAGAATATCAAAATCAGAATACGCTTTTCGAAAATTAGCTTCTTTTTTCAGCATTAAATCCCAAGACAATCCTGCTTGATTGATTTCTAATATTAACCTTCCAAACAGTTCATTATCATCTAAAATAGGTGTTCCATAATGTTCATCGTGGTAAATCCGATGTAGATCATTAGTTGGTTTATTCAAAACAAAATCACAATACGACATAGATCAAAATTAATGTTCTTTCGATTAGAATTTGTATATTTATTGGCTAGAAAAATAAAATATGAAAAAAACACTCCTCTTTACACTCTTGTTGTTTGCGTTTTCCGCTATCGGTCAAAACTATTCAAGAGCAAAAATTTATGCTAATTATTCTGGTTTCTTGAAATTAGCCGAGCTCGGACTTCCAATAGATCACGGAACAATTAAACGCGAAACATTTATTATTTCTGATTTTTCTTCGAATGAAATAGAAATAGCTCGTGCAAATGGTTTTCAAGTTGATATCTTAATTGAAGATGTGCAAGCGTTTTATGTAAATCAAAACAAATCGCCACAAAACGAAGTGAAAAATACTACTTGTAATTCAAGTGCATCGAACGATTTTGACCCCACTGTTCCAACAAATTTCAATCTAGGATCTATGGGAGGTTTCTTAACTTACCAAGAGTTTTTAGACGAAGTTGATGCAATGGCAGCACAATTTCCTAATTTAATTACAGCACGTTCTCCTATTTCAATATTTCAAACTTTCGAAGGTAGATCTATATATTGGATGCGAATGTCTGACAATCCTGCGGTTGATGAAACTGAACCTGAGGTTTTGTATACTTCTATCCATCATGCGCGTGAACCAAATT
>JANNWW010000178.1:0-15865 GCA_031409255.1 Crocinitomicaceae bacterium
GCTAAATATGCAGCGTTTCCTTTCGGAGAAGTTGCTAAATAAATGGTGCATTCAGACAAAATTATGCGCGCTTCAGGCCAACCAATTACTTGTATAGCTTGAAAAGTGGTATTTGCTAAAATGAGTGCATTCGGATTTGCTAAACCAATGTCTTCGGCAGCAGAAATTAATAATCTACGCGCAATAAATTTAGGATCTTCACCACCCTCAATCATGCGTGCCAACCAATAAACTGCAGCATCAGGATCCGAACCACGAATCGATTTAATGAACGCAGAAATTATATCGTAGTGCTGTTCGCCATCTTTGTCGTAGCGAATGACTTGGTTTGCAAAGGAATGAACCAATTCGTCAGTTACAATTACCTCACTACCAATTGGCGTTGCATTGACCACTATTTCGAAAAGATTGAGCATTTTGCGCGCATCTCCGCCCGAAATTGCCAATAAAACTTTTGTTTCTTTGAGAACTATTTTCCGCTTTTTAAGAATCGAATCTGATTCAATTGAACGTTGAAGAAGTGAAAGCAAATCTTTCACGCTGAGTGCGTTTAAGGTGTAAACCTGACAGCGAGACAAAAGAGCCGAAATAACTTCAAACGAAGGGTTTTCAGTTGTTGCACCAATAAGTGTTATTGTTCCTTTTTCAACGGCACCCAACAAGGAATCTTGCTGCGATTTTGAAAAACGGTGAATTTCGTCTATAAATAAAAGAGCTCCGTCTTGACTAAATATTCCTTGACTTTCCACTTTTTGAATTATTTCGCGCACATCTTTCACGCCTGATGAAATGGCAGAAAGGGTGTAGAAAGGGCGGTCTAATTCTTTTGCAATTAAGTTTGCAAGTGTTGTTTTTCCCACTCCAGGCGGACCCCAGAAAATTATTGACGGTAAAACTTTTGCATTCAGTGACTTGCGTAACGATCCGTTTTGATCTAATAAATGTGCCTGTCCAATATATTCCGACAGGTTTTTAGGTCGCATTCGTTCAGCAAGCGGGGCACTCATTTTTATTCTGAGTCTATTAAACTAATACCATTTTCTCCTAAAAGAATTTGGCGTTTTTTGTATAAATTTCCAACTACTTGTTTGAATATTTTCTTCGACCAACCTGTTGCCTTGTCAATTTCTTCTGGCGAAGATTTATCTGTAAGATCAATAAAACCGCCTTTATTATTCAACAAAAGAATAAATTCGTTTGCCAAGGAATCTATTTTGTCATAGCCTTCGGTTTGTAATGCAATATCGAGTTTTCCATCTTCGCGCACGTTTTTCACATATCCTTTCATGCGTTCACCGAGGCGAACTTTGCGGTACATGTCGCTGGCAAAAACTAAGCCCTGCACAGAATCGTTCACAATAACTTTTGTTCCCAATTCGGTATGTTCCCACACCATAATTTCTACTTCGTCGTTTTTCGAGTAAGCGGAAGTATCGTTACTGAGAAACATTCCAATTCGTGTAGAACCTACAATTCGCTGAGTTGCATCGTCAATGAACATATAGAGCATATACGATTTTCCTTCTTCCAAGTGTTTTGGTTGTTCTTTGAAGGGAATGAGCAAGTGTTTTTCAACTCCCCAAAATGCAAAAGCACCAAATTGGTTCACTTGTTCAATATACAAATATGCAAATTGATTCACCAAAAGATGAGGAATCAGTGTTGTTGCGATTAGCCGTTGCTGCGAATCTTTGTAAAGAAACACATCTACGAGCTCATCTAATTCAAATTCGGGAAGTATGTATTTATTGGGAAGAAGCACATCTTCGCCTTCTTCATTTACCAAATATGCTCCAACGGACGTAAACCGATCGAGTCTGAGAGTGTTCCAAACGCCTAATTTCACTTCACAAAGGTAGGTAAAATGATTAATTATCAATTACCAATTGAAAACGTATAAGTATTATTGATTTAAGAGCTTGTAAAAGTCTAGCGTTTTTCGCTTTTTAATTTTGACTTTTCAATTTAAAAGTACAGGTTTCCAGATTGTTTTGCTGCAATAATCATACAAGGAAGTTTTGCTTCATTTGTAATGAGAGATTGCGCGTAGGTATCGAATTGTGGCAATAAACTTTCAGAATAGTATGCAATGGCAATTACTTCGCAGTTCTTTTCTTTGGTATAATCAAGCACCTTTTTAGCAAATGATCCGCCCGATTTTAATAGATTTACCTCGCAAGTAACACCTTTTTCATCGTATTTGTTGCGAATCAATAATACTCTGTTTTTTGTTTGTTGTGAAAGACCTTCGTCGTTGTGTTTCTCGCCAATAACGTGAACTGTTCCATTAAACATTTTTGCTAAGTCACCTGCCGAACTCACAATTTGCAAGCTTTCTTTTGTCAGATCTATTGGAACAACAATGTTTTTGATCTCAACGTGTTTGGTTTCTTTTTGAACAATAATGAAAGGAATGTCACAAGAAATAATCACTTTCATGGCATGAGAGCCAGTTAATTTTTGAAAACCTTTTGCACCATGCGTTCCCATTAAAATGAGTTGTGCATGCTCGCGGTTTGCAATTTTTGAAATATCGGTAAATATATCTCCCACTTCAACGCAAGGCTTCACAATAGAACCTTCCGGAATTTTTCTTGTAGCAATAATAGCATTTAATTTAGCTTCAATTGGTGCTATTTTGGCTTTATTATCTACAAGGTTCACCAGTAAAATTTCTGCATGAACATGCGTAGATAAGAACAATGCGTAATCTAAAGCAGTGTTTCCTACTTCAGATAAATCGTGTGGAACTAGATATAAATTGCGGCTCATAGTGTGAATATTTATTTTCAAAGAAAGAAAATTTAATTGACGTATCAAAATAGTTTTGTTAACAGTTCTTTGTTGAACGAATTTAATTGAGCGAAGATTCCAGACTTTCGACAATATGTAACACTATATAGATAGCTTATTTTAAATAGTCAAACTATTTTTTGACTGCTTACCCTAATTCCCACATTCATACTCAAATCTCAGGTCTATTCCTATCTTTGCGAAAAAAAAATAGATGGTATTTCTCTTCCTCTTCGCACTAATTATTCTTTCAGAAGTTGTTTTTCTCTTCGGAATTCACAACTATTTTCACTCGTTTAGTTTGTATCTTGCATGCACGCATTTGTGTGTTTTCCTGCTTTCGATTTTCTTTTTGTTTAAAAATTTCAGACGTCAACAAACCACCAATTACCGACCAGCATTTAATGCCTTTGGTGTAATGATTGCCACTGGTGTTCCAACTTTATTGTTCTTTCCATTCGGTGTTATTTATTTCTTCAATTCAATGAGTTTGTTCTTAACTATTGGATTTGTGTTGAGTTTACTACTTTTTTCAGGCATCATTTACGGAATCATTTATGGCAGATGGAACTGGAAAGTGCACACCGTTCAACCAAAATTTGAAAACGTTCCAAACGAATTAAAAGGAAAAAAAATTGTGCATATTTCAGACATCCACGTGGGAAGTTTCTTCGAAAAGTATGCACGAGTAGAAAAAGCAATCAACTTGATCAATCAACAAGAAGCAGACTACGTTTTTTTTACAGGCGATTTAGTGAACAACCTAGCCGCCGAAATGCACGGTTGGGAACCCGTTTTCTCGAAAATTGAAGCAAAAATTGGCAAATACAGCATCTTGGGCAACCATGATTATGCTGATTATGTTCCGTGGGAAAACGACGAAAAAAAACAAAAAAACTTCAACGATTTATTGGCCATTCACCGCACCATTGGTTTCGAACCCTTATTAAATCAATCAGTCCAATTACTTGAAAACGTCTATCTTTTGGGCGTTGAAAATTGGGGCATCAAACCCTTTCGCCAAAGCGGAAAACTAGCAGAAACCCTTGCGCAAGTTCCCACAGATAGCTTCAAAATACTGCTCAGTCACGACCCCAGCCATTTCGACGAGCAAGTACTCGGTCAGCCCATTCAGCTCACACTTTCTGGCCACACCCACGGCATGCAATTCGGCATTGAACGCTTCGGAATTAAATGGAGCCCCGTTTCATTCCGCTACAAAAAATGGGCAGGCCTATATGAAGCAAACAAGCAGTTTTTGTATGTAAACCGCGGCTTTGGTTATTTGGGCTTTCCGGGTAGGGTGGGGATTTATCCGGAGATTACGGTGATTACGTTTTAGAATTAAGATCGAAACCACTTTTCAGAAAAATTAAAAAGGGGACTATAAGAACTTAACTTAAAAATTGGTTTAGTTGAAAGTTCATAAAAAAGGTATGCTGAAATTCAAACTCCCTTACTATCTTTAGGAAATTAATGTAAAGAACAAAAATTCTAAAACACGTAACTACAAAATGGCACTATTCCAACAATCAGTTCTCAAAAAACACATAGAATCCTACTCAACTCAACACCTAGAAGAAAGCTGGAAAAAGTTCCAAAGTCTATTTCATACCGCAGATAAACAACAAAACATTCGCAACAGCAAGGAAGAACAATACCAATAAGGATTCCTGCGCGATTTGTTTGTTTCTGTTCTCGGATACACCATTAACCCAGAATCAAACTTTAATTTACTGACCGAACAAAAGAATATAACCAACAGCAAAAAAGCCGACGGCGCAATTGTGGTTGACGGAAAGGCCGTTGCCGTAATTGAATTAAAAGGAACAGAAACAACCGACCTAAATAAAATTGAAACACAAGCTTTTGGCTATAAAAACAACCAACCGGGTTGCAATTACATTATCACGTCCAATTTCGAGAAACTGCGTTTCTATATAGATAACACAACCCAACAAGCTGAATTTAATCTTTTTACACTAACGCGCGAGCAGTTCAATATTCTCTATGCCTGTATTTCTTGGGAAAGTATTCAAACAAATACGCCAATCAAGTTATTGAACGAATCTGTTTCGAAGGAAAATACAATTACGAAAAGTTTATACAAAGATTACTCTGAATTTAAACGTGCATTATTTGCCAATTTATTGGAACTGAACCCGCAGTTCGATAAAATGGTTTTATTCAAGAAAAGTCAAAAATTACTAGACCGTTTCTTGTTTATTTTCTTTGCAGAAGATTGCGGCTTGTTGCCTACAAACCTAATTTTCCGAATCAACAAAGAATGGGAAAACATTATTGCGCAGCGCATTCAGGTTTCCTTGTTTGATCGTTATAAAATGTATTTCAACGACTTGAATGTGGGAGCGAAAGTTACCTTGCCCGCATTTGGAAACAAAACGGGCGAGGCAATTACTGCTGAATTCGAAATCTTTGCTTACAACGGTGGCTTATTTGTTCCGGATGAAGTTTTAGACAACATCAACATCGACGATACGCTCTTACATTCCTACACGCAAAAAATGAGTCACTACAACTTTGAAAGTGATGTCGATGTAAACATTTTGGGACATATCTTCGAAAATTCATTGAATGAGATCGATGAAATCAAATCGGAGATTGAAGGATCTGTGTTGGAGAAAACCAAAACGCGCAGAAAGAAAGACGGTGTTTTCTAGACGCCAAAATACATTACCAAATACATAGTAGACAACACGGTTGGGAAACTCTGTTTGGAGAAAAAAGCGGAAATGAAACTCAAAGATGAGGATTACATTACCGACAAGAAGTTGCAAGTAAAAACCAAGAAAGCCTTATTGGATAAACTCACGGATTACCGCACTTGGCTCTTAGATTTAACCATTTGTGACCCAGCCTGTGGTTCTGGAGCATTTTTGAATCAAGCGCTTGAGTTTTTGATAGCCGAACACCGCTACATTGATGAATTACAAGCCAAGTTATTGGGCGATTCTTTGGTCTTAAGTGATATTGAAAATTAGATTTTGGAGCGCAATATTTACGGAGTAGATTTAAACGACGAATCGGTTGAAATTGCAAAACTTTCCTTGTGGTTGCGCACCGCACAAAAAGGAAGAAAGCTCAATTCCTTGAACAAGAACATTAAATGTGGGAACTCTTTGATTGACGACCCCGCTGTTGCTGGAGAGAAAGCTTTTTCATGGGAGAAAGAATTTCCTGAAGTGTTTGAGAAGGGCGGTTTTGATGTGGTGATTGGGAATCCGCCTTATGTAAGGCAAGAACTTTTAGGGCAACAGCAAAAAGAATATTTTTCTAAGAAGTTTAAAAATGTCTATAATGGAATCGCAGATTTGTATGTTTATTTTTATGAATTGTCCATTTCAATTCTAAATAAAAATGGAGTCCTAGGATTTATTACGCCAAATAAATGGTTAGAAAGAAAATATGGGATTGAATTAAGAAATTTCCTAATTAAACTTAGAATTGAAGAGATAGTAAACATGAATAAAATGGCAGTTTTTGATGATGCAATTGCTGATCCTTCTATTTTCATTTTCACCAATTTAAAAGATAATTCTTTTCCTATCAGGTACAAATGCCCGAAAAACATAGAAGAGTTATATAAAGATAATTCTGTAAGCTTTGAAAAAGGAAAATTAGGAAATGATATGTGGCGATTTTCAAATGTTGAAAATCAGAGTATTATAGATAAATTCAAAAATGCAAATTCAACAATTAAGGAATATACAAACGGTGGAGTCTATTATGGTATAAAAACTGGTTTGAATGAAGCATTTATAATTAATCAAGAAATCAAAGAGAGCCTAATCAAAGTTGACCCAAAATCGATTGAAATCATTCGAAGAATGGTTGAAGGGGATGATTTTAAAAGATGGCATTTGAATCATTCAGGAAGATATATGCTTGCAACAGGTTATGACATAAATATACTAAATGATTATCCTGCAGTTTATAATCAACTACTTAAGTTTGAAGATAAACTCAAAAAGCGCTCTGATAAAGGAAAAGATTATTGGAACTTAAGAAGTTGTGATTATTATGACAAATTTGATCAACCTAAAATTATATATTATCATACAGCGATTAATCATAACTTTTATTTGGATACCGAAGGTTATTACATTAGTGCAAATTGTTATTTTATTTCAAATGCAGATCATTACCTTCAATGTCTTTTAAATTCCAAACTTTTCAATTTTATCAAATATTTCCTTTTTCCTCATTTTGGTGATGTAGAAAATAGTCGAGGCGTAAGATTAGATGGAAATGTAATGTCAAACTTACCATTTAAAATAATTTCGCAAAAAGAAAAAGAAGAATTCAAAATTAAGGCATTATCATTAACTCGTCAGTCAAGAGTTTTTGAAGATATTAGACTAAAATTCATTGTCTTTTTTAAATCAAAGAATCCAGAAATTAAATTGAGTCGAAAACTTAATAACTGGTTTGATCTTTCATTCCCCGATTTCATCAAAGAACTCAACAAGGCTATTAAAACTGCAAAGGTAACACCATTAACGAAGAAAGACGAATTTGAGTGGATGGAATTGTTTGAGGAGAACAAGAAAAAGGCCTTGGAGTTGAAGGCAGAAATCGACCGAACAGATAAAGAAATTGACCAGATGGTGTATGAGTTGTATGGGTTGAAGGAGGAAGAGATTGGGATAGTTGAGAATAGTTAAGATGTATACCTGTCCTGATTGGTGGTTGACGGAATATAGGGAGGTTGACAGAAGAGAAGATTGGATGTTGATTGAAAGTATTAAAATAATCACTAACTTAAATAAATGAAATCAGAAGAAATTAAAAACTTATTCTCACAATTTAAATCGGCTAGCTCAGAATTGGAAGGTGTTGAATGCTGGAGTGGAAGAGATTTACAAAACTTGTTGGGTTACAGTAAGTGGGAGAATTTTGTTAAAGTTATTGATAAAGCAAAATTAACTTGTCAAAATGCAGGTGAAGAAATTGAGAACCATTTTCCTGACGTCAAGAAAATGGTTCTCATTGGTTCTGGAACAGAACGTGAGATAGATGACGTTGCATTAACCCGATATGCATGTTATATAATTGCCCAAAATGGTGACACCAGAAAAGAGGAAATTGCATTTGCACAAACTTATTTCGCTGTTCAAACTAGAAAAACAGAAATCATAGAGCAAAGAATGCTCGAATATGAGCGTGTTAGAGCTCGTGAAAAATTAAGTCAAACGGAAAAACAACTTTCTGGAGTACTTTATGAAAGAGGTGTCGATGATAAAGGTTTTGCAATTATCAGGTCTAAAGGTGATCAAGCACTTTTTAGGATGAATACACAAAGTTTAAAAAAGAAGCTTGGTATGCCAGATAATCGGCCTGTGGCAGATTTTTTACCAACATTAGGTATCAAAGCAAAAGATTTAGCTGCAGAAATGACTAGTTTAAATGTGCAAAATAAAGATTTAAAGGGGCAAAACCCGATTGAAAAAGAGCATGTTGATAATAGTTCGGCTGTAAGAGATATGCTAGTGAAACGCGGGATATTTCCAGAAAATATTTCTGCTGGAGAGGATGTTAAAAAAGTTCAGCGAAAGCTTTTGAGTGAAGAGAAAAAAGCGTTGAAATCGACGAAAAAGAAGAAATAAAATGGCAGAAGAAAAAGGAAGAAACCAAATTGTACTAGTTGGAAATGGATTTGATTTAGCTCATGGTTTGAAATCCAGTTATAGAGATTTTTTATTGGATTATTTTGTTCAAATGATGCTCTCTATTTGGGATGAAGAATCTAAAACATTTAGCACTTCAAAAGTAGAAAACGAATACTTTAGGCTGTCTTTTAATAATTCGATTGAATACCATCTTGGAACATGATAATTGCAATTATATTCATCTTCAATGGCGTGATTCAAAAACAAATCATTTTAGAAAAAGACTTGCTTTATCTCGGCATTTTAATAACAAGCAAAAATTACGTGAACGTTTGTTCCCAATTTTAGATGAATTGAAGATATAATTTGAAAATTAAAAACAAACGGTTGAAAACATTAAAAAACGAAAAAAAAATAAAATTAATTCACCCGAATTTGTTGAAAAGCATTTCTCTTTACTTTAACTCTAAAGTAATCTATTTTGTAACTTTGTTCTATGTTCTACCGTCGTAAAATAATATTAGCATTATTACAAAACTTTGAAGGAGAATTGGATAAAATTCGCCTACAAAAGTTATTGTTTTTAATTAGTGAACGACAAAACGTAAAAGCCTACGATTTTATACCTTACAAATACGGTTGTTTCTCTTATTCAGCTAATGCAGATTTAACAACAATGGTACAAAAGGGCATTTTAACCGAAACGGAAAGTCATTTCATTCGAAAGGATAAAAACGATTACTTGAATACCTTGAATATTGTAGATCAAAGTATTGTAAAAGATGTAGTGTTGCTATACGGTAAACTATCACCAAATGGGTTAATGAAACATACATATGTTAATTTTCCATACTCTGCTATTAATAGTTTAAAAGCAACGAGTCTTTTAAACGAACAAGAACTTGCAAAAGTTGAAGCCAAAAGAAATACAAATGATTCAAAAGCCTTGTTTACAATTGGTTACGAGGGCGTTTCAGTTGAAGCATACCTGAACAAGTTGATTAAAAACAATGTGCGTGTTTTAGTTGATGTGAGAAGAAATGCATTAAGTATGAAGTATGGTTTTAGCAAAAGTCAGTTAAAAAGATTTTGCGAAAGTATCAATATTGAATACATACATCTTCCAGAAGTGGGAATTCAATCAGACAAACGTCAAACTTTAGAAACTCAGAAAGATTATGATGTGCTTTTTGATGAATACAAAAGCACCTGTTTACAGACTACAATTGAAACACAGAAACAAATTATTGAAATTTTAAAGCAAAAAAAGCGAATAGCCTTAACGTGTTTTGAAGCAAATATTTGTCAATGTCACCGAAAACCACTTGCTGAATCAATTGAAAAATTAATTAACTTTAAGTTTGAACTGATGCATATTTAACTTAATTACAATTTTATGTCACTAACCAAAATTTTAATTACAGTTACTACTTACCCTCTTCCATCAAGAAGTTACGACGAACTTGTTTGTACTGCTGGGATTACCGAAGATGGTCAATGGATTCGTATTTATCCTGTTCCTTTATCAGCTTTGACTAAATTAAAAAAAGATGGAAAAATTCAAAAAACGAAATACTCATTCATTGAATTAGACTTAGTTAAACGAACAGATGATTTCAGGCCAGAAAGTCATTCACCACAAAACTATGATTTTAAAGACCTAAAAATTATTGAGCATTTAAATACCAAGTCCAATTGGTTTCGAAGAAAAGAATTTTGCTTAAAAGAAGTATTCACAAGCTTTGATGAATTGATTCAACTATCAAAACCACCATCAAACAAATCCTTAGCAACTTTCAAACCTACAGAAATCATGGGTTTCGAAGTTGAAGAAGATGACCGTGAGTGGAAAAATGAATGGAAAGAATTACGAAAACAAGTCGATTTATTTGATACTGAAAAATCTCCAGAAATATTGATTCGAAAATTGCCTTACAAGTTTTTCTATAAGTTCAAAGACTCTGACGGAAAACTACGCAGATTAATGATTGAAGATTGGGAAATTGGTGCTTTGTATTGGAATTGTTTAAAAGATTCAGAAGGTAATGAGTCAATTGCATTAGAAAAAGTGCGTCAGAAATTAGAAATAGATTTTGTTAAAGACAAAGACTTGTATTTTTTTGTTGGAACAACTCGTGAATGGCACATGAGACGATCAAAAAATCCTTTCGTAATTATCGGTTTGTTTTATCCCAAGAAAGAAGATCAATTGAGTTTGTTTTAAAATTTAAAATCTAAATCTTTCTTGAAACTATTCACCAGTTACATGCGTTTGCTAATTTATCATTTACCAAAACTTCCGCCACAAACCTTAAAATAAATCAAGAAACCTCCAATGACTATTCAGAAATACTTTTTGTCCACTCCGAAAGTTCATTTGACACTTCCGCGAAGCACCACGAACGAGAAGAAAACCCCCACGTTTATCTAGAAAACGCATGTGACTGTTTAGAAAACGCATGTATCGCTTTAGAAACTACATGTGAAGTCATAGAAAATGCACGTGTCTGCTGCGTAATTTAGTTGAGCAGGAAATTTAAGGCTCAGAACAATCAATAAAACCTCGCGGAAAATCAATCAAAGATAGGCTTCACTCAAACACTTTGTTTTCTTCACATTTTTTAGCAATTCAATCTGTACTATTGGCACGCTTTTTTCGTTGATGCAGAAATGTGTAACCGATTCGTTTGTAGCAGATGAGAAAGCCAAGGGGGCAAGTAAGTTAGCAACGCAAAGGAATCACAAAAAAATGTATCATGACAAAGAAAATTGAAAACAGATTGAACATGTACCAAGCAAGCTTGGATGTGTGTCGCAATTACCCAAGCGTTTGGTCAGAGATTCCAGTTTTTGCCAATGCCGTGAACGACCTGGAAAGCTTACTCTTGGTTTTGCGCTCCAAGATTCAGACCCAATCTAACGTAACCTCAGGGGTTTCGAAAACCAAAAACCTGAAAGTTGCCGATCTGCATGAGCGAATCCTTGTTTTGCACAAGGCCTTGTTCAGCTATGCAAAGCAAGCTCAAGATGAAAACTTGGCAACACGAAACCGAAAATCACTTTCGGATCTGAAAAAGTTGAGCACCGTGCGCTTGTCTACCAATTGTGAGCAATTGCGCGAAGATTTGCAAGTGTTTGGCGCAAACTTAGCTCCGTATGGTTTAAGTGACGCCTATATTTCCGAGAGTTTGGAATTAATTTCGGCAACGCTGAATGTGTTGAACAGTCCACGAATTGCAATTATTTCACGGAAAACAACCACGCTTGAAATTGCTGATGAAATGAAAACAATTGAAAAATTGGTGAAAGAACGCCTCGATACCTTAATTTTTCAGTTCAAAGCTTCGAACACAAATTTTTACCGCAGTTACAGGAATGCTCGAATCATCATAGATTTGCACAAAAAACACAAAACACCACCGCAACTAGAGGGGGAAAGCGAATCTTAAGATTCTTAAAGTTCAGTAAGGCAGTCAGAAATGGCTGCCTTTTTTGTTCAATAAAAGAAGTGAAGTGCTCGTTTCGAACGTGTTCAAGAGATAATTTTTAAAACCTATTCCTTAAAACTACTTCACCCCATACACCTGCACAAATCCTTCTTTCCGAACCTCAGAGCCATCAAGCAAGATAGCATTTAGGATGTAGAAATAAACGCCGTCGTCTGCTGGGTTTCCGTTTTTACTTGTGCCGTCCCAGAAAACGGTGCCAGTTTGCTTGTTTGCCTCTTTCATTACACCTCCCCAACGGTTCACAATTACTACGTCCCAAGATTCAAAGATGTTGTATTTGAAAGAAAACGTGTTGTTGATGTTGTCGTTTCCGGGAGTGAAAACGTTCGGAAGGTTAAAATTTCCATCCACATTCACCACCAATTCATAACTATCAAAACAACCAAGCGCATCTTCAATTATGAGTGTAACCGTTTGCGGCCCCGGAGTAACGTAGCCATTGCTAACGCTTGCACCCGTTGAATTGGTGAAGGGTTGGGAGGAATTAGATAAAGTCCAGGTCCAGGCAACAATTGGGTTTAGGAAAGTGGAAACATCATTGAAAAGCACCTCTTCGCCCAATGAAACCGTTGTTGAAGAAGCTGTAAATTGCGCATCTAAACCGTTTTCAGGAATGAAAATACTGTCTAATGTATATTGAACCTGACAATTGTTTGAGTCGAAAACAATAACTGTAGGTACAAACGTATTAACGCTCAAGTAGGTGTGAATGAAATTGTTCGTGTCTGCAGAAGTGCTGCCGTCGCCAAAATTCCAGGTAACTTCTGTTACGTTTGTTGTGTTTCCTAAAGTGAAAGTAATGTCTTGTCCGCAAAGACCCGGAATTGACGCCCAGTCTGGTTCTGCCTGTGGACCAAAAATTGTTAAATAATTCGTTAAAGTAGTATCTGCCGTGCAGCCATATTCGTCTGTAATTGACATCGAAACAGAATACGTTCCGGGGAAAACATACGTGTTACTTGGGTTGGTGAGTGTAGAGGTTTTGCCATCGCCGAAATTCCAAACAAAATTAGTGATATTTCCGAGCGAGTTGGAATTGTCTGTGAAAGTTGCAAACACGGGCGGACATAGAAAATCGCCGTTTGCATTCGTAGCCGCTCCGCTCAAATTATAATCAATAATTGCAACAGGGTGCGAAACTTGAATCGTTTTCACTAAAGTATCTTTACAGCCATTTGCATCTGTAACAATTAATTGGTAGTTCACAGGTGTTGCTGCTGTTCCGTTTTCAGGGAAATTGTAATTGTTCACAAAGTCTTGACTAGTCGAAAAATTGGCACCATTTAACGCCCATTGATAGCTTAAAAGCGCCAAGCCCGTACTTTGATTTGTGGTTCCAACAAGTTCGCCTTCACAAATAATGGAATCAATTAAAAACTGAGCAACTGGTTTTGTGATGTTAATAGTTGAAGTTGCAGGAGCCGAAACACAACCAAATTGATCTGTTGCAAGCAATGTAACAGGGAAACTTCCTTCAGTAGTGAAAGTATGATTAACTGTTTGGCCAACAAGTGTTGTTGTTTGCGTTGTTCCATTGTCTGGGAAAGAAAACAAGAAGCTTTCAAGCGGAACGCCATTTCCTGTTACAGTTGAAGTGTTTGTGAAGGTAACTAAAAAGGGTGCGCAACCATCGTTGTCGCTTGCTGCAATTTGCGCTATCGGATTGGCCAAAGCTTTCATTGTTGCGAAAGTTGCATCGTCGCTACAACCCACACTGTTTGTTGCAGTTAACGTTAAGTTGAAAACGCCAAAATTAGGGTAGGCGTATGTTGGGTTTGCTCCAGTAACTGTTGCTCCGTTGCCCATGTCCCAAGAAAATGTTCCGAAAGGATGAGTAGAAGAGGAGTTTTCGTCTAGAGAAAACACAACTCCAACACACACACTGTCGTTGGCTGGCGCAGTAATTCCGGCAATGGTTTGGGAAATATGAACTATTTGTGTAGTGCTGTCGCTGCAACCAGTTGTGTAGTTGTAAATTACTTGTTCAATAGTGTAGGTTCCGTATGCGGTGTAATTGTGAGTGGTTGAACCCAAGTTTACATCGTCAAAAGCAGGGTCATCAAATGTTGTGCTGGAGCCATCTCCCCAAGTCCAAACCATTAAACAATCGTCTGGAAGTTTTCCAATTTTAGATTGGTCATTCACTGCAACGTTCACTGGAAAAGCAGCCGGATTGCAGAAAAGTGTTTGCGGTAAATTGAAAATAGAAATGGGCGCTTTAATGTAAATTGCGTCGTTCGTTATTAATGTGTCACTACAACCTCGGAAAGTAACAATTAAAGTTACATCAAAAAAACCAGTGTCGGAAGCATATTCATGCGTTGGGTTTTGTAGGGTAGAAGTTCCATTGTCGCCAAAATTCCAGAAATAACTTACTTCACTTGGTGTGTGTGGTGCTGAAATAACACTTAAATCGGTAAAGTTAACCATGGTTTTAGCACAGCTAGGAGTTGGATTAACAGAGAAATTCACTAAATCTATTTCTCCAACTTGAATATAATCTGGAAGCGAAACTGTTCCAACACATCCTGCAGCAGTTGTAACGGTTAGGGAAACGTCGTAAACACCAACCGGGTATGTATGAACGGGAGGAGTTTGACCGCTAAAAACAGTTCCGTCTCCAAAGCTCCAAACCCATGAAGTAATTGGTGTGGGTGCCGTTGAAGTGGAGGTAAATTGAACATCTAATGGTGCGCAGCCATTCACCACGTTGCTTGTAAAAGATGCAACTGGAGAAGTAAGTGTAATGTTTATTGGGCCGCTTGCCGCTGAACAACCGTTTGCAGCAGTCATCGTTAAAATAACAGAATAAGTTCCGTTTCCAACATAATTATGAGGTGCTGGGTTTGCTCCGCTTGAGGTGCTTCCATCTCCATAATCCCAAGTGAAGGTTGTTCCCGGTCCGCTTGTATTTGTGAACGTAACTGCCAAAGGAGCGCAACCGATTAAAGGATTTGCCGTAAAACTTGGAACTGGTTTAGGTAAAATTTGAATGGGTGTAATTTGAGAATCGGCACAACCAGAGCCCGTGTTTTGGGCATCTAAAGTAATGTTAAAGGTTCCGGGAGTATTAAAAGTAACCGAATTGTTTTCTGAAGAGCTAGTTGCAGGCGTGCCATTTTGGAATGTCCAAGCAAAGGCATTCGCACCAACTGTTGAATTGTTATTGATTGCAACTGCATCGCCAACGCAAGCAGTTAATGGACTTGTAATTCCGGCCTGAAAATTCGAAATAACTATTGGGTCAATTAACGTGTCTTTGCATCCAAAACTTGTTGTTACAATTAATTGAACGTTGTAGGTTCCGGCAGTTGTGTAGGTTTGGTTTGGCGGGCTGGCGCTTGTTGAAGTTTGCCCGTTCCCAAAGTTCCAGCTATATGTGCTTGCACCTGTTGAACTGTTGGTGAAAGTTACTGAAACCGGAAGTGTGCAACCATTCGTTGATGCAGAGAAATTTGCTATTGGAAGCGGATTAACGGTAATGTAATTCACTTTTACTTCCGCGTCTGCTTGTCCGTTAGAAGCTTGAACAACTAAAGTAACTGTGTAAGTTCCAGCAAGCGAATAAACGTGATTAGTAGTTGAACCAGTAGCCGAAAATCCATCACCAAAATCCCATGAATAAGAAGTAATTGGCGCAGAACCAACAACAGAGGTTGAATTAAAATTTACTGGCGAACCAATACAGGCAGATAATGGGTTACCAGTGAAATTTGCAGTTGGTGGAGTTTGTGCAAAAACCGCAAAAGGAAGTAAAACAAAAAAGAGTAGTCTAAAATTCATAAGTCAAATAATTAGTGTGAAAATAATCACATTACTTATTATATGACGTAGTTTTTTAAAGAATGTTGGGGCTCAACCAACGCTCCATTTGCTCTTTTTCCATGTTTTTTCGACGAGCAATGTCTTCTACTTGTTCAATGGTTATTTTTC
>JANNWW010000179.1:0-3672 GCA_031409255.1 Crocinitomicaceae bacterium
CCTTAAAAAATAAAACAATTGAAAATTTTGTGGCGGAGCAAAAAAGGAATTACCTTCGCTGTGCATAGTTTAATAATGACTTCGGAAAAGCTAGGCAATTCCACATTCAATTCATTTGGATTTTGAAATGTGTTTTGTTCAATTAATTTGACCAGTTTTTGTTGTAATTCTTTTGCTTCATTCACCTGATGAATAGCTTTAGAACTAGCTGTTTTCACCTCAATTTCTGCTCCAAAAACCTTTATTTCTATTAACGGATTTAACCCAATTATTGATTTGCTCTCAGCTCTGGAATGGTAATCATTACTTTCCAAAAGAACAGGTTTTCGGTGTTTGTTCCTTAGGTTTTTATACATTCCGATTACAGTATATAAATCAGAATTGAATGGATGGGTGTGTGTGTAAATATTCATGTTTTAAAAATTTGGGCAATAAAAAAACGGCTTATCAAAGTGACAAGCCGTTCAAATAGGATATATGTATATTACTAAATGACAGTCACTTTAGAAGTTAACTGCCACCACCAATTTTTTAATTGTGAATTCATAATCATGGTGCAAATATAAATTACAATTTTTCTATTTTCCAAATAAAAGTTCAAATTTCTACAAATAAGATATTTATTGTGAAAAATTATTTTTTTTAAATTTTGCTGATTTCATAAGTTATTTATCTAAATTTGTTGCATGTTGGAGAATAATCAATTAACGAAATTATACTGGTGGACTTGTTTCTGATGGAACGAGTGCTTTACAATATTTTTGAAGTCCCGTTTCTTTTTGAAGCGGGATTTTTTATTTCAATAGTTTTAAATAAAAGTAACAATGAAACGACAACGCCCCTTACTAATTGCAGGTCCATGTAGCGTGGAAACCGAAGAACAAGTGCTACAAACAGCACTACAGTTGAAGCAATTTACTGAGATAGATGTGCTACGTGGCGGAATTTGGAAACCCCGCACGCGACCAGATTCTTTCGAAGGCGTTGGAGCAATTGGCTTGCCTTGGCTTGTGAATGCTGCCAAAGCAATTCAAGTTCCATGTTGCACCGAAGTTGCAAATGCAAAACATGTTGAAATGGCAATTGAAGCCGGGGTAGACCGTTTGTGGATTGGTGCGCGAACAACCGTAAATCCGTTTGCGGTGCAAGACATAGCAGATGCACTTAAGGGAACTAAAATTCCTGTTTTAGTTAAAAATCCAGTGAACCCAGATTTGGAACTTTGGATTGGTGCTTTTGAACGGCTTGAAAAAGTAGGTTTGAAAGATTTAACTGCAATTCACCGCGGTTTTTCAATCTATAAACACGTGAAATATAGAAACGTACCAAATTGGGAAATTCCACTCGCTTTTCGCGAACGATTGCCTCAAATTCCTTTGTTAAATGATCCTTCTCATATTACAGGAAACCGCGATTTGTTGATGGAAGTTTCACAAAAAGCGATGGACCTAAATTTCGATGGTCTAATAATTGAATCACACATTCTGCCAGACAAAGCTTGGTCAGATGCAGCGCAACAATTAACGCCTGAAGCACTTGGCGAACTACTTCAAAATTTGGTTTTACGTTCCATTAACGTGAAAGATGAACAAGAAGAAGATTTACAAGCTTTGCGCGAAAAGATTTCTATTCTAGACGATCGCTTGTTCGAAATTCTTAGTGCCCGTATGCAATTGAGTGAAGAAGTTGGCGTTTTTAAAAAAGAACACAATATTACTATTCTTCAAGCAAAACATTGGTTGAAAGTAATTGAAACTCGCTTAGAAAAATCGAGCGATTATGCGTTAACGCAACGTTTCGTTAGACAAATTATGGATGCCTTGCACCAAGAATCGATTCGTCATCAAACCAAGGTGATGAATCCAACAACGAATAATAAAACAAAAAAATAGTGATTAAGATTCTGACTAAGCTTCAACTTAAAGGCGAAATTCAGGTTCCGGCCTCAAAAAGCGATTGTCAACGCGCCCTAATTTGTGCTGCAATTTCAAAAGGGAAATCTATAATTGAATGCTTCGGATCTAGTGAAGACGAACATGCAATGCTAGAAGCTATACAATTACTTGGGGCTGAAATTAAAAGTATAAATAAATCAACGATTCAGATAAGTGGAATAGAACATTTCCCGAATGAAGTGCGTGTTTCAGCGAATGAATCTGGACTTGGCTTTCGCTTGTTAGCTGGAGTTTGCGCTTCTTTTACTTCGAAAGTTGAACTAAATGCGAAAGGTTCTTTGTTGGTCAGAACTATGGGAATTTATGAAAATATTTTGCCTAAAATGGGTGTTGAAATAGATTCTCTAAATGGATTTCCACCACTGAAAATTATTGGTCCGCTTAAAACTGGAGTCTATGACGTAGACGGCTCAGTTAGTTCACAATTCATTTCAGGTTTACTAATTGGTTTTGCGAATTTGGATGGCACATCAGAATTGATAGTGAAAAATTTAGTTTCTAGACCATATATTGACATGACAATCAGTACTTTAAAATCCTTTAATAGTGAAATTGAAGAGTTTGAAACGGATTGTTTTCGTCTTAAAGGAAAAAGCTTAACGTCCTGTAATTACAAAGTTGAAGCCGATTGGAGTTCGGCTAGTTATTGGTTGGTTGCAGCTGCTTTGGGTGAGAATTTAACAGTTAAAAACCTAAATTTAAATAGTTTACAAGCAGATAAAGCCCTGCTTTCAGTTTTAGATAATGCAAATTGCGCACTAATTTATTCAGAAACTGGAATTCAGATTGATGGTTCTCAGCGAAAAGCGTTCGAATTCGATGCAACAAATTGTCCGGATTTATTTCCCGCTTTGGTTGTTCTAGCTGCAGGAATTGTTGGACTTTCAAAAATTACGGGTATACAGCGTTTGGTTCATAAAGAAAGTAACCGTGCATTGACTTTGCAAAGTGAATTTGGCAAATTGGGTTTGAAAATCGAACTTGTTGAAAACGTTATGCTGATTCACGGATCAGGTAAACTTTCTGGAGGAAAAGTAGCTTCTCACAACGATCACCGAATTGCAATGAGCTTAGGAATTGCCGCTCTTTTAACGTCTTCAATTATAGAAATTAGCGAAGCCGGCGCTGTTGGAAAAAGTTATCCGAGTTTTTGGGAAGAATTAGAAAGTCTCAGTTTTTAACTTTTTCGAGCTATTTTTTTGATTAACCCAGTCTATTCAGATTTATTTTTCTCCATTTGTACATTCCGACAAATGCGAAGCAAAAGAAAATCAAATACATAATTGATGTGAAATACATTTCTTTTACAAAATAAAGTGTGCTCGCCAAAGAATTAACTGCTAGCCAAATAAACCAGTTCTCAATTCGTTGTTTCGCGAGTAGAAAAGTAGCATAAATACTTAAAGCAACAATGCTTGCATCCCAAAACGGATAGCTAGGTGCTAGTTTGAAAAACTGTGGTAAAATTGTTGGAAGGTATATTTGTATAATTCCGAGTTTTAAAGTTATAAGAATTATAAATAATGTTCCCCATCCGATTTGATTTTTTGAGAGTTTTGTGTAGTGAATTTGTTCAGTTTTTGCTTTCCGCCAGTAAATCCAACCATATATACTGAGTATGAGGTAGAATATTTGTAAAAGCATGTCGGCATACAGTTGAAACCAATGAAATAGAAAGAAAGACAAACCAATGTTAAACATTCCGATTGGCCAAGTG
>JANNWW010000180.1:0-1629 GCA_031409255.1 Crocinitomicaceae bacterium
TCGCTCTTTGAGCGCTTCCAAAACTACTTTTTTCTTGAATTCACTACTGAATTTCCTTCTTTTTGTTGACATATTTGTAAAGTTAAAAAATTACTATTTCCTATCTTAACTTACTGTCTGAAATTTGGGGAGTAGCATAATTCCTAACAAAGAATTAATAAACGTAAATAACATATTCTATTCTAAAAGAACAAATTTCTATTATTGGTTCATGGAAACCGGAACAATAAAATTCAATAAGGGAACAACAATAATATACAAAAAACCATTAGTAAAAAACGGGCCAGAAGAGTATCAGTTTTTTAATCCATTCTCTTATTTCAACATATTGGGTGAAATAAAATGTACCGCTATTTTTATAAATACAGAAAGCTTCAACAAAGAAAAACCTATTAAAATTTTTACATACTATTCCGAATATATCAACAGAATAAACTGATTAGTTATTGGGAAAAATTACCACTTTATATAAATGGTATAATAAAAATAATAATACCAATTTCTTATAATACATTCCTTGAAAAATATGAGCACGCCCTAAATAATGCTTTTGAAAAACTTATTAAAAACATAACTCGACATCTGCCAAATTACAATTTAATAGTAGAAAACAAATTAAAATATTTGCCAACCAAAACAAAACATGAAAAATCAACTCAACTAAAGTTTCCGGCTGAAATAATTTATCTCAAACTTGTTTTGCACATAGTTTTACTTAAAGAGTACGATTACGATATACAGAATTTAGCTGATGGAGACTTAGATTATATTCCTTTCGATATTAGTGAAAGATTACAAATTATGAACTTTAATCCATTAGATAATGAGTGAATTCAATAATAAAATAGAGTTTTTTAAGAAAAACATATCGATAATAGAATTTATAAGAACAAATTTTAAAGAAGGATCATACAAATTTGAAAGAACTGGATCAAATGTTAAGTGTAAATTCTATGAAAATGAAAAAAAATTACAAAGTATAATAATTTCTCAAATTCAAATTGGAAAAATAAAACAAGATGTTTACTTTCCAACAGATAACATAGAATTTAAAAAACCAAAATCTATCATAGATTTCATTTCTAATATATACTTGAAAGAAGACTCCGTAAAATTTTTCAATGTGTTCAAAACACTTGAAGATTACATTAAAGGTGAAAAATATGTTACTCTGGAGAATTCAAATTTTATAATTCCAAAACAAGCAATCAAAAAAAACACAGATGAAAAAAAAGAATACTTAAAAAATCATTATAAAATATTTTCTCAATCTTCGATACAATACCTTAAATCAAGAAAAATCGACACTTCCTTACTTTCAAACGAAATATTTCAAAACAGAATAGGAACTTTTCTAAAAGCTGAAACAGAAAAAAAACCTGCATTTCCTTTAATTGATAAAAATGGAAAATTACAAACCTTTCAATGGATAGACTATGATTCCGATCTAGACAGTCATAAGATGAAATTAATGGCACCAGGAATTCAAAAAAACGAATCACTATTTATTACTGATGAAAAAAACACAGAAATAGCAATCTTTACTGAATCACCCGAAAAATGTTTTGCACATTATCAACTATATTTAAAAGATATTAAGAAAAAACCAATATACGCAACAGCTTGTGG
>JANNWW010000181.1:0-6480 GCA_031409255.1 Crocinitomicaceae bacterium
GATATACTGCTGCAATTTATGCTGCACGTGCAGACATGAAGCCTGTTATGTACCAGGGAATGCAGCCTGGCGGACAGTTAACAACAACCAACGAAGTAGAAAATTTTCCGGGTTACCCAGACGGTGTAACAGGTCCTGAAATGATGGTACAATTAGAAGAACAAGCAAAACGTTTTGAAACAGATGTGCGTAATGGATTCATTTCGAAAGTAGATTTTACCGGTCATATTCATAAATGTTGGACAGAAGATGGACATGAAATTCATGCCGAAACAGTTATTATTTCAACCGGAGCTTCAGCAAAATACTTAGGCTTACCTTCAGAGCAACATTATTTACAAATTGGTGGAGGTGTTTCTGCTTGTGCTGTGTGTGATGGATTTTTCTACCGCGGGCAAGAAACAATTATTGTTGGTGCAGGAGATTCGGCTTGCGAGGAGGCACATTACCTCTCAAAATTATGTACAAAAGTTACTATGTTGGTGCGCACAGATAAGTTCCGTGCATCTAAAATTATGGCAGACCGTGTGCGCAAAACTCCAAACATCACTATTCTTCATAGCACAGAAACTGTAGAAGTTTTGGGCGATGGAAAAGGAGTTACTGGAGCAAGAGTAAAAAACAACGTAACTGGTGAAGAGATGGATATTCCTGCTACTGGTTTCTTTGTTGCGATTGGTCATAAACCAAACACAGATATCTTCAAAGATTTTATCAATTTAGATGAAACGGGTTACATTAAATATGAGCAACCCGGAACATCTAGAACAAATATTGCTGGAGTTTTTGTTGCTGGCGATGCGGCAGATAAAAGTTACCGTCAGGCAATTACAGCTGCTGGAACAGGTTGTATTGCGGCATTGGATGCGGAGCGTTATTTGGCTGCTTTAGGTCATTAATAAAATCTGAGCACTTAAGTAGGTTTTATTATCTACTTAAGTGCTTTTTTAATTTGAAGACGAGCTAATTGAAAGTAATAGTTCAGATTGGAATAATATAAAAATTGATTCGATTACTACAAAATTTTTTTTGAGGAAAAAAGGTTTTATATTCTACTTTGAAAAGTGAACAACTCCCAATATCTTCCTTTACTTTCTATTAAATTATCGTGCGTGCCTTTCTCAACAATATTTCCTTCTTCAATTACTAAAATCTGATCCGCTTTTTGAATTGTACTCAATCTGTGAGCAATAACAAACGTTGTTCGATCTTTCATTAATTCGTGTAAACTCCTTTGTATAAAAGATTCGCTTTCTGTATCTAAATTAGAAGTAGCTTCATCCAAAATGATAATTTTTGGATCTGCAAGTAATGCACGTGCAATAGAAATACGTTGACGCTGTCCACCAGAAAGTTTCACACCTCGTTCACCAATAATTGTATCTAAACCAAGTTCAAATCGATCAGTAAATTCATTCACGTATGCTCCAACTACCGCTGCAAATAATTGTTCTTCAGATGCGTCAGGTCGAGGGAATAATATATTCTCACGGATTGTTCCTTCATATAAGAAATCATCTTGAAGTACAACACCAAGATTTCTCCGAAAACTACTCAAATTCACTGTTGAAATATCAATTCCATCAATCGTAACTTTTCCTGCTGTTGGATTCAAGTAGGTTGCTGCTAATCCTGCAATTGTAGTTTTACCAGAACCCGAAGATCCTACAAGCGCAGTAACACTTCCAGCTTGAGCGGTGAAAGAAATATCATGCAATACTTCTTTGTTTTTTTCGTAGCTAAATGCAACATTTTCAAATATAATTTCACCCTTGATTTCTTCCAAATTAACGGTGCGCACTGTTGGGTCATCTTCTTCCGTCATCTCCATTATTTCCTGAGTACGATCAAGTCCAGCCATTGCTTCTGTTAGTTGACTTCCTATATTGCTCATTTGAACTATAGGTGCAACCATAAATCCTAAAAGGAGTGTAAATGCCCAAAAGTCACCTATTGACATTTTATTTTCCATAATAAAAAACCCACCTATTCCCATAATTCCAGCTGAAGCCAATCCCAAAAGAAAAGTAGATGAACTTGTTATAAGTGCCGTTGCAGTAAGACTCTTTTTAACATTTTGAAACATGCGTTCTACTCCATCTTCAAATGTTTTATTTTCTTGGGCTTCAGCATTGAATCCTTTGATTACCCTAACACCATTTAGTGTCTCTGTCAAACGTCCGGTAACTTCTGCTGTAATCTTTCCTCGAACTCTAAAAATTGGGCGAATATATGCAAATGCTTTTAAAGCTATAAAAGCAAAAATTGCTACAGGAACCAATACAAAGACAGTCATTAACCAATTAATCTTAATTAACAGTACTAATGACAAAATTGCTGTAATTGAACCACCAATTAATTGCACCAGACCTGTCCCAACTAAGTTTCGAACACCTTCCACATCATTCATAACCCTTGAAACAAGTGCTCCGGATTTGTTGTTGTCGAAATAACTTATGGGTAGTTTTAATAGTTTCTTCTGAACTTTCGCTCTTAATTCAGATATTAAATATTGCGCTTCCACACTCAGTATTCTTGTCAGTATAAAAGAAGTTACTGCTTGAAGTAATATTGCCAAACAAACAATTACTAACAAGCTCACTAATTCTTGCGCATTATTTGATGGTATTATCTTATCAAATAACTGTTGAGAAGCGAATGGCAATACTAAACCTGATAAACTTCGTATAATTATGAGAATTAATCCTATGAAAATAATATTTCTTCTAGGCCAAATAAATTCTTTAAATGCCCACTTAAATGATACTTTGTTTTTACTCATGCGCAACTTTTCTCCAATATCGCGCCAAAAGAAGAAGAATGACAATACGGCAGGAATTATAATAATAGAAAGTAAAGTTAACCGATCACAAATAAATTACTTTGAAAGAAACAAGCAGTTAGCATCTTGTGTGTATAGTTAATTACAGATTTCTTAAGTTTTAAGTGAATTAGTTAAAACAAGGTGTTATTTTGATTCATTCAATAGATTTTCAAAATAGCTAACAGCACTTAATAGCCTACTCCCATACCAACTAAAAAACTCGCCATCTACCAAACTAACTTCAGCATTCGGATGTATCAATTTAATTTCTTCTATGTGTTTGTTTTTAAATGGATAAGGCTCTGAACTTAAAAGTATTACTTCAGGATTAAGTTTAGTTAAGTCTACTTCTGGGTAACGCGCTACACTTAAGCTGTTTTCGAAACCCAAACGATTCAATAAATCATCAATAAACGTATTTTTTGCAGCAGCCATGAATGGTTTTCGCCAAATCAAATACAAACACGATTTACGTTTTGAAAGCGGTTTCAATACTGAAAATTGAGATGATATTTCTGTAACAATTACATTGGCTTTTTCAGATGTGTCGGTTAATTGACCCAATTGTGAAATCATTTCCAAGGCATCATCGAGCGAATAAATATCACTCATCCAAACTGGAAAAAGCTTTTCCAATTCTTGAATATCTTCAAGTGAATTTTCTTCCTTATTCCCAATAATTAAATCGGGCTTGAGTGCAATTATTTTTTGAATTGTTAAATTCTTTGTTCCTCCTACCTGCTCCACACAGTTTTTTAGGTCTTTTGGATAAATGCAAAACTTGGTTATTCCAACTAAATTCTTCTCCAAACCCAAGTCAACCAATAATTCGGTTTGAGATGGAACGATAGAAATAATACGCAAAAGAGGTGAATTAATTTCCACCTCTCTGCCCATTTGATCTGTTGTTTTTTTAGTCATTTATGCCAATGAAGCAATAATATCTTGACGAGTTAAAATATGCTTTTTACCATCTAAGGTTTCTACTAAAACGGCTGGTGTTTTTTCGTTGATTAATTTCGCTACATCTTCCATTTTTGTTGTTGCTGAAACAACTGGGAATGGTGAGCTCATTATTTTTGAAATTGGCGTGTCTTTCAAATTAGGGTTTTCAACCAATAGTTGATAAACCTGATTGTCATTTAATGAACCAACAAATTGTCCGTCGCGCATTACTGGAATTTGCGAAATATTGTATTTACGCATTTTCATAATGGCATGAGAAACCAATTCTTCCGCATAAAGTGAAACCAAAGGCAAGTCTGCATGACGAGAAATTACATCTTGTGCTGTTTTAAATTCTTCTTCCAAAAATCCGCGTTCACGCATCCAATCATCGTTAAAAATTTTCCCAACATAACGTGAACCATGATCGTGGAACAAAACCACCACCACATCGTTTTCTGTTAATTCGTCTTGCAATTGCAACACACCTTTAATTGCTGCTCCGGCAGAGTTCCCTACAAAGATTCCTTCTTCTCGAGCTAACCTGCGTGTGTAAACTGCTGCATCTTTGTCTGTTACTTTCTCAAACTTGTCTATTACATCAAAATCTACGTTTGCAGGTAAAATATCTTCCCCAATTCCTTCTGTAATGTAGGGGTAAATTTCGTTTTCGTCGAAAATTCCTGTTTCCTTGTATTTTTTAAAAACAGAACCGTACGTATCTATTCCCCAAATTTTGATGTTTGGATTTTTCTCTTTTAAGTATTTTCCAACGCCTGAAATTGTTCCTCCAGTTCCAACTCCAACAACGAAATGTGTGATTTTACCATCAGTTTGTTCCCAAATTTCAGGAGCAGTTTGTTCGTAATGTGCAATTCGGTTTGAAAGGTTATCGTATTGATTTACATACCAAGAATTTGGAATTTCAGTTGCCAATCTGCGAGAAACCGAGTAATAGGAACGTGGATCTGTTGGTTCAACTGCTGTAGGACAAACAACTACTTCAGCTCCTACGGCACGCAAAATATCCATTTTTTCTTTCGATTGCTTGTCGTTTAAAACACAAATTAGTTTGTATCCTTTAATAATTGCCACTAAAGCTAAACCCATTCCAGTGTTTCCAGATGTTCCTTCAATAATTGTTCCTCCAGGTTTTAAAATCCCTGATTTTTCAGCGTCTTCAATCATTTTAACAGCCATTCTGTCTTTAACCGAATTACCTGGATTTGTTGTTTCAACCTTGGCTAAAATTGTTGCTTTGCAACCAACAGTTAATTTATTGATTCTTACAAGTGGTGTATTTCCAATTGTATCTAATATGTTGTCGTAAACTTTCATGTTTTTTTTAATTATTCAAATAATTAGAACAAAAGTACTGCTTCAATTTGTAATTCAAATGTTTTCTCAATAGAATTAATTTCTATATATTCGTTAACTTAAAATAACATTGATTCTACTATTATGAAAATTCTTTTACACCTCTCATTTGTTTTAGTTTTAATTTCTTCGTGCTCAAGTATTCCAACCAATGCGCGTTCAGGTTCAACGTCCGGCAACAATTACCATTTCACAAAACATTCAAACGGTTGCCGTATTAAATCGCTCAAATCCTACTAGCAAAAATAGCATAGAAACGGTTTTACGGCTGAAAAACCAAAACAAGATTCAACTTTATCGAATGAATGCATTAGAGGATTGAATCAATTGTTGCAAACAAGTGATCGATTCAAAATTCGCTATTGCGAGGGAGTTATGAATGCTTCAGACCCGCAGAGCTTGCAATTCGGCGAAATGTTAAGCTGGGAAATAGTTGACAGCTTATGTAAATCTACTGGAAGTGAGGCCTTACTTGTTTTGGAGTTTTTTGATACAGATTTTAGTATTATCAATCCGGGTGCTTCTGCTGTATCTGCAGTTGGCGCTGTTTTAAATGGAAATACACAGAGTATTGAAGTAAGCGGAACCGCAAAAACAATAGCTGGATTTAGGGTTTATATTCCAGCAACAAAAACAGTTGTATATGAAGATCGTTTTTCTTGGTCAAAAACATGGCGACAAAGTTCTACAAATCCGATTGAAGCTTTAAATAAATTAGTAAAACCCAATCAGGCATTAATGGAAACAAGTTACAACACGGGTTACGAATTTGGACGAAGCATAATTCCCTTGTATTATTGGGAAAACAGATCTATGTATAAAGGCAAAAAGGATTTAATAGCAAAAGGTCAGCGACAAGCATTGGCGAAAGATTGGGAAGCTGCAATTCTTACTTGGAAAGAAGCGTCGTATGACAATGAATTTAAACCCAAAACTAAAGCAAGAGCGGCATTTAATTTAGCTTTAGGATATGAAGTTCTTGGCGATTTAGTTCAAGCACAGAAATGGATCCAAACTTCTTATGTTGAAGATGGAAAAGAGGAAGCGTTAACCTATAGCAACATCTTAGACAAACGAATTCGAGAACAAGAAAGATTAAAAGAGCAAACTGGTAAGTAATTTTTGTACTTTTGGTTCTTTTTTTTAAAAATTCAGAGTAGTTTAATTATTAAGTATTTAAATGAAAAAATCTAATAACCTGAGTTCGATTCTAAATTCATCTCAGAATTTATTTTAAAATAGTAGATCTGAGACTCGTTTTATGAGGAATAGCTAGCTATTTCGAAGAAAATAGACGAGTGAGATACTGTTTTAAAAGAAATAGTTTTTACAAA
>JANNWW010000182.1:0-5129 GCA_031409255.1 Crocinitomicaceae bacterium
AAATTCACTTGTTAGCTAAAAATTTTATTGATTAAACTTTGGATTCCTATGGAATCAGTATGTTTGTATATGTCTAAGATTCTCATAAAAAACATTCAAACACTTTACCAAGTTGGCGAAAATTTTCCTTCCTTTTTGAAAGGTGCGCAAATGAAAACGATTCCAAGCATAAACAACGCGTTTTTAGCACTAGAAGAAGGCGTAATTTTGGCTTATGGAAAGATGGAAGACTGGGAGGGAATTACAGACTGGCGCGGAATCGAGGTAATTGATGCAGAAGGACAAAGTGTGCTACCCGCTTTTTGTGATTCGCACACGCATACCGTTTTTGCACGCACACGAGAGGAAGAATTCATTGACCGAATTAAAGGTTTTACTTACGAAGAAATTGCTGCAAAAGGAGGTGGAATAATTAATTCTGCACGCAGATTAAATGAATTAACGGAAGAAGAATTATTTCAAACAGCTCTGCTGCGCATTGAAAAAATGAAACAGAACGGAACGGGTGCTTTGGAAATAAAATCGGGATATGGTTTAAACGTAGAAGCCGAATTGAAAATGTTACGTGTAATTAAACGGTTGAAAGCAGAATCAGGCCTCACAATCAAAGCCACATTTTTAGGTGCACATGCATTTCCACCCGAATTCAAAGAAAATCACCGCGCTTACATTAACCTCATCATAAATGAAATGTTACCCAAAATTGCTGAAGAAAATTTAGCAGATTATATTGACGTTTTCTGCGAGCGCAATTATTTTTCAGTTGAAGAAATGGAAGAGATTGTAAAGGTCGGAATATCTTACGGGCTTCAAGCAAAAGTGCATGTAAATCAGTTTTCAGTTCTTGGCGGAATTGCAAAAGCAGTAGAGTTGGGCGCTTTAAGTGTGGATCATTTGGAAGAATGCAATGAAGCAGATATTTCAGCTCTGAAAGATTCGAATACAATGCCTGTTTTTCTTCCAGGATGTTCGCATTTTTTATCGATTCCTTTCGGAAATGCGCGGCAATTTATTGACGAAGGTTTACCGGTGGCTTTAGCAAGCGATTACAACCCGGGTTCAACGCCATGCGACAATTTACAAGTTATTTTCTCTTTGGCCTGTGTAAAAATGAAAATGACACCTGAAGAAGTGTTGAATGCGTTAACCATTAATGCAGCTTATGCGATGGGTATTTCAGCAACCCACGGAACCATTTCCGTTGGAAAGAAAACACCAATAATTCTAACCAAGCAGATTCCAAACTTGGCATACATTCCGTATGCTTTCGGGGAAAATCATGTGGAAAGATTAATTATCAGTTAAAACAAATTCTATTAGTTTATAATTAGTAGTTTTCCTATTTTTGTCTATGCGTATTCTTGTAATTTTAATTTCTGCTTGTTTACTAGTTTCTTGCTACAAACGGGGGCCAGAAAGTAAGGGTGTTCGATTATGGAGTTATGATCTTGTCGGAGATGGAAACAACAACGATTCGACCTATTTTCATATTTCGATCAAAAATGAAAATGCAGTTCCACTAACAGACCCTAATTTAAAATTTGTAGTAAAAGATACTTCAAGTAAAATTCTGTTCAGTACACTTTTTAGAGACGATCAAAATATTCAAAGCATACCTGCATACAGCACTTATGACCATTACATTTTCACAAATGGTTTTCAGATTAATGACGAAGTTGGTAAAGTAAAAATTCGATTTGAATGGACAAATTCTGAAGGTAGTAACTCAATACGAAGATACGTTGAGTCGAATTGATTTAATTTGAACTTGAAAATAATTTAATCTAAAATTTACTTCAATTTACCCGAAGTATTTAATTGTTTTGTATCTTTCTAGAATAATTTAAAAACAAAACCTATGGGATATTTTGTCGTTACAAAAAGAAAAAATGACGAGTTTCAATTTGCTTTAAAAGCAGGAAACCATGAAACAATTTTAGTTTCTGAAGGATACACAACACAAGCTGCTTGTGACAACGGAATTGAATCAGTTAAGAAAAACGGACCAGATGATGGGCGTTACGAGAGAAAGGAATCTTCTAACGGAAAATTCATGTTCAATTTAAAAGCAGGAAATGGACAAGTAATTGGAACTTCAGAAATGTATGAAAGTACGGCCGGAAGAGACAACGGAATTGCATCTGTTCAAAAAAATGCTGCTGATGCAGAAGTAAAATATAATTTGGACTAATTTATTCCAAAACACCTGAAAAGGCAGTCAATTATGACTGCCTTTTTTATTTGGTAACATTGCCAATATATAATTTATTTAATTTCGTGGTATCTAATAAAAAATATGGGAGTCATTAATCGTGAAATTAGCTGGTTATCATTCAATGCGCGTGTTTTACAAGAGGCGCAAGATCAGAACAATCCATTAATAGAGCGTTTTCGTTTTCTTGGGATTTATTCCAATAATTTAGATGAATTTTTTAGGGTTCGTGTTGCAAATTTAAAACGAACAATTCAAATCAATCAATTGAAAAAAGTTTCAGGGTTTAAAGGTAGTCCAACAAAATTGTATGAAGTAATTCGAACGATTGTAGTTGAACAGCAACATAAATTCAACGAAACCTACCTCGAACTTCTTGAACAATTAAAAGAAAAAGGGGTTGAATTTCACAATGAATCCAATTTAAGTGAAATTCAACTAGCAGAACTAAAAACCTTTTTTACAACAGAAATTATTCACGATATAGTTCCAATTCTTCTTTCTTCAAAACAAGCCTTTCCTAAATTACGCGACAAAGCAATTTATTTAGGCGTTAAAATGATGCACAAAGAAGTAGTTCGTTATGCTCTAATTGAAGTTCCGAGTCAAATTCCGCGTTTTTATCAATTCAAAACAACCGGAAAAAAGGGTTTCATCTTAATTGATGATATAATTCGTTTACATTTAGCGAGCATATTTTCCATTTTCGAATTTGATTCAATTGTAACATATACATTTAAGTTTACCCGTGATGCGGGTATTGACCTCGATGAAGACATGTCTATTTCGTTTGAAGAAAAAATGATGAAGGGTGTAAAAGCTAGACGTAAAGGTCAGGCTGTTCGCTTGGTTTATGACCGTGAAATGCCAATAGATTTATTAGAAGTTATTGCTAAAAAACTGAACCTTTCAATAGGTGTAAATACAATTCCCGGCGGACGATACCACAATTTCAAAGACTTCATTCGTTTCCCAGATTTTGGTTTGAAAGATGAATTACATCCGCCATTTGAACCCAATATTCACCCAGATTTAGAAGGAAAAAAAAGTTTGATAAAAGCTATTAATCAAAAAGATATATTACTTCATTTCCCGTATCAACGGTTCGACTATATTGTAGATTTATTACGTGAAGCAGCAATAGATCCTGAAGTGTTTTGTATACGGATTAACCTATATCGGGTTGCTAAGAATTCACAAGTAATGAACGCGTTGGTGAATGCCATTCGGAATGGTAAAAAAGTAATTTGCATTCTAGAAATTCAAGCTCGCTTCGATGAAGAACACAATTTCTATTGGTCGCAACGAATAAAAGAGGAAGGCGGAACAGTTCATTTTGGTTTGGTAAGTGAAAAGATTCACTCTAAATTGTTGTTGATTGAACGCAAAGATGAAAACAATAAATCTACCTCTGTTGCATACATTGGAACAGGTAATTTTAATGAATCAACCTCTAAATTGTATACAGATTTGGCTTTTTTAACTGCCAAGAAAACAATATTAACGGAAGTTGCTCAAGTTTTCGACCGAATTATTAATCCCTTCGCAGTTGTGAAATTCAAAAACTTGCTTGTTTCGCCCACCAATAACCGCGAAAAATTATTAGAATTCATAAAAAACGAGGTTAAAAACGCGCAAAATGGTTTACCGAGCGGTATTGACTTAAAAATAAATAATTTAGTTGACATAAAATTAATTGAAGCGCTTTTAT
Source organism: Crocinitomicaceae bacterium (assembly GCA_031409255.1). GTDB lineage: Bacteria > Bacteroidota > Bacteroidia > Flavobacteriales_D > Crocinitomicaceae > Fluviicola. Next base: position 3,924 of record JANNWW010000182.1, read on the forward strand.
TTGCCGCAGAAAATGGTGTTCGAATTCGCTTAGTTGTTCGAAGCATTTCTTGCTTGGTTCCTTTACCAAAATCAAAAGAAAACAATATTGAAATCATTTCTGTTGTTGGTCGATTTCTAGAACACAGTCGATTTTGCATTTTCAAAAATGGAGGAAACCCTATTACAATAATCACTTCAGCAGATTGGATGGATCGAAATTTAGATCGCCGAATTGAAGTTGGGGTTCAAATAAAAGACAAGGTTATTCAAAAACAAGTTCAAGATTTATTTAATTTGTATACGAAAGACACTGTAAAAGCAAGAATTATTGATAGAAAACAAAACAATAGTTTTAAGAAAGGTTCTGAATTTAACGTGCAAGAATTCTTACAAAAAAACCCTATTTAACTTCTTTAAATTTCTGTATTTTTGATTTCATCTGCATACGATTTTGTTATTAGAGGCAAATAAATTTCAACTGAAACACCACCCGAACTTCGCTCGCGAATTAGAAAGCTAGCATGACCCCGATTACTTGCGTTTAACAACATCAAACGGTCGTTGATTATTTCTGTAGACCTACTAGAATCGATTGCTTTTAAACCATGTCCATTGTCCTGAATTTTGATTGCTAATTCATTGGGTTTAGTTAAGTAAATTCGAATAAATAATTCACCATTTCGCCCTAAATTCTTGAAACTATAATCAATTGAGCTTTCAATAAATGGCTGAAGAATCATGGTTGGTAAACACACGTCTGTTTGATCAATTTTTGGATCAACATCAAATATATACGTGAATTTACGTTTCATGCGGGCTTGTTGCAAATCCATATATTGGGTCAAAAACTCTATTTCTTTATCAAGGGTCATGAAATCGTTGTGCGCACTATCTAAGACTTTGTTCAACAGTTTTGCAAACAAATTGAAGCGTTCATTTGAATTTAAACCTGCGCTTTTGTCTTCTTGAATTCGCTGAATTTCTTTTGAAATAAAATCCGGATTAATTCGCGCTAAATCTAGTCGTCTTTTTGTTTCCAAACGGCTTTTACTTTTCTTGATTGCATTCTGACGGAAGACGATAAAAATATACAAAGCTAGAAGTGTTAAAACTATAATTCCGACAGTAATTAATTTTTTCTTCAATGCAAATACTTCGCGTTGAGATTCGAGCAAAACTTTGTCTTGGGTTAATTCATCTTCTGATTTTTCAACTTGAACCCGAT
>JANNWW010000183.1:0-12778 GCA_031409255.1 Crocinitomicaceae bacterium
CAAACGCTTTGAACAAATGAGTTCAGAACGTTCAAAAATAATGGAATTGATTTCGGGTATGCAAGAAATTAAACTACACAATGCTGAACGTCAAAAACGTTGGGGTTGGGAGTTTTTGCAAATTAGTTTATTCAAGATTCAGATTAAAGGTTTACGATTAGAACAAATACAAAGTAGTGGCGCATCTATAATTAATGAATTGAAAAATATCTTAATCAGTTTTTTTACTGCAAAATTGGTTATTGATGGAAGTTTAACTTTAGGAATGATGCTTTCCGTTTCCTATATTATTGGACAATTAAACGCACCGATTTCACAATTTTTGAGTTTTATTTATTCTTTGCAAGATGCGAAAATTTCTTTAGAAAGACTGGCAGAAATTCATAACAAAGAAGATGAAGAACCGAATACTGAAAACAAAGAAACAGAACTTCCTGAAAACAAAGATTTAAAATTGGAAAATGTCAGTTTCCGTTATTTAGGTTCTGATAAAATGGTGTTGGAAAACATTCATTTATTGATTCCCGAGAACAAAACTACGGCAATCGTTGGTGCAAGCGGAAGTGGAAAAACTACCTTAATGAAATTATTACTTCGATTTTATGAACCAATGGAAGGCGAAATTAAAATCGGGAATTTCGAGTTGAATAATTTAACACAATACCTTTGGAGAAACAATAGTGGTTCTGTGATGCAAGATGGTTTTATTTTCAATGATACCATTGCAAACAATATCGCCATTGGAGAGGATGCGATTGATAAAGAAAAACTAAAAAAAGCGGTAACAATTGCTAATATCAAAGAGTTTATTGAAGAATTACCATTGAATTATAACACCAAAATTGGTGCTGAAGGTATGGGAATTAGTGGCGGACAAAGGCAACGTATTTTAATTGCTCGTGCTGTTTACAAAAATCCACAGTTTATCTTTTTTGATGAAGCAACAAGTGCTTTAGATGCAAATAATGAAAAGGTTATCATGGAAAATTTAAACAACTTTTTCAAAGGAAGAACAGCCGTTATTATTGCACATCGTTTGAGTACAGTTAAAAATGCAGACCAAATTGTGGTTTTGGATAAAGGAAAAATCATTGAAATTGGAACACATAGAGAATTAATTGACCAAAAAGGTGCTTATTTTAACTTGGTAAAAAACCAATTAGAATTAGAGAAATTGGAGGGGATAACGAACTAATCAGTATGGAGGAATTAAAAGAATTTGAGTTCGAATTGAAGAGCGAACCAATGAATGAAATGCTTTCGAAACCACCGTCATGGATTGTTCGTTCGGGAAACACTTTGTTTTTATTTATCATTTTATTACTTCTTTCGCTTACATGGATTATCGAATATTCGGATGAAATTAAAGGAACGGTTATCGTAACAACCAAGCAAGCGCCGATTGAATTAATGAATCAATCGTATGCGCAATTGATTGCTATTAATGTAAAAAATGAACAGAAAGTAAAAAAAGGGCAACTTTTAATTCAGTTTGATAATAAGGCAAATAAATCTGATATTGAATATATTACACAGTATTTATCGGAGGTTCAAATTGTTGATACTAAAAAACTTCCTTTAGAAATGAAACCTTTACAATTAGGTTCTTTTCAAGATGCATGGATAAATTTACAGACAAAAATAAATGAATGGAATGCGAATTTAACTAGTAATTATTACAACGAACAACTCAATTCTATTCAACGAGAGATTACGTATCGTCAACGCTTACAAACGATTTCAAGTAGAAAAATTAAGCTTTCAGAATCTGAATACAACATGATTGTAGCGGATTTAAAAACGAGCGAAAAATTGGTGGAACAAAATGCGATTTCAAAACAAAATTTGAATCAAGACAAGCGCAACGAAACTCAAGCGATGCAAAGTGTTCAATCCCAAAAAGAACAATATGTTCAAAACCTAATTCAATTAAATACCTTAAATAATCAATTGTTAAATTTGAAATTGGAAAGTCAAACCAAACGACGGGAATTAAAATCTCAAATCGAGTTGACTTTATCTAATTTACAAAGTCAATTATATGATTGGAATAAAAATGCCATTTGGACAGCTCCCTGCGATGGGAAAGTCATTTTCAATAAAATCCTTCAAAAAAACAAGTTTTACAATCCAAACGAAGCCTCAATAGTTATTGTTTCAAGAGATAGTGAATACCTTGGTTTTGCAACCATTAAATCCGCAGGAGCAGGAAAAGTAAAAAAAGGGCAAAACGTTTTTATTGAATTAGAAGATTTCCCTAAAAATGAGTTTGGCTTGATTGAAGGTTTTGTTTCAAGTATCACTCAAATTGAAAAAGAAGGAAATTACGAAGTGAAAATCCGATTGAAAAATCAATTGAAAACAAGTTATAAAAAACAAATTCCATTGAAGGCTCAGTTGAAAGGACAAATAAAAATCATTACTAAAAAGAAGCGTTTATTGGAACGATTCTTTGAAAATATAATTGCTTTAGTGAAATGAAATTAAGTGTATTGATTCTGTTTTTTTTACCTCTAAAATTGTTTGCGCAAGACACTTTATCATTGCAAAAATGCATTGATTTATTGAAAGGAAACAAACAGAATTTTATAGATCAAAGTTTCAATTTTCAATCAAGTACAGTAAATAGGAAATATCATTTTTATTCGGCTTTACCAAACTTAAGTGCTTCCACAGGATTCAACACTTCCTTTGGTAGAAGATTAGACCCTTTTACCAACACATTTGCAACTAGTAGTGTAAACTCACAATCCTTTGGATTGAACACAAGTATGAATTTATTCAATGGATTTTCGTATTTCTACAAACGAAATGTATTAAATAATTCCTTGCAACTTTCACAACTAGAAATAAGGAAAACGGAGAATGAACTAGTACGTTCTATCATTGAAACCTACATCAATTTATGCACTTCCCAATTGCGTTTAACGATTTCAAACAAGAAAATAATAAATATTCAAGAGACACAAACCTTACAAAATGTACTGTTTAAAAGTGGAAGAATCAGTTCCATTGATACTTTGAAAAGTTTTATTTCCATAAAAAATGAAGCGGTTATTCAAAGTAAAATAAAAGCAGAAATACGTTTGTTAGAAATTGATTTAAACTTTAAAACAGGGCTTCCATTAAGTTTAACGCATTCGTATTCAATTTCATCATTAACAAAAATTACTGACAAACTTTATTTGAATGAATTTTTCGAAAATGAACGCATTAAGTTAGAACTTCAAAACGAAATGAATAACTTGAAAATTTCAAAATCTATGCTTTTACCTTCGGTTTCATTAAATGGAAACGTAGGAACAGGATTTTCTACGAATAACAAAAATTACACAATACAAGGCAATCCAACGAAGCCATACGATAACCAAATCCAAGAAAACTTATACGAATCGATTGGTTTATATGTAAACATTCCGATTTTCTCAAAAGGCGAATATTTTAAACAAAAAGAATTGACGAACCTAAAAAGGGAACAATTAACCGAGATTCAGAAAAAAAACGAATTGCAACAGGTTAAAAAAACGACTGAACTGGAACAAAGAATCCTTATGCTTAGTGCAGAAATTTCCCTCGAAAGCGAAGTGTTATCAGCTTTGCAAAACGTTTTTGATAAAACACAATTATTGTACAAAGAAGGGCGAATTCTGTATACAGAATTAGAAACCAATCGTCTTTCGTTATTTGATAAAGAAATAGCAATTGAACAGTTGAAGGTGCAAGCGATATTTTTGAAATTACAAGTTTTAAAGAATTGAATCATTAATAATTGTAGCACATAGAATATCAACTGTTAAAAGAGCAGACCAAATTATTGTATTAGAAAAAGGTGAAATTGTAGAAATTGGAACTCACAAAGAATTGATAGCAAAAAAAGAGGCTTATTACTCTTTAGTTGAAAATCAATTGGAATTATAATTTCCCTTTCCAAATTTTTGTTTTTTAATTCTAAATACATATCTTTATATAGATTTAGGTGGTTAGGTTAGGTTGATTAAGCAAGCCCTGTGGAAACACCTTAAGTTCAATTAGTAGCACCCATTAAAAGCCTTCTTTTAGAAACGTGTATTGAAATGCAAGCTGAAAATTTGCAAAATACTGCCCAACTGGAAGCTCAACTTACGAAGATTGAATTTGACTTACAAACCATCGAGAAACGATTCGTTTTAGGGGAGATAACGCAAGAACTTTTTAGTAAATACAGCGAGCAATTCTTAAAAGAAGTAATCAAAATAAAAAAAGAACTAAGACATAGCACATTTAATTTATCGAACCTTGAAAAAGCAGTAGATAAAGCAAAAGAATATGCGCTACAACTCCCTGTATTGTGGGAAAATGGAGGTTTAATAGAAAAGCGAAGAATACAAAAAATGGTGTTTCCGAACGGAATCGTGTATGACTTCAAAAATAGCACTTATCGAACCCAAAGAGTAAATGAATTATTTTCATATTTCCCACTGTTTAAAATGGTTTTAGTGGAAAAGAAAAAGGGGACAATAGCTGAAAATTTGCTATTGCCCCCCTTCGTACTCGGAGCGGGACTTGAACCCGCACGCCCATACAGGCACAGGATTTTAAGTCCGGCGTGTCTACCAATTCCACCATCCGAGCGGACTAAAAAATATATCGTACGTTTAGAAAAGTCGAAACGACGATATAATCTTTGAGCGGGAGACGAGATTCGAACTCGCGACCCCGACCTTGGCAAGGTCGTGCTCTACCAACTGAGCTACTCTCGCAATACTTTATTCTACAAATCTCTTTTGATTTGGGAGTGCAAATATATGAATCGTAAATTGAATAGCAAGCTATTATGGGAAAAAAATGAGAAAAAAGCAATAATTTAAAGCGATTCAGCCACAACTTCTTTTACATCAGGTAAATGCTGCTTCAACAAATTCTCGATTCCACCTTTCAAAGTTGCCGTACTAGAAGGACATCCAGAACATGCACCACGCAATGCAACAGTTACAATTCCATCCTCATAACCAACAAAATCAATTGCACCGCCATCTCCTTCAACTGCCGGACGAACATATTCATCTAACAATGAGCGAATTGCATCGTCGTATTCGGATGGTTCAAATACTTTAACTGGTTTGTCTGAGTCTGAACTAACTTGCTTAGCTTGAACCGGAGGCATCATCACTAAAATATCTTTTCCTTCTGCAATCCAATTTCGAACAAACTCACGTAACTCCATCGCTATAAAATCCCAAGAAACATTATCTGTTTTTGCTATTGTGATGAAATTTGAAGCTAAAAAAACTGCATTAACAAATGGGAAATTGAATAATTCTTCTGCCAAAGGGGAATAACCCTTTGCGTCTGCTTTTGATTTGAATTCAACCGAATCTCCAGATATTAAAATATATTTATTCGCTACGAATTTCATCGTATTCGGATTGGGTGTCATTTCGACGTATACCGTTATTGGAACTTGTTGTGACATGATTTTTTTTTTTGATTTACAAAGTTACTATTTTTTGTATGCTTACTGCATCCGAAAGTTAAGATAAGTTAACTCTTTCACTAAATTAACTGTTGAAAGTAAATATTGTTCGTTTATCTTAAACTGGATGATATTTCTAATCAGCTATTTGTTTTTAAAAAATAATTCCAATTGATTCTTTTGACTTTTTCATTCTTCCTCATTCGGTTCAATGTGAACCAAAACATCCTCTATTTCTGGAAATTGATTCATTAAAAAAGATTTTAACTGATGTCCAATTTCATGTCCATCAAAAACACTTAGATTTCTATCAACATGCACGTGCGCATCTACCCAATACCGCATACCTGACTTTCGAACAAAACATTTTTCTATTAATATTACACCATTTACTTGCTGTCCGTAGATGCGTATTTTGTCAACAAATTCGTCGTGTGTGTGCTCGTCCATAATTTCTCCTAGCGCAGGTCGAAAAATCAAAAAAGCATTGTAAAAAATTACTCCAGCTGCAATTAATGCCGCCCAATCGTCTGCTTGTGCATATTCGTCTCCTAAATAAATTGCGATCGCTATTCCTATAAATGCAAATAAAGAGGTAATTGCATCGCTTCTATGGTGCCATGCATCTGCCTTCAAACTTGTACTCTCAGTTTTTTTTGAAACACGCGAAACGTAACGATAAATAGCTTCTTTAACAATGATAATTCCACCTAAAAACCAAAGAGTATAACTTTTAGGAGATAAATGTGGTGTTTTAATCATGTGTATGCTTTCAACTATAATAACTGAAGCAGAAGCACATAAAAAACCAACAACTGCAAACGTAATTAATGGTTCAACTTTACCGTGTCCGTATGGATGGTTTTCATCTGGCGGCCTGCGTGCATAACGCAAACCAAAAACAACTAATATAGATGAAAAAACATCTCCAATAGATTCTATTGCATCCGCTATTAAAGCGTAAGAATTTCCGAAATAACCTACGATACCTTTTAAACAAGCAACTAAAAAATTACTTATCAAACTGAACCAAGCAGTTCGTTCGGCAGTTTGTGAGTTGTTCACGCTTCACAATTCTTACAAACGCCAGAAACGGTGAAAAATGTTTCTTCGCTAAGAAAACCAACGGGAAGTTTGAAAGTTGGAATCGTTTCATCTAAACAAGTCAATGATTCACAAACGCGACAACTGAAATGTATGTGTTCGTGTGAATGCACGTGCGAACAAGAAGAATGACACGTAGCATAATTTACAACTCCGTTTACGTTTACTATTTTGTGAATCAAACCTTCTTCACACAAACGTTCCAAAACACGATAAATAGTTACTCGATCGCACAAACCATTCAATTGATGTTGAATAGCAGGTTGAGATAAAGCTACAGAAGAATCATTTATTAGATTCAAGATTGTAGTTCGAGCAAGCGTATTTCGCGTTTGTTTCATCTTTTAATGATTGAAAATCTCGACTTAGATTGAACGAAATTTATAATTCTGCACTTGAACAAGGAAAAGCGCGGTCTACTTTTTTAAATAATCCTTGTAGAACTTTCCCAGGTCCAACTTCAATAACTTCAGCTGCACCATCTACAATCATTTGCTGCATAATTTGTGTCCATTTAACTGGCGCAGTTAATTGATCAATTAAGTTTTTCTTGATTTCATCTGGACTCGTAACTGCTTTTGCTACTGTGTTTTGGTAAACAGGGCAGAGTGGAGTTTTAAACTCAGTTGATTTAATAGCAGCAGCCAATTCTTCACGGGCAGGCTCCATTAATGGCGAGTGAAATGCTCCGCCAACAGGAAGAATTAAAGCGCGCTTTGCACCGGCCTCTGTAAGTTTTTCGCAAGCTTTTTGAACCGCAGGAATTGAACCCGAAATAACTAATTGCCCCGGACAATTGTAATTTGCCGCAACAACAACACCGTCAATTTCAGTACAAATTTGTTCAACAACTTCGTCTTCTAAACCCAAAATTGCTGCCATTGTTGAAGGAACTGCTTCACAAGCTGCCTGCATAGCTAATGCACGTTTGTAAACTAAGCGTAAACCGTCTTCGAAAGACAATGTTTTATTGGCAACCAAAGAAGAAATTTCACCAAGTGAATGCCCAGCAACCATGTCTGGTTTAAATGAATCGCCTAAACATGCAGCTAAAATAGTTGAATGTAAAAAAATTGCTGGTTGTGTAACTTTCGTTTGTTTTAGCTCCTCATCTGTTCCTTCGAACATGATTTTTTGAATATCGAAACCCAATATTTCGTTTGCCTTTGCAAATAAATCTTTTGCGGTTTGAGAATTTTCGTAAAGATCTTTGCCCATTCCTGAGAATTGAGCTCCCTGACCAGGAAAAACGTATGCTTTCATGCTATTTATAGTAATTCAGAAATAATTTTATCGGTTGAATATCCTTCTGCCTCTGCACGGTAGTTTCTAACAATTCGGTGACGAAGAATTGGTGCAGCAACAGCTTTCACATCTTCAATATCTGGCGAAAATTTACCTCTCAGAGCTGCATGGCATTTCGCACCAACAATTAGATATTGTGATGCTCTCGGACCAGCTCCCCAAGAAATAAAGTCTTTCGTTATTTTAGGTGCAAATTCATTGTCTTTTCTTGTTTTTGACACCAATTTAACTGCATATTCTAATACATTGTCTGAAACTGGAATGCGGCGAATTAACTCTTGGTATTCTGAAATTTTTTCTCCTGAAATAACTTTATTCAATTGAATTTTAACGTCAGAAGTTGTGCTTTTAACAATTGCCATTTCTTCAACAAACGAAGGGTAATCTACCCAAATGTTAAACATAAAACGGTCTAATTGTGCTTCGGGTAAAGCATACGTTCCTTCTTGCTCTATTGGGTTTTGTGTTGCCAAAACAAAGAAAGGTTGTGGAAGATCGTATGTTGTTCCCGCAGCAGTAACACGTCGTTCTTGCATAGCTTCCAAAAGTGCTGATTGCGTTTTTGGAGGCGTACGATTAATCTCATCTGCAAGAATAATGTTGTTAAATAACGGACCTTTAATGAATTTAAACTGTCTGCTTTCATCCAATATTTCTGAACCAACGATGTCTGAAGGCATTAAATCGGGAGTAAACTGGACACGGTTGAAAGACAAGCCCAATGTTTCGGCAATTGTATTTACTAAGAGTGTTTTTGCTAGTCCGGGAACTCCAACAAGTAGACAATGTCCTCTTGAAAAAATTCCCATCAGCACTTGATCAACCACATCGTCTTGACCAACAATAACTTGATGAATTTCTCTTTTTAATGCTTGATAATCTTTGACTAAGTTTTCAATTGCAGTAACGTCTGACATAGTATTTTGATTTTTATAGTTTGGGTAACCAATCGTTTTTAAAGTCACATGTTTTGTAAGAATCATCAATGCGAACATAAGCACTTGAGATACGCGACTTGGTCCAGTTTTGAATTACTTTATTGCGTTTATCTTCCTCTGCCATTTGGCGAAATAAGTTATAATCGTCTTTCAGATTTGCAACATGTGGTTGTGTTCTTTCTGCAATGCGAAGAATTCTAATAGCTTCTTTACGTTCATTAAAATCGAAATACAAAGAAGGTGTCGTTATGTCGCCCTTACTCAATGCATCTGTCATCATAAACATTTGAGGATCTACTTCATTTGCATCTTTCACGTCCCACTTTTGTTCGCCAGTTATTGGATTTGCTAAAAAACCTTTGTTTTCTTTTGTTGAAGGATCGTTCGAGTATTTTTTAACCGCTTCATCCCAGGTAATTTCGTTTGCTTTTAATTTTTTGTAACATTCTTCTAATCGAAGTGCTGCAGCATCTAATGAATCGGTTGAAAATTCGGAAGGAATTAGAATGTGATTCACAATATAATCTTCTCCTTTTAAATCTACCATTTGCATAAAATGATAGCCATATTCTGTTTCAAAAACGGTCGAAATTTCGTTTGGTTTTAAGGAATACGCCATTTGCTCAAAAGGACGAACCATCATACCTTTGGTAGCTTCAATTCTTCCTCCTAAGGGAGCAGAACCAGGATCTTTTGAATACAATTTAGCCATTAATTGAAACGATTTTCCATTTTCAGCCACTTGCCTGCGTATATCATTGATTTGATTGAATGCTTTTTTCTTATCTAAATCTGTAATTACAGGGAAAATTGAAATTTGCTGATACGAAACTTGTGCATTAATGTAGGGCAAAGAATCTTTTGGAATTGCTTTGTAAAACAATTCAACTTCACGCGGAGAAACAGCTACATTTTGCGTAATTCCACGTTCAACCTCTTGGCCTTGAAGTCTTTTTTTAATTGTAATTCGAAATTCATCTTTGATTTGTAAACGTGTTTTACCATAAAAAGATTCAATCGTAATTGGGTTTCCAGCTTCATCTTTTGCATTTTTCATCTGGTTTTCAATTACACGTAAACGGTTTTCCATTTCAGCATCTACTTGCGCATCAGAAATAACTACTGAATCTAGTTCTGCTTGGTTAACCAAAAGAAATTGATACATCATGTCTTCTAAAATAATACAGTTCACATCTGGAGAATCAGTTACTTGACCAGATTTAACTAGATTTATTCGTTGACTTTCTAATTCAGAAAACAGAATGATATTGTCGCCAACTTGGGCCACAATTTTATCTATTGTTTTCTGAGAAATTGCACTATTTGTTATTCCAAAAAGAAAAACAACAAGTATATATTTTAATTTATTCATGTTCATTTTTTTTCAAAAAAAAGGAAAAGAGTATCCATTTTGAAGAATGCTAATTTCGGGTTTGTTTTCGACATAGAGAAACGCAAAAGGTACTTTTTATAGTATTTTATGAATTACAAATTGTCTGAAAGTGTGAAAATTCTTTGTTCGTCTTTAATTTCAATCGAAAATTGATAAAAAGAATCGGGTAGAAGTGGTCGAATTTTTTCACTCCATTCAATAAAACAATAAGAATTTGAGTCTAATATTTCTTCTATTCCAATGTCGAAAGCTTCATTTATTGTAGTTAAACGGTACAAATCGAAGTGAAATAGCTCTCCATACAAACTCGAATCATATGTGTTTACGATTGAATAAGTTGGCGAACCTTCCACCTGTTTTATTCCCATTTCTTTCAACAAGGAAACAATGAAAGTAGTTTTACCTGCCCCCATTGGTGCATCAAAACAAACAATTTTACTTTTGGTCAATTCTGCCAAAAATTCTTTTGCAATTTGTGGTAAATCATCTAAAGATGAAGCAGTCCATTGTTTCATTTTGAATTCAAAATAACAAAAGGAATCATTAATTCTTCCATGGAAACACCACCGTGCTGAAATGTATCGTTGTAATAATGAACAAAGTGGTTATAATTATTTGGATAAACAAAATAATCGTGTTCGCGTGTGAAAACAAATTCAGAAGAAAGATTCGATTTGGGTAAACCTACTTTTTCAGGATGCTTAATCGTGAAAACGTCTTTTTCTTTGTAGTTTAAGTTTCGACCAGTTTTATAGCGCAAATTAGTGTTTGTACTTTTGTCTCCAACTATTTTAACGGGATCGTTTACACGCACAGTTCCATGATCTGTTGTAATCACAACTTTCGCTTTTTGTTCGGCTGCTTTTTTGAAAATCTCTTGCAAGGGCGAATGTTCGAACCACGAAAGTGTGAGTGAACGGTAAGCAGCTTCGTCGCTCGCTAATTCCTTAATCATGTCCATTTCAGTTCGCGCATGCGAGAGCATGTCAACGAAATTATAAACAATCACATTTAACTGATTTTCTTTTAGTGTGTTGAAGTTGTCTACTAATTTTTTCCCAGCATCCAGATTTGTGATTTTGTTGTAAGACCACTTTACATTCACACCGTTTCGCTTCATATTTCCTTCAAGGAACACAGCTTCGTGCATGTTTTTTCCACCTTCTTCTTCTTCGTTGACCCAATGATTTGGAAAACGTTTTGCAATTTCACTCGGCATTAAACCAGCAAAAAGTGCATTTCGGGCGTAATGAGTTGCTGTTGGAAGAATAGAGAAAACAATATCTTCAGATTCTACTGTAAAATGTTTGCTCAAAACAGGTTTTAAAACATTCCATTGGTCGTATCGCAAATTATCAATTACAATCACATAAACTTGTTCTTTGAGCATAGGGAAAATATGATCGCGGAATATATGTTGCAACATTTCTGGAGCGTCTTCTTGACCGTTAAACCAATCTTCGTAATTGCGTTCTATAAAACGACAAAATAAGTTATTTGCCTCTTTCTTCTGTGCATTTAGTATTTCCAACATTCCTTTGTCTTCAATTCCGTGAAGTTCTAAATCCCAGTAAGTTAGTTTTTTAAATACATCTTTCCAATCTTCAGTTGTTAATCTGCCATTTAATTGCATTCCTAATTGGCGGAACTCTTGCTGGTAGTTAGAATTTGATTTTTGTGAAACCAATTTCCCTTGATCCAAGTTTTTTTTCAAACAAAGAAGTAATTGATTCGGATTAACGGGTTTAATTAAGTAATCGGCAATTTTACTTCCAATTGCTTCTTCCATGATCGATTCTTCTTCGCTTTTGGTAATCATCACAACTGGAATTTGTGGATTCTGTTCTTTTATTCGCGCCAATGCTTCAAGTCCAGAAATTCCGGGCATGTTCTCGTCTAGAAAAACAATGTCGTATGCAGATTCTGCTACCATATCAACTGCATCAGAACCGTTGTTGATTAAATCAACAGTATAACCTTTGGTTTCCAAGAACATTACATGGGGTTTAAGAAACTCCATCTCGTCGTCGGCCCATAAAACACGTATCGCCATCGTAAATAATTATTAATTATCAATTTTAAAAGGTAAATTGGAAAGAGTTAAACGTAACAATAATGGATTAATTGTCCAACTAAGAATTTTCAAAATTTTCTAAATTTCCAATTTTTTTATTGTCAGTTTAATGTTGGTGTCCGTGTGCGCCATGAGAGTGACCATGTGCGATTTCTTCTTTCGTTGCTTCGCGTACTTCTTGAATTGTTCCGTCGAAATGCAATGCTTGTCCGGCAAGTGGATGATTGAAATCCATTTTCACAAAAACTTCAGTTGTTTCCAATACCAATCCCATCATGTTATTTCCGTCGTTGTCTGACATTGGAACGCGTGCTCCAACAAAAATAAATTCAGCATCAATTTTACCTGCATCGTCGTGGAATACTTCGTTCGGAATTTCTGCAACCTGATTGGGGTCTTTTTCGCCATATGCATCTGCAACTGGAATATCAATTGTGAAATTTTCTCCTGCTGAAAGTCCAAAAACACCTTCTTCAAAAAGAGGAAGAATTCGTTCAATTCCGAAAAGAAAT
>JANNWW010000184.1:0-28780 GCA_031409255.1 Crocinitomicaceae bacterium
AATTTGTATAATGTTGTTTGGGAAAAAGCCATAGGAGGTAGTGATTATGATTATGCCTATGATATTATTGAGTATGAAACAGATAGGTTTTTAATTTCAGGCGAATCACAATCTCCAATAAGTGGTAACAAAACTGCTATAAAACATGGATCTTCTGATATTTGGGTAATTGCTATAGATATGTCAGGGGTTATTTTGTGGCAAAACTCTTATGGTTCTGTTGATGGATATGAAGGCTCTAATTTTAATTCAATTTTAAAAATTGGAGCAAATGAAATTTTGCTTACTTGTAACTCAAATGGAAGTATTTCAGGTACAAAAACTATAGCGAGTTTTGGAAGTTCAGATTATTATTTGATTTCGATAGACACTTTGGGAAATCAATTAGGCGATCATTCTTTTGGGGGATCAACTTACGAATCTTTACCCAATTTATTCTTGACCAATTCAAATCAGATTTTAATTGTTGGCAGTTCTAATTCTGGAATATCAGGAAATAAAACAACTATTAATTATGGTTCAACCGACACTTGGATTGTAAAGTTAAACTCAAATAAACAGATTATTTCTCAGTTTTCTTATGGAGGTAGTTTGACAGACCAAATGTCAGGATTTTTAGAGTTAAATAACAACTATGTTTTTGCAGGTTCTAGCAATTCTGTAGCTTCGGGAAATAAAACATCTGGTAAAATTGGTACAACTGATGCAATAATTTTAAAAATAGACACATTTTTTAATATACTTTTAGACAATAATTATGGACATTCAGGTGCATATTCTTTTTTCGATCAAATTGAGTTAAACAATAATGAATTAATTTTCATAGGTGCTGGAGGTGGTGGAACAAGTATGTATAAAACTAATCCCTCATTAGGTAACACAGATATGTGGGCTTTAGCATTTGATACTAATTCAAATTACAAATGGAATTTTTCTTTTGGGGGTAATTTAACAGAAACAACAGTTGTGGGGGGTCTTTTTATCAACAACGATTACACATTTGATTTGTTTTTCAATTCTAGTTCAGCTGGTTTTACTGGCGATTTAACAACAAGCAACTATGGTCAACAAGACTTGTTTCACGTGAAAATTTCTTCAGATTTAGGCTTAGAGGAAAAAGAACAAACAATTAATGTGTATCCCAATCCATTTACTTCAAGTTTATCAATTACCGGAGATTACAAAAGTTTGGAAATTTATGATTATTTAGGTAAATTGATGTTTCAATCAGAACACAAGTTTAATATAGATTTAAATTTTTTACCAACTGGTTATTATGTAATTAACTTTATAGACAAACAAGGAAGAACAAGCCATAAAAAGCTTGTAAAAAACTAATTTTAGAAAAAAGAATTGTACTTTTACAACATGAAAAAAATAGTAGTTTTATTGTTGCTTTTTTTATTTGTTTCAGAAGCATATTTTGGTCAAGGGTGTTCCCAATGTCGTTTGCTAGCAGAGCAGGGTTCAGAGAACATGATGGACGAACAAAGTTTTGGTTCAAATATTAATTATGGAATTCTATATCTTTTAATTATTCCCTACGTTTTGCTTATGTTTTTGTTTCGAAAACGCATCCTACTTTTCTTCAAACAACGTATTCTAAAGAAGGGTTAATTCACTTTAAATTACCGAACTTATTTGAAATGCGTCTTTTTTAAATTAATAGGTAGTTATTTTTGTATGGTTTGTTTTCTTTTTCTCAGAACTAAATTGTAAATTTGGGGGCTTTGAAAAACTAATCTGAATACTGCAATGTTAAAAACGCCTAAAGTTTTACTAATTTTTCTTTTTTGCTTAATTAATATTACTGCACTATCTCAGCGAGATACGTTATTTTGGTTCGCAGCACCTGAAATTTCTTCCGCCTCTGGAGATTCGCCAATTGCTCTTCTCGTAAACACATACACGCAAGCAGCAACAGTAACTATTTCTATGCCAGCAAACGGATCTTTTATTCCAATTGTTGTTGCAGTTCCTGCGAACACCGCCCAATCGATAAATTTAACTGCCTTTTTAGCGCAAATTGAAAGTCCGGCCGGAAACGTAGTTGCTAATAATGGATTGAAAATTACATCTACAGAACTAATTTCTGCTGCTTATCAAATGGATGCAGCAACAAATAAAGAAGATTTCACATTAATCGGAAGCAAGGGCTTAGGAACAAATTTTTATACTCCCTTTCAAAAATTTTGGAACAATTTAGTGACGGCTCCCGTTTCGTATAGTGGAATTGAAATTGTAGCAACTGAAAACGCTACAACAGTTTTAATTACACCTCGAACAAATGTTACTGGTCACGCTCAAAATGTATCGTATAGTGTTGTATTGAATGCTGGTCAAACATATAGTGCTCGAGATGTCTCGGCTGCTGGTGCAACTTCTTTAGCAGGCTCTATTGTTTCGGCAAATAAGCCGATTGCTATAACTTTAGTAGACGGAGCCCTTTCGAATGGTGCTTGTTCAGATGCAATTGGCGATCAGATTACACCCACAAATGCATTGGGAAATGACCACATTATTCACAAAGGAACGGGTTCTTCAGATAGAGTATATATTTTAGCTACTCAAAACTCTACAGCATTAACAATCACAGGAAGTTCGGTTATAAACACACTCATCAATTGGGGTGAAACGTATGAATTGCCCATTACAGATGAGCGCACGTATATTTCTTCAACAAAACCTATTTATGTTTATCATGTTTCAGGTTTTAGCTGTGAATTAAGTGCAACTCAAGTTCCGAGTATTAACTGCAAGGGAAATAACGAATCTTTTTTCACACGAACAACGAGCGATTCGATGGGTGTTGTTCTCATAACACGAGATGGTTTTGAGGATGACTTTATAGTAAACGGATCTAACTCCTTAATTTCACCTGCTGCTTTTTCAATAGTTCCCGGAACTGGTGGAGTTTACAAATCGGCACGCATTTTCTTTTCAATGCTTGATGTTCCAATTGGAAGTTCAAACAGAATTGAAAACCCGAACGATATTTTCACGATGGCTCAAATAGGCGGTCAGAACAATGCAGGTGCAAGTTATCGTTTCGTTACTGATTATTCTGCGAGTGCATATTCTAGTGCAGGTCTAAACGATTCAACTTGTGCAAATGTTTCATTTCCACTTTCGGGTTTCGTTGGCGGAGGAGCAATCACTGGTTCTTGGTCGAGTAATGGTTATGGTACATTTTTGAACGGTATAAATTCAGTTCCGAACACGTATGTTCCAAGTCAGCTTGATACTTTGGTGAGTCCAATTCGATTGATTCTAACGATAGGCGGATCTTGTCCTGTTTTCAGAGATACCATGTTCTTGGAAGTTACTCCAGCCCCAATTGTAAACGCGAACATTGACCAATCTGTATGTAAAAACAATGCCTTGGTTCAGTTAAATGGAGTTGTATCTGGTGGTTCAACGCAGGGAATTTGGACAACTCTTGGAACGGGTACTTTTTCACCCAGCGCAACTAATTTAACTGCAATTTATATTCCCAGTTCTGCAGATTTAATTGCTGGAAGTTTAACTTTTACATTAACGTCTACAATTAATGGTGCGTGTGGTTCCAATAGTGATATAATGGTAGTAACCTTCACAAATGCCGCAATTGTTGATGCGGGAGCAGACACACTAACGGTTTGTGGAAACAACAGTTTGGTTACTTTATCAGGAACTGTTTCGGGTTCTTCTATTACCGGTAAATGGCTTTCTTCTGGGAATGGAATTTTCCAACCCAACACAAGTGCTCTGAATGCAACATATCTTCCAAGTTCTGCCGACACAAGTGCAGGTTTTGTATGGATTTATTTAGAATCAACCTCAAACGGAAATTGTATTCCTGTTCAAGACAGTATATATATTGAAATAACAAATGCACCATCGGTGAACGCAGGAATAAATTTAATTCGTTGCACAAACAATTCTTTGGTTCAACTTGGTGGAACAGTATCTGGCGCATCTAGTTCTGGTATTTGGAGTGGTGGATTGGGAACTTTCTCTCCTTCTAACACAACTTTAAACGCAACTTATCAAGCAACAGCTACGGAAATAGCAAGTGGATCTATCGTTTTAACATTAACGGCCTCAAACATTGGAACTTGTATAGGGGTTGCAGATGTTATGCAAATCAATTTTGTTGCGCCTCCGTTTGCAAACTTTAATGTAATAAACGTATGCGAAGGTTCAACAACTGTTTTCACAGACTTTTCAATTCCTGGTTCCGGAACAGTGAGTTCATGGTCTTGGAACTTTGGAGATTTACAAACAGATATTACACAATCGCCCACCCACACATACGCTCAAAATGGAACTTTTGCAGTTCAATTAATTGTAAGTAATTCACAAGGTTGCTTAGATACGATTACTCAAAATGCTCTTGTGCGCGACAAACCAACTGCAAATTTTAATTACACTGCTTCTTGTCCGAATAACCAAGTAATTATTTCTTTTACAGATTCGTCTTTTTCTTCCGATCCGATTAATTATTGGTTCTATGATTTTGATGGTTTGGCAACAACCGCTCAACAAAATGCGTCTCAGCCATTTTTAAATGCGGGTTTGTATGATGTAACACACATTGTTCGAACAACTTTTGGCTGTTCAGATACAATTGTTATTCAGCTAGAGGTTGATCCATTGCCTGAAGCGGGATTCTTTTTTAATTCCTTGGGCGGACTAAACGTGGGAAGTGTATTTAATTTTATTGATACCTCAAATTATGCTGTAAACTGGTCGTGGAATTTTGGAGACAACAATTCAAGTACTCTTCAAAATCCCTCAAACACCTATTTTTTAAACGGAAATTACATTGTTACGCTTTTGATTCAAAATCAATTGGGTTGTGTAGATAGTACGAGTAGAAATATTGTGATTAATACCATAACAACAAAAATTGATCAATTAATTCCAACAATTATATCTCCAAATGGCGATGATTTGAATGACGAATGGAAATTACCTTTCATTGAACTGTTATTTCCAACAGCAGAAATTCAGATATACAATGAATGGGGACAAAAGCTATTCCAATCTACCGGTTATTCCGTTCCTTGGGATGGAACGTATAATGGTGAACCCGTTTCAAACGGAAATTACTTTTATATTATTGATTTAAAAAACGACTTAGAAACTTCCGTATTTAAAGGTGTTTTAATGGTTTTACGCAAAGGAGATTAACATGAAAAAGTTACTGTATATATTTTTATTTTTCTTTGTGCAGATAACGTATGCGCAACAGCAAGGAAGTTTGACAAATTTTTTGGTGAACCCTATGTATTATTCATCGGCATATGTGGGAAGCACAAATTATCATGAAATAAATTTTGTTCATAGAAGTCAGTGGGTTGGATTCAACAATGCACCCATAAACAACTATTTGAATTTTCAGGGATCGTTTAAGAACAAAGCAAAACACGGATATGGTCTTTCGTTCATGAATGAAACAACAGGTCTACTTACAAAAACAGGTATTTACTTAAATTACGGATACCAAATGAAATTAAGTAAAAAGTGGAAATTGGGCCTAGGGGTTCGACCAGGGGTTGCGCAATACAAAATTAGGTTCTACGATGCAGTTATTGCAGATGCCGGAGATCAGGTTTTGAGTGGAAATTCTTTTGTTGGTTCGGCTTTGGATGTATCTTCTGGATTTCGATTTTACTCAGAAAAATTAGAATTTGCAGCAAACATAGATCATTTTTTAGGTAAGGGAGTAACGTTTACAAATTACAATCAGAATCTTAGAAGCCATATAAATTTGTTTGCCTCTTATAAATGGATGATTAAAAAGAACTTTGAACTCAAACCAACTATTTTACTGAAATACAGCGAACCTGTTCCTTTTCAAACATCAGTCTTACTTCAAGGAACGTATAAAAAAGCATATTCTATTGGTTTGGCATACAGAAGCCAGGATGCATTCGGTGCATTTATTGCCTACCGTCACAAAGATCGATTAAGCGTTAGTTATGGTTACGATTATTCATACTCAGAGATTCGTAAATTTAACGCGGGTTCACATGAAATTGGAATTTCGTATATAATTACAAAAAAACGTCCTTCACTTGAAGAAGAAGACGATAAATTGAATAACAGTATCCTTGAAGAGATAAATAAAAATATTGAAATTCAAAAAGAAGTTGAAGAGAAAAAGTAATCAAAGATATTTAACATGAAAACACTACGTATATTATTTATTTTTTTCCTAATGATTTCCCAATCATCAGTGAGCGCTCAAATTGATTCGGTATTTTGGTTTGCAGCACCTTGGGTGTCTGTTGGGCATGCGAATAATGTTCCGGTTGTATTGCGAATTTCAACCTTTAACGCGCCAACCACCGTGCGCGTTTGGCAACCAGCAGGAGCCTATGATTCTACATTTGTTGTGCCAGCAAATTCATTAAATTCACACGATTTATCTTCAATCATTAACACACTTGAATCTAAACCAGCTGATTTAGCGCTGAACTACGGACTAAAAATTGAAGCTGACACTCTAATAACTGTCGTTTATGAAGTTGTAACTGCCGTTAATAACCCCGAAACGTATTCGTTAAAAGGACAGAATGGTATTGGATTGGAATTTGTTTGTCCATTCCAAACAAGTTGGGCGAATGGAATTTATTCTCCTCTGCCAAAATCAATGATTTGTATTATTGCAACAGAAGATAACACAACTGTTTGGATTACTCCAAGAACAAATATTGTGGGTCATCCGGCAAACATAACTTATTCGATCGTTCTACAAAGGGGTCAGGTTTACACAGCTGAAAATTTGTTGCAAACAACAAATATTCCCGGGAATAATTTATCGGGAACCATTGTGGTAGCTAATAAACCAATTTCTGTAACAGTTTCAGATGATTCGGTAAGAAGTACGGGGGGTGGCTGCCGAGATTTAGCTGGAGATCAGATTGTTCCGGTAGATGTTTTGGGGACAGAATATATTGTGAACAAAGGAAACATGTTTGCAGCTTCAAACGAAGGTATTTATGTAGTTGCAACAGAAAACTTCACAACTGTAACTTTTGTTGACGCATTGGGAACAACAACTCAATTATTGAATCAAGGAGACACATGGAATAGAATAATGACGCAAGCGGTAGCTTACGTATCTTCTGATAAACCTATTTATGTTCTTCAAGCAAGTGGATTTGGATGTGAAGTAGGTGAAGCACTTTTACCTCCAATTAACTGTGCTGGATCAAGTCAAGTTAACTTTACTCGAACAAACACACAGACTTTTATTTTAAATATTTTATGTCCAACTTCTGCAATTGGAAATTTTCTTTTAAATGGAAGTGCAACTCTGGTGCCTTCATCTGCATTCGTAACGGTGCCTGGTACAGGTGGACTTTGGAGTGGAGCTCAGATCAATTTCACTGTTGCGCAGATCCCTTCAGGAACTTCAAACTTTTTAATAAATACGAGTGACTTTTTTGGAATGGGTGTAATTAATGGGGGATCTACCTCCGGTTGTTTGTTTCATTACATGTCTTCATTTAACAGAAAAGTATTCGTTAACGCAGGCATAGATCAGTTTGTGTGCTCTGGAGAACCGAATATACCGCTTTCGGGAACCGTTTCTGGGGGAGCAAATACTGGAGCTTGGGAAGCAATAAACGGAACCGGTTCGTTTAGTTCACTAACAAGTCTTTCAACAAATTACACCCCTTCAAGCACAGATTATGTGCAAGGAAGTGTTCGGTTTGTGTTGCGTTCTACTGGTAATTGTGATCCAATTCGTGACACGGTTGAAGTCTCTTTTATTCAATCGCCAACTATTGAAGCAGGAATTGGTCAGAGTTTTTGCCAAAATAACGTGAGCACATTTCCTATTTCTGGGGCTGTAACTTTTGCAGCTGCTGGTTCATGGACAGGCGGTAACGGAGGAGTTTTCGGAAATAGTGGAAGCCCATCCACAACTTACACGCCTTCTTTATTAGATTTAAGCGCTGGTTCAGTAATGCTTTATTACACTTCGGTTGGAAGTTTCTTTGCTTGTCCGAATAAAACAGATTCTGTTCAATATGTCTTTACACCCAAACCTACTGTTCTTCCTGGTGGAAACATAACTATTTGCTCTAATTCCACAAGTGTTCCACTAAGCGGAAGTGTAAGTGGTGGTTCAACAACTGGACAGTGGACTACTACGGGAACTGGTGGTTTTTCACCATCTCAAACGAGTTTAACTGGCGACTATATTTTAAGTTCGGGAGATATAACTGCCGGACAAATTATGCTCTACCTAACCTCAACAAATAACGGAGATTGTTTGGCCGAACAAGATAGTTTGGAGGTAACAATTATTGATTTCCCTGTTGTAACAATCACAACCGAAGATTCAATTTGCTCAAGTAGTCCAACAATAAATTTAACAGGAACGGTTACTGGCGGTTTTTCGTCTATTTGGACAACAAATGGTTTGGGAACAATTTCGGTGCCCGGAAATTTAAACACCATTTATTCCTTATCACTTTTAGATCCGGGAATTGGGTTTATGGATCTGATTCTAACGTCTTCAGGTGTTTGTCCACCTGAAAAAGACTCTATTCGAATTCAATTTATAAATCCACCAAGTGTGAATGCAGGAACAGATTTAAATTATTGTTCGAATGAATTAATTCAACTAAATGGTTCAATTATAGGAACAGATACAACTGTAAGTTGGTCTACACTTGGCACCGGGAATTTTCTTCCAGGCCCAAGTTTTATTGATGGAGTTTACCAAGCCTCTGTTGCAGATGAAGGAAACGGATTCGTGAATTTGGTTTTAAGCTCAGCAACAAGTTTTGGTTGTCCGCCAGATAAAGACACCTTAAGAATTGATTTTAATCCTATTCCAGTTGCAGATTTTAATTCCAATGCAGTTTGCCAAGGAACAAACACTACTTTCACAGATTTATCTACAACTGCTTCGGGAACGTTGACTGGCTGGGATTGGGATTTCGGAGATGCTGGACAGTCAATAACACAAAATCCATCTCACAATTACAGTACAAATGGAAACATAGATGTTTCGTTAATTGTGACATCAAATAATGGCTGTAAAGATACAATTGTGAAATCGGTTACTGTTCATCCAATTCCAGTTCCCTCTTTCACCGCTCCAGATTTCTGTGTTGGAGCTCCAAATCAATTAACAAATACTTCATTTATTAGTTCAGGTGTAATTCTAAGTTATGACTATGATTTTGGAGGTTTGGGCACAAGTACTTCAGAAGACCCTACTTTTACATTTAACACGCTCGGAACCTATATTGTTGAACTTTCTGCAACCTCAAGTTTTGGATGTATCGGAACAACAACCCAACAAGTTATCGTTTATCCTTCTCCAATTGCAGATTTTACTGCAGATCCAACAACGGCTCTTGTAAATCAAGTAATCAATTTCACAGATTTATCTCAAGACTCTATTCAACAATGGTTATGGGATTTCGGAGATGGTGAAGGAATCAATATTCCCAATTCATCGAATGCATATACAGATGGAGGAATCTATATTGTTACGCTAAATGTAGTAGATAATCATGGTTGCGAAGACCAAGCTACTCGTGAAATATCGATCGTTTTATTGCCTGTTTTACCAACTGGTTTCACACCAAATGGCGACAATGAAAACGATGTTTTTATAATTCGAGGAGGTCCATTCAAATCTGTAGATTTCAAGATCTATAATAATTGGGGAGAATTAATTTTTGAAACAAACGATGGAAATGTGGGCTGGGACGGAACCTTCAAGGGGGAAATGGCAGCTATAGGAGTTTATACATGGACGTTTGTTGTGGATATTGGCTCTGGTGTAATTTATAAAGAGTCGGGCGACGTAACATTAATGCGCTAATCAAATGAAGAAAATAATTTTAATACTAATAGTGTCTTGCGCAGGAAAGATTTCAGCTCAAGATTTCCATTTGTCGATGTACGATGCAGCTCCTCTTTTCTTAAACCCTAGTATGACGGGCGTTTTTGAAGCAGACTACCGTATTCATGCACAATATAGAACCCAATGGAAGTCGGTTAATTTTAAACCTTATACTTCTGCCTTGATTAGTTTTGACATGCCAGTTGGAAAATGGGGATTTGGAGCTCAAATTCAAAATTTTAGAGCTGGAATAGGAAACTTTAACGCTCTTCAAGGTTTGGTTTCTGCTTCTTATTACGTTCCTTTAAACAAGAAAAAAACGCATATTTTAAATTTCGGAATGCAAGGCGGTGTCACGCAAAAATCAGTTGAGTATCAACTATTAACCTTCAACAATCAATATTCAACGTCTGGTGGTGGAACCTTCGATCAAACACTTCTTTCTAATGAAAACTTTTCAGCACAAAGAACTGTAGCTCCAAATTTGAACGGAGGAATTATGTATTACAATGCTGGAGAGAGAAAACGGATTAATTTATTTGGTGGAGTTTCAGTTTTCAATTTACTAACACCTCGTGAAACCTTTTTTGGTAAAGCGAATGAATTGCCATTGCGCTTATATACTCACGTGGGCGCGCGAATCAATATAACAGAATTAATTTACGTCGTACCGAAAATTCTATCAATGAATCAATTGAAATTTCAGGAACAAACCTTCGCTTTAGAATTGGGTTACTTTATGAAAAGTAGCGAAACCTATTTACTAGCTGGTGGAATTTTCCGAAATCGAGATGCAGCAATAGTTCACGTTGGCGCGCGTAAAGATGCATTTATTTTGAAGGTGGGGTATGATTTTAATTTTTCGTCGCTTTCGCTAGCATCTTCAGGTAGAGGTGGTTTTGAAATTGCTTTTACATATTTGTATAAAAAAGCGAAACCGTCAACGTATAAAATTTGTCCACGACTATAAGTTATTATGAAATTTACTTTATCAATTCTATTTAGTTTTTTCCTTACACTGACATTTTCTCAGTCTAAACGAGTTTACATATACAAAGGCGACGAGTTTTTTAAAAAGCTAGATTACATCAATGCTGTAGACCAATATAGCATGGCGCTTTCAGATTCAATTGAGAAGAATAGTCGCGTAGTACCGTATAGTACAGACATTACAAATCAGAAATTACCGAAAACAAAAATCACTGTCGACAGTACAATTACCGTCACGTTAGAAGAATATTTGAACCATCAAGTGGCGTTGTGTTATTTCCGAATTTTTGATTATTCGAATGCGCAAAAACATTTTAAAATCACAACAGATATTAATGTTTATCCACACGACCGTTATTATTATGCGCAGTCGCTGATGAACAACAAAAACTACGACAAAGCAATTGAAGAATTCGAAGAATACATCCGCTCTCCATTGGCTGACGATGAATATTCTCATGCTGCTCAGGTTGCAATGACCGGTTGTTTTTTTGCGAAGGAAGATTTAAACAAAGTGAAAAAGGTATATGTAGAATATGGCGATTCACTCGTTTTTAACAATGGAACTTCCGCTTTTGCACCTGCTTTTTTTGGAAATAACAAACGTTTAATTTTCACTTCAGCTCGAGAAGGCGGAGTGATTTTAGATGAACGTCAAGACTCTAAATATTTATTAGACTTGTATTATACTGAAATGAATGAAGACGGATCTTGGGGTTTACCTCAAAATTTTGGTCGACCGCTTAATTCTGCTCAACACGACGCTGCTGCTAATGTTGCCAACAATAACATTATTTATTTCACCCGATGGAATGATGTAAATCGAAAAGACCAAACGATTTTCATGGCAAGAATGGTTGATTTTAAGTTCTATGAATCGCAAAAATTAGATACACTCGTTAATTTAGTAGGGTATAAAAGTATGCAACCCTTTACTACAATGGATGGAAAATTCTTGTATTTTTCTAGCAACAGACCCGGTGGTTTTGGTGGAATGGATATTTGGCGCGTTGAATTAACAGAAGATGGTTTACCAATGGGAAATCTGGAAAATTTAGGCGCATTAGTGAATTCTGATCAAGATGAATATGCACCATTTTTCCACGAAGCTTCTTCAACTATGTTCTTTTCTTCAAATGGCCATGGAAGCATTGGTGGTTTAGATATTTTTAAAAGTTATTTCGATCGTGATTTAACTACATTCAATGTTCCAGCAAATTTAGGATCTCCAATTAATTCAAGTTACGATGATAATTACCTGATTTGGGATACAAAATTAGAGCGGGGTTATTTTTCAAGCGACCGTGAGCCTTGTGCTGGTGGACATTGTTACGACATTTATGAAATTAAGAACGAACCAATTGTAATTAGAGTTAAAGGTTATACTTACGATAAAGAAACAGAAGAAATTTTGCCCAATTGTAAAGTTACTTTTAAAGATATTGATGGTGAATTTACTCCAATTATTTTGTATTCAGATGCGAATGGATATTACGATACGGTTATTTCTAACGGATTGGAAATATTTATAAAGGCACAACAAGTAAAATATTTTGCAGACGCCACAAGTATAGATACTAAAGTTATTACTGAATCTACAGAAATTCAAAAAAACTTTTATTTGGCTAAAATTCCAAGTGGAGAAATTGAAATTGAAGGAATTGAATACGACTTCAATTCGGCTTCACTTAGACCAATTTCTAAGGAAATTTTGGATAAAGTTGTTGAGTTTTTAGAATTGAACAATAATATTTCCATTGAAATTAATTCGCATACAGATGCGCGCGGAAGTGATGTTTACAATTTGGATTTGTCTCAACGAAGAGCAAAATCGTGTGTAGATTATTTAATTGAAAAAGGAATTGACCCCAAACGATTGGTTCCAAAAGGCTATGGTGAAACTACTCCGGCGGTGTTAACTGGCACAGATAAAAAGCCAATAATTGGAGAAGACGGGAAAGAAATTGTTTTAACGGAAGTTTATATAAACTCCAAAAAAGTTAAAGATGTGATGGAAAAATTACATCAGAAAAACAGAAGAACAGCATTTAAAGTTACGAAGAGTACCTTGTAATTATTTGTAGAAATTCATTTCGTCTACATACTTAAAAACAGCTTCCGTTAATAAATAGCTAACGTCTTTTTTCTCATGAATTAATGCACGAATCATACTTGCAGATATGTGCATCATTGGTGCGTTTTCATGAATTTGCATTTTTGCACCTTCAATTTCAGGTCTTTTTCCAAGTGTTGCATTACTCGATCTCGGATAGATGTGAAGTGGAAATTTCTTTATTATTTCTTCATAATTATACCACTTCTTCAATCCAAATAAATTGTCTTCACCCATCACTATTTCAAACGAATAATCTGGATAGGTTTCTGTCAATTTAGTAAGTGTGTGGATGGTATAGTTTGGTTGTTGCATTCCAAATTCAATATCGGAAGCACGTAAACTTGGGTTGTCTTCAACGGCAATCTTAACTAAATTTAAACGATGATGGTCTGCTAATAAACTTTGTTTGTCTTTGAAAGGATTGTGAGGTGTAACTACAAACCATATTTGTTTTAAATCGGTTTGTTGCACAAGGTAATTAGCTAAAATCAAATGTCCAACATGTATTGGGTTGAATGTTCCAAAATAGAGTCCGACCTTCATTTTTTAATAAAGTTTTTGACCAGATCGTACGCTTCTTCGCATGCCCAGTCTAAATTATCATTTAACAATTGCACATCAAATTTTGATGCCGAATTCAGTTCTTGTTTTGCTTTTTCCAAGCGCATAGTTATCTTTTCTTCTGTTTCTGTATTCCGTGAACGCAGCCGTTTTTCTAGAATTTCAAAAGATGGTGGTTCAACAAATATTGCAAGTGCTTTACTTCCAAAAATGTGTTTAAGATTTAGACCGCCTACAACATCTACATCAAAGATTACTGTTTTGTCCAAACTCCAAATACGCTCTATTTCACTTCGGAGAGTGCCGTAAAAATTATTTTCATATACTTCTTCCCATTCCAGAAAATCTACTTTTTCTATTCCTTTTTTGAATGCTTCTAAACCCAAAAAATAGTAATCTTTACCGTTTTCTTCATTTGCTCTGGGCGCTCTACTACATGCTGAAACCGAAAATGCCAAATCAGGTATTCGCGATAGTAAGGCATGAACAATTGTTGTTTTACCTGCTCCAGATGGTGCAGAAAAAATAATGCATTTTCCTGAGATTTCCATTCCTCAATTGATTACAAAGTGTTTAGAACTTGTTCCTTTATTTTTTCTAAATGATCTTTCATTTGAACTACAATTTTTTGCATTTCTACATGGTAACTTTTACTTCCAAGCGTGTTAATTTCACGCCCAATTTCTTGTGTAATAAAACCTAGTTTTTTACCTGAAGCAGAAATGTTCATTGTTTCAACGAAATAATCTAAATGATTTTTTAAACGCATTTTTTCTTCAGAAACATCCATTTTCTCTAAATAGAAGATGAGTTCTTGTTCAAAACGGTTTTCATCAATTTTTTGTTGAGTCAGTTTTTCTAGTCCTGTTCGCATTCGTTCGCGAACTATATCGATGCGTTCAGTTTCGTATTTTGGAACTTCATTCAACAATGTTTCTATTGCAGAAATGTTTTCCTGAAAATCTGCACGAAGTTGGTCTCCTTCTTTTTTCCGAAAGCTTACTAATTGTTCGCAAGATTCTTTCACAAGATTTAATATAAAAACACTTTCCTTTTCATCTAAATCATCCTTACTGTTTGAATATATTTCTGGTATACGAAAAAGAAGTGGATAAAGATTTTCTGTTGGTTCACCTAAAAGTTGTGCGGTTTCCTTAATATCTTGAAAGTAAGCTTGAGCTAAAGATTTATTGATGGTATAGTTTTTTGCTTCACCTGTGTTTTCAATTGACACGTTTAGTTCAATTTTACCACGT
Source organism: Crocinitomicaceae bacterium (assembly GCA_031409255.1). Classification (GTDB taxonomy): domain Bacteria; phylum Bacteroidota; class Bacteroidia; order Flavobacteriales_D; family Crocinitomicaceae; genus Fluviicola. Next base: position 14,786 of record JANNWW010000184.1, read on the forward strand.
TCAAGATGCTCACTTACTATTGCTCTAATCTCTAATTCTTTTTCTTTATAGATTGGATGCATTCGAACATTCAGATCTAAACTCTTGCTATTTAGAGAGCGTGTCTCAACAACAATTTTTTTTCCTTCATATGTTCCGCTCGCTTTTCCAAAGCCTGTCATTGACAATACCATAGTTGTACTTTATACAAAGGTACAATTATTCATTTTACAGCACGCTTATGTGAATGATTCTTTGTTTATTCAATTCGAGAAATCAATTAAAAAATTGGTTTTATACGTTTCTAAGTGCACTCCAAATAGAAGTGCACTTATTTGAAACGATATACTGTAAAACCACAGTTGATTTAAGCTAAGTTATTTGGTAGGTTAACTTTATTCTGCTAAAACGGCTAATTTATTTCCAACTGTTAGAGCAGCTTTTATTTTCATTTCAATTTCTTCCATTAATTCTGGATTATCTTTAATCATTGTTTTAACAGTGTCTCTTCCTTGTCCAATTCGCGTTTCGCCATAAGAGAACCAAGATCCGCTTTTCTTAATTATATTTAATTCAACTCCAAGATCAATTACCTCACCTACTTTTGAAATTCCTTCTCCATACATAATGTCGAATTCAGCTTTTCTAAACGGAGGTGCAACTTTGTTTTTTACCACCTTAACTTTTACACGGTTACCGATCACGTCTTCGCCATCTTTTATTTGGCTCGACTTACGAATATCAATTCGCATAGATGCATAAAATTTCAAGGCATTACCTCCGGTTGTTGTTTCTGGATTACCGAACATAACACCAATTTTTTCGCGCAATTGGTTAATGAAAATACAACAACATTTTGCTTTACTAATTGAGCCCGTTAATTTACGAAGTGCTTTAGACATTAATCTCGCTTGTAATCCCATTTGTGAATCGCCCATTTCGCCTTCTATTTCTGCCTTTGGTGTTAAGGCTGCTACAGAGTCAATTACTATTAAATCAATTGCACCTGAACGAATCAAATTGTCTGCAATTTCTAGTGCTTGTTCACCATTGTCGGGTTGAGAAATCAATAAATTTTCAATATCCACACCTAATTTCTGTGCATAAGCTGAATCAAAAGCATGCTCTGCGTCTATGAACGCTGCAATTCCACCTTGTTTTTGTACTTCTGCAATTGCATGAATCGCTAAAGTAGTTTTTCCCGAAGATTCCGGACCGTAAATTTCTACAACTCTTCCTTTAGGAAAACCATTTACTCCCAAAGCTAAATCTAGGGTTAGTGATCCAGTTGGAATAACTTCTATTTGTTCAATAGGTTCATCGCCCAATTTCATGACGGTACCTTTTCCAAATGTTTTGTCTAATTTCTCCATTGTAAGTTGGAGTGCTTTTAATTTTTCTGGGTTTACTTGTTTTACTGACATATCGTTTGTTTTATCGTTTGTGCAAAGTTATGATGAGAAGAACGTAATCTTTTTACGGTCTGTTATTTCCAATCAAAATTTAATATTTCTTCGGCGTGAACCTTTGTTTTTGGTTTCTTAATTACGTGTTTTAAATTTCCGTTTTCATCAATAAGAAATGTAGTTCGGAGAATTCCATCATAGGTTTTACCCATAAATTTCTTTTCTCCCCAAACCTCAAATTGTTCAATAATTTCTTTGTTTTCGTCTGCTATTAACGAAAAGGGCAAATTAAATTTCTCAATAAAGTTTTGGTGTTTCTTTTCCGAATCCATACTAACTCCAACAACTTCTATTCCCGCTGTTTTTAATTCGCTTATATGATCTCGTAAATTACACGCTTGAACATTACACGCTGGAGTATTGTTCTTTGGATAAAAATATAGGGCTAGTTTTTTCCCTTTATAATCGTTAAGCGATATGGGTTCTCCATTTTGGTTTTTCCCCTTAAATTGAGGGACTGTTTTTCCTAATACCATTTGTTGAGTTTAAAAATTGAATATGTTGTGTTAAATATTTAATCAAAACTAAAAAATAATTTTTAATCTCGCAATAAAAACCGTAAAAAATTGTTTAAAAACACGTCAAAAATAATTCAAATAACTATTAATCAACAATTTATAACAGTATTTTTTTCTTAAATTTATTTCAATAAATTTTCTAATGCGCTATCTAAGGTTTTAAATTCGAATTCTATACCTGCCTGAACGGTTTTACTGTTGTCTGCCTGTAGACCGTCTAAAACCACTGTAGCCATTTTTCCTAAAACTAAACGCAACGTAAAACTCGGAACCTTGGGTAGCCAAATTCTTTTTTTCAAAACTTTCGCAATTCCCCGTGTGAGTAATTCGTTAGTCGTATTTCCAGCATTTGCATGGTAAGCTCCATTCCATTTTTGGATTAAGGAGCAATCAAAGACACGTATTAAATCGTCAACATGAATCCAAGGAACACCTTGTTTTCCCGTACCCAAAATTGTTCCAAAACCATATCTAACCGGCTTCGAAATAGGAATCAAAGCTCCGCCTTTATCAGACAAAACAACACTAATACGTATTTTTGCAACAGAACAAATGGATGAAAAAACATCTGCTGCAGCTTCCCATTTCTCTGTAATATCTGAAAGTCTGTCTTTTCCAAACGGATCAGATTCTTTATACAATCTGTATGGATCTTCAAAGCCATAAGCTATAATTCCAGAAGCAGAAATGTACTGCTCGAGTGTTTGAACCGCTTTTGCTTTTTCGAATAAAAATAGTGTAGAATTTATACGAGAAGAATACAATTCATTGATTCGATTTTCTGTCCAACGTTTATCTGCAATTCCAGCCCCGGCTAAATTCACCAAAACATGAACACCAATTAAAGCGCGTTCATCTAATTCATTTTTTTCGGATGAATAATGGTAAACTTTTTTAGATATGTCACTTTTACCTCTACTTAAAACACGTACTTCATGTCCTTGTTTTGACCAAAATGCAACTAATTTTTGTCCAATTAAACCTGTTCCCCCTGCAATTAATATTGTTTTCATGCTCTAATTTCTATATTAAAAACGTTTACCTAAGTGAAATGTTTGAACTTAACACCTTTTTAACGATGCATTTCTTTTTGTTTTTTGCGTTACTTTTACGAAACTTTTCATTCTAAAAGAAAAACGCATTATGATAAAGAAAATTTTCTTACTAGTTTCCTTGGTTTATTTAGCTTCCTGCTCAACTCCAACAGATAAATTAAATGAAGAACATGCGCCTGTGAAAGAGGGCGACGTAGTTATTTCGTTCAAAGATGAAAAAGATATGGACAAGCGTATGGTCGAAATTGACACCATTATCTCAAAAGCTGATACGCAAGCGAATTCTTTAAATTTTACTGGTCCAGATGGTGAAACCATTGAGGTAATTGGACATTTAGACAGCAAAAACGAAATCATGAAACTCGAAGAACAGTTTTCTGATGGAAATGGAAAAGAATCTGGAACTCGGTTTTTTTACATCAACAGCGGAAAAGTGTTCGCAAGCTTTGAGCAATTAAACGTTCCAGTTGGCGATCTTTTTACGTACGTGGAACGCATCTCTTATTACAACAAAAATGGCGGAGTAATTAAAACGAAAGAGCGCAGGGGTGAATACGACGAAATTTACTCTAAATCTTATGCACCTGCAGAATTTCATAAAATTACCACAGAACGCGCATTTCGATGTTTGAACAATAAAAAAGAATTCGCCACAACTTTTCAAGGGTTTGTAGATCAAGGTCCTTATACTTATTTAGTTGTTGGAGGAAACAGTAAAAACGGCTACACTTCTGCACTTCGCTTAGATTTTAAAGACAATGCTATTGCAATTCTTCTCGCAGATCCGAAAGGATATTTAGGTGAAAAAATGGAGGTTAATTTTCAAGTGATGAACGACCACGATTTTGAATTTCAAATGTATACCGGTGGAAAATTGCCGAGATATGAATAATTGAATTAAATTTGATAAAGAAAAATAAATAGTAATATGTCACAATTACACGAAGAGGTTCAACAATATTACGGTCAAGAACTTAGTCAAACAGAAGATTTGAAAACGAATGCATGTTGTACGCTAACGCCGCCGCCAAAATATATTCGCGAAGCAATCAAAAAAGTACACGACGAAGTATTGGCTAAATATTACGGTTGCGGTTTAACTATTCCTTCAAAATTAAATGGATTGCGTATTCTGGACCTTGGTTCCGGCTCTGGTAGAGACTGTTACATTGCTGCTCAATTGGTTGGTGAAAACGGTTTTGTGGTAGGAGTAGACATGACAGATGAGCAATTAGATGTGGCCAATAAACACCTCGAATTTCACAGAGAACAATTCGGATATGCAAAATCTAACGTAGAATTCATTAAAGGAAACATTGAAGAATTAGATACTTTAGGCTTAGAACCCGAAAGCTTCGATTTGATTATATCAAATTGTGTCATCAACCTTGCGAAAGACAAACAAAAAGTATTGAATGATGCGTTTCGTTTATTGAAAAAAGGTGGTGAAATGTATTTTTCAGACGTTTATGCTGACCGCCGTTTCCCGCTAGAACTTCAACAAAACAGAGTGCTTTGGGGAGAATGTATTTCAGGAGCATTGTATTGGAACGATTTCTTAAACTTCGCTAAAAATGCCGGATTTACAGATCCACGGGTAGCTGAAGACAAACCAATTACAGTTGATAATGCAGAATTAGAAGAGGTTTTGGGTGATATTAAAGTGTATTCTGTAACCTATCGTTTGTTTAAACTAGATGGGTTAGAGTCTGATTGCGAAGACTACGGTCAGGCAGTTAGCTACAAAGGAACAATTGATGGCGCAAAAATGTCTTTCAATTTGGATGATCACCACAACTTTCCGAAGGGTAAAATTATGTCGGTTTGTGGAAACACATACAAAATGTTGAATGAAACACGTTTTGTTTCTGACTTCGAATTTTTTGGCAACTGGTCAACTCATTACGGAATCTTTGAAGGTTGTGGCGGAAAAATGCCTTTCAGTCCAACAAACAACGCTTCTGATCCTTCTTGTTGCTAAGAAATGCGAGAACAGAATTCTTTTTTACACCATATTGCACGCGATATAAGTGAGAAAAAGCTGCCTTTTGATCAGTTAATAGTTATTGTTCCTTCCGAGCGAATGATTACGTATTTCCAAAAAGCATTATTTGAAATAGAAGGGAAACCTGTTTTATCGCCAAAGATTTTTACCATCGATTCGTGGCTTAAAAAATTGGTTGATAAACCCGTTCTTGATCGAGTTCCGCTGTTATTGGAATTGTTTGAGATTTATAAATTAAATCCAATTGAATTTGAAACGCCAACATTTGAGAATTTTCTTAAATGGGGACAACTCTTAATCACTGATTTTGAAGAACTAGATCGCTATTTGATCGATCCAAAACAACTTTTCAAAAATTTAAGCGAAATACGCGAAATAGAGTCGTGGTCTTTTGATTCTGAAGAAGAATTATCTGAAGGTCAAAAAAGATTTCTTGCTTTTTGGGAAAAACTCGGTCCTTACTACAGCGAACTCAAAAAGAAACTAAAAGCGGTAAGTTCAACAACAAAAGGTTCGCTTTACAGATATGTTGCCGAAAATCTGCATCTTTTTTTCAAGGAAGATGAAAAAGTTCAGTTTGTTTTTGCCGGATTTAACGCCTTGTCGCAAGCCGAGCTCAATATTTTTAAGCAGTTATACGTGATGGGTAAAGCACATATTTACCTCGATTCGGATAGCTATTATTTAAATGATTCGCACCACGAAGCGGGCTATTTCCATCGCAAATTATTGAAACATCTTCAAATAAAAGAATTGCCTTTTGTTTTCAATGATTTGAGTATGAAAAACTTGCAGATGGAAGTGGTCATTTGCGGTCAAACTACTGCGCAAGCCGGTGCCATTGGAGCAAAACTAACCCAGCTTTCACCAACAGATTTAGCCGAAACCTTAATTCTTTTAGCTGACGAATCTTTACTCGGAACACTGCTGCAACATTTACCTAAATCTGTTCAACAAGCAAATATTACTCTTGGTTTGCCGTTAAAAAACACGATTCTTAGTTCGTGGATCGATTTAATTTTCCATATTCAAGAATCTTTTGAACGAAGAAACACGCCGAATATCTATTACAAAGATTTCATGCATTTTGCTCACCATCCCTTTGTTTTAGAACTCATAAATGAAACAGAGCGAAGTGAACTTCTAGCAATCGAAAACCGGATAGTGAGAGAAAATTGGCATTTTATTTTCTTGAAAGATTTAAAAATTTCTGACGGAGTATTAAAAAAATTACTCACGTGTATTATTTTACCTTGGAACTCAGATAAAACAAATAATTGGATAATTGCCCTTCAACAATTAGAGCAAATGGTTCAACTTATTGATTCAAACCTTCCTGAAAAAGCAGAAATTGAAAAAGCAGTATTGCGCTCTTTTTATGAAACCATACAACCTTTCAAGGCGGTGGTTGAAAAGGGCTTACCTCCTATGTCGTTGTCGTCTTTTAAAGCGCTTTTCCAACAACAATGGGCCAGCGCTACGGTTGCTTATTTTGGAAATCCGATCAATGGTTTACAAATTATGGGCCTACTAGAAACGCGTGGTTTAGATTTCAAACATATTTTTGTACTGGGTTTAAATGAAGGAATTATGCCTCCAACGAACCCAATTCAGTCGTTTATTCCGATGGATTTGCGAAAATTTCACGGTTTGCCAACTCCCCGAGATAAGCAGGGGCTTTTTGCACATCACTTGTATCGCTTGCTTCAACGTGCGGAAACAGTTTTCATAACCTATTGTTCTTCTGATTCTGGAATGGGGAAAGAACCCAGCCGATTTATTAAGCAGTTTAAATTGGAAATGGCCGTTTTGAATCCGAATTTTAAATATACAGAGCTTGTATACGAACTCGGAAAGGAAGAAAATGTGAACGAACACATAGTTGAAAAAACACCAGTTGTTTTAGAGCGAATTGATGAATTGTTAAAAGAAGGTTTAACATTCTCGAAATTGAATACTTTTTTAGAATGTCCGCTCAATTTTTATTACCGCTACGTGCTAAAAATTGGTGAAGAAAATAAAGTTGAAAGCGAAATGGAGAGCAGTACTTTGGGGTCTATTTTACATTATGTTTTAGAACAAATTTATTCAGAACAACGCATAATTGATTTAGATAAAAGTGCTACAGATAGAAAACCGTATCAAATAACACAACATTTCTTAATCGAAGCCAAAAAGAAAATTCCAAACTATGTTGCGAATGCTTTTTCAAATTTGTATTCAAAAGACGATGAAATAGTTCAAACGGGCACAAACCATGTAAATTTCAAAATGGCAGAAGATCTGATCAAGCGCGCATTAGACAGGGAACTACAAATTTTGAATGCAGATCCAGATTCGGCACTTTTTATTGTTGATTTAGAGAAAGAATTGAGCTTCAATACCCAAATGGAAATTTTGGGAGAAAAAAAAGAAATGCGTATTTCAGGTGTTTTAGACCGAATTGATTTATCTAATGGGCAATTGCGCGTTATAGATTATAAATCTGGAAAAGTTGAAAAAAATGACGTGGACTTAAACGACAAAGCTTTGTCAGCTAAATTAGCAATGTTGTATCCCAATTCAAAAAGCTTTAAACATTTCGGTTTGCAACTATTGGTTTATAATTACTTAGTTAAAAAAGTGTGGAACCGTAATTTAGATTTTTCTGGAATTTTCTCTTTAAGAAAAATAGCTGAATCGCCGTTTTTTCTTAAAAACAATACTGATACAGACGAGATTGAACTAATTGAATCGATAATTAAAACAATCTTGGAAGTTCTATACAACAAAGAAATTCCTTTTAAACACAATTCAGAAGCTACTTATTGTCAATATTGTGGATTCACAAAAGATAAACAATGGTAAGCGAACTCACATTTATAGTTACAGCGGGCGGAATTGGAAAACGGATGGGTTCCGATTTACCGAAACAATTTATTGAAATTTGCGGAAAACCAATTATTATTCAGACAATTGAACAACTGCTTAATTTCGATTCGCATGCGCAGTTAATCGTTACGCTTCCTCTAAACTATGTAGACTATTTCAAAGATGTGATGCTTCAACATTTGCCCCAGCAAGAAATTAGTTTTGTTGTTGGAGGAGAAGAACGGTTTCATTCAATTCAGAACGCATTAAAAATTGCAAACAAAAAATTTGTAGCTGTGCACGATGCTGTTCGACCATTTGTATCACAATTAGTACTTCAAAAATTAATAAACGAAGTGAAAATTTCTGGGGCAACAATTCCAGTAATAGAACCAAAAGAATCTTTGCGCATGATGAATAAAATTGGTTCGGAAGCAGTTATTCGCTCCAATTTCAGGCTTGTTCAAACGCCTCAGGTCTTTACTCGAGAAATATTATCCAACGCATATACGCAAGCATATTCTTCCAATTTTACAGACGATTCATCTGTTGTGGAAGCAATCGGACAAGTTGTTTCTTTGGTTCAGGGCAACGAGGAGAATATCAAAATTACTTCTCCACTAGATTTACAGTTGGCTGAAATTTTATTAAAAAAAGGATAAAAAAATAGAAGACTAAATTTCTAGTCTTCTATCTTTTTTTGATTCTTAATTTTTTTAAGCCATGTTAGGTTTTCCTAAGCGATTCAATAATGCCAAATGATTAATTATTGCACCACCAAATGTTTTGTGGTAATGATATGGAACGCCATATTCCTTTGCTGTAGAACGCACAATTTTAGAAATTCTTCTGTAATGTACATGTGAAATATCTGGAAATAAATGGTGCTCAATTTGGTAGTTCAAGCCACCTAAATACCAAGTAAACATTGGGTTCCAATTCGAGAAATTTGCAGTTGTCATCATTTGGTGTTTTGCCCAAGAAGTTTCTTCGTTTAAAACTTTAAAATTTTCTTCGTTTATAAACTCAGTATCAGAAACCACATGTGCGCTTTGGAAAACAAAAGCCAAAACTATTCCACACACAAAATGAATAGTTCCTATTCCGACTAATATTTGCCACCAACTTTGCTCCAATAGAATCATTGGAAGAACTAATATGTAACCATAATAAAAAATCTTTGTAAGAATAATTTGTCTGAGGGCTTTAGCCAATGTTTTATTTTGTGCATTTAATAATCCGCGTTTGTTGTAATCAATAATTTGTTTAATGTCTTTGTTTGTCATCCAAGAAAAAGTCATCAATCCGTAAAAAAACCACGCATAAAAAACCTGAAAACGGTGCACTTTTTTCAGTGGTGCATTAGGAGAAAAACGCAGTAAACCAATTGGAGCAATATCTTCATCTAAGTCATGCACATTTGTAAATGAATGATGCAAAACGTTGTGCTGAATTTTCCAATTTGTGTGGTAACCACCGAGCATTTCGAGTGAATAACACATTAAAGAATTGAGCGTTTTATTTTTCGAAAAGGTTCCGTGGTTAGCGTCGTGCATGATTGCCAAACCAATTCCTGCCATACCAAGTCCCATAACCACAGTCATGAGCCACATCATTCCTGAAGATTGGATGACGCCAGTCATAATTAAAATGAATGGTAAAAAATAAACAGTAAATAAAATTGGAACTTTCAATAAAATTTTCCAACTGCCGTGTCTAGATAAGTTTTTTGATTTGAAATAGTCATTAACGTTCTCAGTTATTTTCTTTGTGAATTCGTCGTTGCGAGTTAATCTTAATCCTTCCATAATCTTAGCAGAAACCAAAGTTTCAGGCTACAAATTTACTAATAACGATTGATTTATTGTGTTAAAAAAATTATAAGATTGAAAGCCCAACTTATTTTTAAATAGATTTTTTCAAAGTGTCGCGCGAGATTCTTCCAATTCTAACAGCCATTTCATCAGTTGGTAAATCATTGTCGTCCTCTCCAAACGGGTCTTCAATTTCTTCTGCTAGCACCTCTAAGCTTACCAAAACGTAAAAAATAAACGTGGCAATTAGAGAAGAAAAATAGCCAAATTGAACCACAAAAGCCAGCGGAAGCGTTGTAACATAGATGAATATAAATTTCTTGAAAAACAACGAATAAGAATAGGGAATTGGCGTGTTTTTGATTCGTTCACATGCACCAACAGTATCCAAAAAACCATTCAAATTTTTATCAATTCGCAAAAGAAACTCTTCACTTAATTTACCTTCTTTTACCAAGTCGTGAAGACGATTGTAGAGCAGTGCAACAATTCCAGATGGAATATGTTCTAAACCTTGAAGGTATTCTTTTTCCGATTCTGTGATTTCTAAAATATCAAAATCTGTTCCTAGTCTTAAGTGTTCTTTAATACACAAAGCGTAGTTGCTAATGTGACGCGCAAAATATTCATTGTCTTCTTTTGGTAAATTAACTGCAGCAATTTTTACAGCCATGTTTCGACTTTCATTCACTAAATCGCCCCATTTTCTTCTTCCTTCCCACCAGCGGTCGTAGGCAGTATTTGTTCGAAAAACGAGCAAAAGAGAAATAACAAAACCAAGAATTTGATAAACAGGGAATAATTTATCTAGTACAGTTGAATTTGGGAAGAAATGCAGTTCCAAATATGCTACACCAAGAGTAAATAGAAAAATAAAAATCAACTCTTTCCACAAAAGTGAAATGGTATCGCCTTTGGTGAAATGAAAAATAAGTTTGACCCAGCTTTTGGGGTTGTAAGTTATCATAGTAAAATTCTGAGGTGTAAAAATAAACAGTTCTAATGAAATTTTTAGAAGATTTCTTCGTTTCTCGTTCACAAAGCGTAATTTCGCGCGTAAATCTAGTAAAGTAAGAACTCACAATAAAATGGAAAAATCCTCAAAAGAAATAGACCAACAACGCCTCAATTTATTCGTTTTCTTGTGGCAAAAGCGAAAAGTAATTTTCATCGTTTGCACGCTAGCATTGGTAACGTCTACCATTATTGCATTTACGATGACACCATTATTTCGCTCAACAGCAATAGTTTTCCCAGCGGCAACAAGCACGGTTTCATTCTCCGAACAACGAAATGCAAAGGCTTCTTCCATGGATTTTGGAGAAGAAGAACAAGCCGAACAATTGATTCAAATTTTGCAATCGTCGAAAGTGCGCGACATTGTGGTGGACCGATTCGATTTAATGGAACATTATAAAATTAAACCCAACGATCCGGAGAAATATTTTAAATTGGTGAAAGAATACAATTCGCACATTTTATTTGTGCGAACGCGCTATGGTTCTATTCAAATTGATGTTCTAGACCGTGATCCCAAAGTTGCCTGCGATATTGCAAACAAAATTGTGAACTTAATTGATACGGTAAAAAATGAAATGGTTGCTGAACGCACCCTGCCAGCATACGAAATCAATAAGCGGAAGAAAGAACAACTCGATTTTGAAATCAATCAAACGCTTCTTGCCCTCGATAGTTTGGCGGCAATTGGTGTGGTTCCAAACGACACCCGCGCAAATTTATATCAAGCATACGTAGATGCAAGTTCAACTGCCGACAAATCTGAGTTGAAAGCAAAAATTGAAGTCAACAGAAAATACGGTTCAACTTTCGATGGATTAGAATATCAACGCAATGAAAAAATCGTAAAAAGAGAAGATTTCAAAGTTTCCTACGAACAAGCTGAATCAGACGCATACACGAAATTTAATCATAAATTTGTGGTGGAAGAAGCAGTTCCAGCAGATAAAAAAGACAAACCAAAGCGCTTAATTATTATGTTTCTTTCCACTGTAGCAGCATTCTTCTTTGTGGTTTTTGGCTTGCTAGTTGCTGAAAAAATTAAAGAACTTAAACGATTGCAATAAGTGTGAATATTCTCCGCGAACATCCTATTTTATTACTCGTAAGCAGTTTTTTCATTGCGTTATTATGCTATTTTGTTTCAATAGATAGTTTTTTCGGTTACGGAATTCCACTTGCTCTTTTGGCGGTTTATGTCTTGTTATTCCACACCGAGTTTACCTTTTTCCTTGTTGTAGCATGCACTCCTTTATCGGTAAACATTGAAGAATTTACAGATAGTTTTGGTTTATTCGTGCCAACTGAACCGCTTTGTGCCGGAATGATGCTCTTGCTTTTAACACAAGCTATTCGTTATCCAGTTTTCCCAAATTATTTGCGTTTTTCGCCCATATTCTGGACCGTTTTAGTTTACTTATCGTGGCTCGTAATTACAACAATAACCAGCGAACAACCGCTCGTTTCAGTTAAATTCGTTATTGCGAAAATGTGGTTCATTGTTCCTTTTCTATTCCTTGGCCCAAAAATTTTTGAATCTAGAAAAGCCATTCGTTTGTTTTTTTGGCTCTTTATTTCAGCAATGGTTATTGCAATTTGTTACACCGTTGTTTCTCATGCAAGTTTTCGCTTTGCTGAAAAAGAAGGCCATTGGGTAATGTGGCCATTTTTTAAAGACCATACCATTTACGGAGCTTTAGTAGCGCTCGTACTTCCTTTATCTATTGCGTTTTTATTCGCAAAAAAACACGGTCCGCTTGTTCAGTTTTTGTTCGCAGTCTATTCAATCATTATTCTAATAGGGCTCTATTTTAGTTACACCCGTGCAGCATGGTTGAGTATTGTTTTGGGAATTGGAATTTGGCTCTTGATTCGTTTCAAAGTTAAATTTTCTTGGGTGCTAACCGTCTTGTTTTTATGTTTGGGCTACGTGTGGTTTTCGTGGAATGCCATTCAACAAGACTTAGCACGCAATAAATCTGAGCATACCACTGAAGAGTTCGGCGCGAAGTTTGAAAGTGCTGCGAATGTAACAACAGACGCCTCCAATTTAGAACGCTTAAACCGCTGGGCGTGTGCAATGGAAATGTTCCACGAACGACCAATAACTGGCTACGGACCGGGAGTTTACGCTATGGAATATGCCCGTTTTCAAGAACCCGAAAACACCACAATTATTTCCACAAATTTTGGCGACGGAGGAAATGCACACAGCGAATATTTGGGTCCGCTTGCTGAAACTGGTTTGCCTGGTATGCTGCTCATGTTCGCACTCGTAATAGCTATTTTTTATCAAGGAATTACACTTTATAACAAATGGCCGAATGATGACCGCGAAATGAAAACCCTCATAATGGGAATGATAATAGCGCTTTCTACCTATTTTATTCACGGCTTCTTGAATAATTATTTAGATACAGATAAAGCGGCAGTTCCAATTTGGTGCATGAGTGGAATTTTTATAGCGCTCAGTAATTCACTTCTAAACAAAGCGCATTAAAAAATTGTTAATCAATAAATCGAAAACATGTTCACAGGGATCATAGAAACTTTAGGTGAAATAACTGCCATTGAACGCGAAAACTCCAACGTTCATTTCACAGTTAAATCGTCCTTCACAAACGAGTTAAAAATTGACCAAAGTGTGGCGCACAATGGTTGTTGCTTAACGGTTGTTAAAATTAATGGCAACGAGTTTGTTGTAACCGCAATTGAAGAAAGTCTCAACAAAACCAATCTCGAAACTTGGAAAGTGGGAACGAAAGTGAACCTCGAACGTTGTATGCTTTTGGGCGCAAGACTAGACGGACACATTGTGCAAGGACACGTAGACACCCGCGGAACCTGTGAAAAAGTGGAAGATCTTAATGGAAGTTGGAAATACACCTTCACATACGATTTCAACCAACCAACTGTTTCAAAAGGTTCCATAACAATAAACGGAGTGAGTTTAACGGTTGTCGATTCCGAAAAAGGCCGATTCTCGGTTTGTATTATTCCCTACACATACGAACACACTAATTTCCACACTTTTGAAAATGGTTCGGTGGTTAATTTAGAGTTCGATATTATTGGAAAATATGTGGCGAGGTTGATGGAGAAAGCTTAGTTTTTTTACTTTAAACCTGAGTTCGATTATAAATCCTACTTAGAACGCCAATAAAATTGTATATTTGAGTTAAAATCAGGAAGGATTGGCGAGCCAATTCGAATGGGTTTAACGAAAAAGATGCTTTTTATAGGCGAAAGAAGTGTGGATTTGTAAAAACTATTTCTTTTAAAACAGTATCT
>JANNWW010000185.1:0-14147 GCA_031409255.1 Crocinitomicaceae bacterium
GAGAAGTTAAGCCCGTTAGCGCTGATGGTACTGCCCTTTTGAGGGTGGGAGAGTAAGTCGATGCCACTTTTATAAAGCCCTGCAGGTAACTGTGGGGCTTTTTTTTGTCCTAAAATTTATGACTTATAAAAGACAATAATCAAATTTAACCTATTGGTGAAATTTACAGACCCAGACGCATTTTTATTAATTAACTAATTTAGAAAGGTTTATGTTAGATATAAATTTCAATCAATAAAAGTTTGTTTATTATTTAACAGAAAGTTAATTATGAAACCTTCCATACTTATTAAATAACAACTCATCATATATTATGTGTTTGCATAACTATTTGAAATACCTTTGTTGAAATTATAATTATGAAAAAACTATTACTATTATTAACAAGTCTAATTATTGGAGCAATGGCGCAAGCTCAATTTCAAATTGGACACAAAACAATCACATATAATGATGCAACTAGAACGGGTGGATTTGGTTCAGGTGGAGGCGCAGGGCGTCAAATTCAATGTGAAATTTATTATCCAGCAACAATAGCCGGAGATAATACACCAATTTCTTTAGGTGAGTTTCCTATTATTTCATTCGGACATGGTTTTGCTATGTCTTGGGATGCTTACGCAAATATTTGGGATGAATTTGTTCCAAAAGGTTATATTCTAATTTTACCTAGAACGGAAGGAGGATTAATTCCCGGCCCTTCACATCTAGATTTTGGAAAGGATTTAGTTATCGCAGGAAATCGTTTAGAAACAGATTGTAATTCAGTAGGAAATTTCTTCAATACACATTCAAACGGAAAAATGGCTGTTATGGGGCACTCAATGGGTGGAGGAGCCTCTTTTTTGGCTGCCGCAGAAGGAAATGCAAATTTTGATGTTATTATTGGATTAGCACCAGCAGAAACAAATCCTTTAGCTTCAACTTCTGCATTAAATGTAACTATTCCTGCACTAGTTTTTTCTGGTAGTGGAGACGCGGTTACACCTCCAGTAGATCACCATCAACTAATCTACGACGAATTACCAAATTCAAGTTGTCGTCATTTTGTTTCTATTATAGGTGGTGCACATTGTTACTTTGCTAATTCTAATTTTAATTGTGACTTTGGAGAAGGAACATCAGGTGGCGCAATTACTATAGATCGAACTGAACAGCACGAAATAATGTTTGATCTTTTAAATCCGTATTTAGCATTTTATTTAAAAAACGAATGTTCAGAATGGACTGACTTCCTAAATTTATTAGCGACAGATGCACGTATAATTGCTCAAAACGACTGTCTTTATTCGCTGCCAACTGCTCCAGCTATTACACAATCAGGCACAACATTATCTGTAATCACTAGCTTAAATGTTCAATGGGTTTTAAACGGAACTCCAATAGTTGGTGCAACTAATACATCTTATAATGCAGGTGTAAATTATGGATCTTACACTGTAATTGTTGGAGATTTAGTTGTTTGTACAGCAACTTCTAATCCATTTAACTATGGGCTTGGAGGATTAATTGAAAGCTCTTTTGATTTTTCTGTTAGTCCAAACCCAAGTACAGGTAAGTTTTTTATCAATTCGAATGAAACTAAAAAACAAGCAAGCTTAACTGATGTTCAAGGAAATAAATTGCTAGATTTTGATATTCAAAATGAAACAATCATCGATTTAACTAGTTATGCAAATGGAACTTATTTTTTACGAACTGAAAGTACTATAATTCGCTTAGTGAAATTCTAATTTCAATTATAGTTAATAGTTCGAAGAAGCGGATGTATTTATTGCATCCGCTTTTTTTTACTGAAATCTTTTCACTAAAATTGTAGATGGAAAATTCAATAGAACAAATTAGTCTACCAATTCTCACGAACGAAGCCGTTCGTATCTTAGGAGTGTTAATTGAAAAATCAAAAACCACACCAGATAATTACCCCTTGACTTTGAATAGTTTAACACTTGGTTGTAATCAAAAATCATCTCGTTTTCCAGTGGTTGATTACTATGAAAATACCGTTTTAGAAGCCTTAAGTGAGTTGAAAAAAGTGGGACTTTCACAAACGATTTTGGGAGATGGAAGAAGTGCCAAGTTTCGCCATTCCATTTCGGTTTCCTATTCTTTAGATCCAATGGAGCAAAGTATTTTGTGTTTATTGTTTTTACGTGGACCTTTAACTGCTGGTGAAATTCGTGCAAATGCAGGGCGATTATATGACTTTGAATCTTTGTCGGAAGTACAAGAAGGTTTGAATCAATTGTTGAATACGGAAAGACCCTTCGTGGTTCAAATGGAACGCCAAAGCGGAAAAAAAGAAGTGCGTTATGCGCATACTTTTGGCGATGTTCCTGAATTTGACTCAACTATCCAAATTATTGAAAATCATAGTGTAGGTTTAAAAGAGCGCGTTCAAGAATTGGAAGAAAAGATTTCTAGCTTAGAAGAAAAGTTATTGATTCTTTGGAAAGAGCTGAAAGAATAAGTTTAATAAATAGATGTTAAAGGAATAGTTCAATTTCTTACATAAACTACTGCTTTTGTCTCAAAAAAATCTTCCTTGAAAAACTCCTTCAAAGGATAAATTTTAAAGAATTTATTTACAGATGACATTTCCTCCGATAAATCACCCCCTTTTAAATATAAAATGCCATTTGCTAGTGAATGAAGGTTTTTACTTTTGAATTTATTTTTAGTCCAAGGTAAAAATGCGGGCATTGCAGTTACAGCTCTCGAAACAATAAAATCAAACTCTTCTTTGATATCTTCCGCTCTTGCATGTGTTGCGCGAACGTTCTTTAAGTCAAGAGCAAGAGCAATTTCTTTTACAACTTTTATCTTTTTTCCAATTGAATCTACTAAGTGAAATTCAACTTCTGGAAAGAGAATAGCCAACGGAATACCCGGAAATCCGCCTCCGGTACCAATGTCCAAAACAGATGATCCTTTTTTAAATTGAATAATTTTAGCAATTCCTAAAGAATGAAGAACATGTCGATCAAAAAAATCATCCATATCTTTTCTAGAAATTACATTGATCTGTTGATTCCATAATAGATACAAGTCATTTAGTTGCAAAAATTGTTGTTTTTGTTCAACACTTAAATCAAGGAAATATTCTTCAATTTTTTTCATAGTGCAAAGATGAAAAAAAGAACCATTCAATCGAATTTAAACTGGAATAAAAATCCAAAAGAAACGAATGAAAAATATAGTTTGTAGTTTTAATAAACTGATTTAGTAAATATTTAGTAAAATTGACTAAATAGTATGAAAAAGACAAGTTATATTTGCAGTAAATTTAGGTGATCAATCAGTTTTTTTTAAAGAAAGTTACTTTTAAATATTTGCTGAAATCAGTTAAATGATAATTGAAAATTACCGTTTGAAAAAGTTTAGGAAACTATTCGAAATATTATTCGTTAATTCATAAATAATCACTGAAATCAATAAAATGAAATCACTAATATCTATAATTTGTCTAATTGGGGCTTTCTCACTAAATCCATTTAGGGTGTTTTCGCAGCCTGGCAAAGATGGATTTTTGGTTGTAAATACTCCTAATACAATAGTAAATTGTTATACAGCTGTTGTTGTAAATGCAAATTCTGGTTCTACCACCATTAGTACTGACAATGCCTGTGCTTTTGAATGTGGCGATTTAATAATGATATATCAAGCTCAGGGAGCAACCGTAAATACAACCAACACACCTTTATACGGACAAGTTACAGCATTGAATTCTGCCGGTTTATATGAATTCAATTATGTCCTCTCAAATGCTGGAGGAGTTTTAACACTGCAAAATCCACTAACAAATACATATTCTGCTCAAGGAAAAACGCAAGTAATTAAAGTTCCTCAATACACAACCTTAACAGTAGCTCCAGCTGGTTCAATTGTTGCTGCACCTTGGCAAGTAGCCGGAGCTTTCAAAAGAGGAGGCTTGGTTGTTATTCATGCTACGGGAACAGTTACAGTAAACGGAAAAATTGATGCCAGTTTTGCTGGATTTAAAGCAGGGGCAATTGATCAAAATACGTCTCCTGGTGGAAATCCACAAATAGTTGATTTTGTTGGTAATGACGATTCGCGTAGTGCTGAAAAAGGTGAAAGTATAGCAGGTGATGCAACTAATTATGATGCTTTTGGAGGAAGATACGGGAAAGGTGCTATTGCAAACGGGGGGGGCGGCGGAAACGCACACAACTGCGGTGGTGGTGGTGGTTCGAACGGGAACAACAATGCGGTTTACAACGGACAGGGAATTATGTGTACGGCTTGCCTTGGCTCAGCAGCTTGGAATTTAGATCCTTTCGTGATTGCAACAGGTTTCTTAGCGAATTCATCAGGCGGAGGTAGAGGAGGTTATAGTTTTGCAGCGGCTAATCTAAATGCCCTACTCATAGGTCCCGATGACAATAATTGGAATGGAAACAGAAGAAATAGTAATGGTGGTTTTGGAGGTTATCCGCTAACAAACCTTTCAAATTCACGGGTTTTTCTCGGTGGAGGCGGCGGAGCTGGTGATGCAAATAACAATGCAAATTTGCGAGGAGGAAATGGGGGTGGAATCGTTTTTATTGTTGCACCAATTGTAACTGGCGTAGGATTTTTAGAAGCGAATGGAGAGAACGCGCTCAATCAGATTGCTTTAGGAACTGGTGGCGCGAATGATGCCCCATGTGGTGGTGGAGGCGGTGGCGGCATCGTCATTAAAGGAACGGCAGGTGTTCAATTACTTGCTAGGGGAGGAAAAGGTGGAGACCAAGGAGCTTTAGCAAATGAAAGTGAAGGACCAGGCGGAGGTGGAAGCGGAGGCTTCATTGCTTTTACTGCTGGTGCACCAATTTTGAATGTAACAGGAGGCGCGAATGGAATTACCTTATCTGGTTCTTTAACTGAATTTATTCCAAATGGCGCTACAAGTGGCGCAAGTGGAAACACAACTAACGTACCTGCGGCTTTTATTACGTTTATTCCCGTTAATTTAACTGCATTAGTAAATACTCCTGTTTGTCAAGGAACAGCTTTGAACTTTAGTTCAACTGTAAACTATGCTGGTGGAACCTATCAATGGACCGGTCCAGCAGGCTTCACTTCAACTGCTGCAAATCCCACAAGGACAGGAACAGTGCCTGCACATTCGGGAAACTATCAACTAATTTACACAAGTATAGGTGGTTGCAAGGATACTGTAATTGTTCCCGCAATAGTGAACCCTTTACCAGTAGTTTCAATAACACCAAGCGCAGCATTGTGTGCAACAGGTTGTTCTGGAACAGCAACGGCAAATATTGTCACCCCATCTTTGGCTCCCTATTCATTTTTGTGGAACTCTGGTGCAGTAACGCAAAGCATATCTAATATTTGTCCTGGTGCAATAAATGTGACAATTACGGATGCGAACTTGTGCACAGCAAACTCAAATTCAGTTATTACAGCCCCTATTGCTATTAATTTAACTAGTGTAGTAACAAATGTTTCCTGCTTTGGACTCTGTAATGGAAGTGTAACTTTAGCTGTAACTGGTGGAACTGGAGCCATTACTTTTAAAAAGAACTCTGGTCCCTCACAAGCTAGTCCAGTTTTTGGTGCTTTATGTTTTGGCTCATACACTTTCACAGCAACTGATGCCAATGGTTGTTTGCAAAATTTAGTCGTAAATGTTACTCAGCCAAATCTTTTGACTGCATCAATTGTTTCAATTGTAAATGCTACTTGTGGAATAAACAATGGAGCAGTAACAATTGGTGCAACTGGTGGAACCACTACTTATACATATGTACTTGGTGCAACTAGCAATACCACAGGCATTTTTTTAAATTTATCACCCGGAGCTTATACTGTTTTTGTTACAGATGCACAAAATTGTACCACTTCAGTTCCCTTAACAATTATTGCTTTACCTGTACCTAATTTACTAATTCAGTCACAACAAAATATTGCATGTGCAGGTGGAAACAATGGTTCTGTAATTTTGGCAGCAAGCGGAGGTATAGCTCCTTATCAATATGCTATTGGAGCTGGCCCTTTTGGAGCTTCTAATTTATTTGCAGGTCTTATGGTAGGAACCTATACTTTTCAGGTTCGAGATGTAAACAATTGTTTAGCAACTGTCAACGCAACAATCACATCGCCTACTCCCGTAGCTTTCACTGCTGTTCCAACTGCAGTTTTATGCAACGGGCAATGCAACGGACAAATAGCAGTAACAGTCTCAGGTGGTGTAACTCCTTATTCCTACTCTTCAAATTCAGGTACTACTTTTCAAGCAAGTTCTATCCTAACAGGATTGTGTGCTGGCAGCTATGATGTTGTTGTGCGCGATTTCAATGGCTGTTTGATCAATGGATTTTTCAATATCACTCAACCAGCGATCATTACACTCAATGCTTTAAGTTCAAGTCCATTGTGTAATGGGCAGCAAAACGGAACAATTACCGCAAACGCACTTGGAGGAGTAGGAGGTTTTTCGTACAATCTTAATAACGGAGTGAATCAAGCATCCAATTTGTTTACTGGAATTGCTGCTGGAAATGTTTTAGTTACAGTAACAGATGGAAATGGCTGCACAGCGCAGGCTACAGCAATCTTAGTAGACCCTGCGCCAATTTTAATTGCACAAATTGCAATGACACCTTCCAATTGTGGTTTTAATAATGGTGCTTTTGAAGTTCAAGCCACCGGATCTTTCCCTGCATTTAATTATTCCGACAATGGAAGCCCTTTTCAAGCAAGTGGGATCTTCTCGAATGTGTTCTCCGGAATCCACGTTATCGTTGTGCAAGATGCTCAAGGATGTTTAGACACCTTGTTTGCAGGAGTGAATGACCTAGAGATGTCTGGTCAAGAAATTTCACGTGCTGAACCCCTCTGTTTTGGAGGAAATGATGGAAATATTTTGGTGCAAAATATAGCAGGTGCAGCTCCAATTAACTACGAATTAGACGGCAATGGACTTGTACAAAGTAGTGGATTCTTTAGTGGCTTGTCAGCAGGATCTCATATTGTGGTAATTTTTGATGCGGGGAACTGTATTTTTACTATTCCTTTTTTCTTAAATGAACCGCCTCCAGTTGTATTTACGACTATTATTACTGATGTTACTTGTAATGGCGGATCAGATGGCGCTATCAACTTCGCTTCTGTTTCTGGCGGAACCCCAGGAGCATATACTTACAGCATTGACAATGGCTTGAGTTTTGTTCCAACAAATGTGTTTTCGTCTTTGTCAGTTGGAACTTTTGATTTAGTTGTACAAGATGTAAACAACTGTTTGGCCAATGGAATAGCTATAATTGACGAAACTTTGCCAATTGTGATTTCATCTAACATTTCAAACTTGACATGTAATAACGACAATTCCGGGTTTGTTTCCTTAAATGCAACAGGAGGAAATGGAATTTTCAGCTATAACTTAAATGCAAGCACAAATTCTACAGGGTTTTTTACAGGTTTGGCTGCTGACAATTACATTGCTTTGGTGAATGACCAATTTGGTTGTACTGCAAATATGAATATTCTTGTAACAGAACCACCACTTTTAGATATCACCGGAACTTCAACCGCTCCACTTTGTGCAAACACTTGTAATGGAACTATTTTTGTTAATGCAACAGGTGGAACAGGTGCATACAACTTCACCCAGGATTTTATTTCATATAACGCCACAGGTTTATTCACGAATGAATGCGCTGGTCCAAAAATGGTCTATGTGAATGATCAAAATCAATGTCAAGATTCTGTTCCGTTAACTATTATTGATCCAAACCCAATTGCGTTAACATCTGTTTTAAGTCCGAGTACCTGTTCTCAAGCAAATGGTTCAATTACCTTGAATGCTTCTGGCGGAGTAGGTGCTTTTCAATATAGTATTGACAATGGAGCAAATTTTGCACCTTTAGGAAGTTTTACTTTACTTCTAGCTGGACCTTATACGGTTGTTGCACAAGATGCGAATGCTTGTGAAACAGATTCTTTTGTACAAATTATTGATTTACCAGCTCCAGTAGTTAGTGGAGTCACATCCACGAATGTAAGTTGCTTTGGTCAATGTAATGGTAGCATTCAACTTAGTTCTTCGGGTGGAACAGGTGTCGTCTCATATAGCTTGAACGGAGTAGTTCAGCCAAGCGGAAACTATTCGGGCTTGTGTGCTGGAAATTATACAATGGTTGTAACTGATATCAATGGCTGTCAGGTAAGTCAAATAATTGTTATTACAGAACCTGCACTTTTAACACTTGCTCCAATTCCAACCAACCTAAGCTGTTTTCAGAACAATACGGGTGCTATTTCCATAGCAGCCGCTGGTGGAACTTCCCCTTATTTTTACTCTTTTAATAATGGAGCATCTTTTGGCGCAGTAAATTCAACCTCTTTTTTAGCAGCTGGAAACTATTCACTTGTTTTAAAAGATCAACAAAATTGTACTGTAAATGTAACTCAGTTACTAACTCAGCCAGCTCTTTTGTCAGCACAAATAACCTCAACCCAACCAAGTTGTCTTGGTCTTTGCGATGGTGCCGCAATCGCAGTGGTTTCGGGTGGAACTCCAGGTGGATTCGCTTACATTTGGAATGGTACGAACAGTGTTCTAGCTAGTGCTGGAGGATTTTGTTCTGGTAACTATAACTTTGAAATGAGTGATATTAATGGCTGCGCGTTTGATACTACGTTTACCATTATTGACCCAATTTTGTTTGTTCTTGATTCGGTAACAGCAATCAATACCAGTTGTAATTCAGTGTGTGACGGAGAGGTAACAATTTTCGCAAGTACAGCTGTAACTTACAGTTTTAACTCTGCACCTATGCAGCCTGCAAATACGCAAGTTGGATTTTGCGCTGGAGTTTATCCAGTAAGTGCAACAAATGCGCAAGGTTGTATTGCGGATGGTTTAGTGCTTGTTGAAGAACCAGATCCGCTTCTCTTGTTTTCGTCGCCAGATAGTTTAATGTGCATAAATGACACGATTCCTTTGTTTGGTTTTGCTTTAGGCGGAACAGCACCATATACTTTTACCTGGAGTAATGGTTTTATAGGAGCAAATCAAAATGTGATTCAAACAATACCTGAAGTGTTTACTGTAAATGTGGTCGATAACAATGGTTGCACAACTGCAGCTGAAACAACTACTTTGAGCATTTTACCAAGTTTGGCATTTACCACAAATCCGGCAGTTAGTTTTTGTCCGAATGATCCAGTTGTCTTAAGTGTTTTGGTTACTGCAGGAGCTCCGAATTATAGTTATCAGTGGAGCACCAATATCAATGATACCCTTACAAGTGTAACGGTAAATCCATTAGTCAACTCGAGTACATATACTGTTACTGTTTCTGATGTGTGTGTGTCTATTGATACACTGATTACAGTGACGCAGTTTCTTATTCCAACACCTGTTTTTGAGATTGACAATCAGAATGGTTGTACTCCTCTAACAGTGGAATTTGGCACAGATTTTTCTGATAGTTTGACCAATTGCTCTTGGACTTTTTCGGATGGACAAAGCTTCAATTCTTGCGGGCCAATAACTGCAACTTTCGTGAATATTGGTTGTTGGAACGCACAATTAGTTGCCCAAACACTAGATGGCTGTCCTGTGAATTTTGATTTTATTGATGCAGTTTGTGTGAATGACCTTCCAGTTGCAAATTTCTTTTACAATCCCAATCAACCAACTGAAATAGAGAATACACTCCAGTTTTTCAATACTTCCACTGCAAATGCAACTGTTTTTGATTGGCAAATAGGAGTTTCGTATACTTCCAGTCTCGAAAATCCTACTTATCAATTCGACAATATAACAGCTCAGTCCACTGTTGGCGTTTGTTTGATTGTAAGTTCTGATGACGGGTGTTTGGATACGATCTGTAAACAGATAACTTTCGGCAGTGATTTCTTATTTTGGGTTCCAAATTCATTTACACCTGATGGTGATAATTATAACGGGTATTTTGGACCCGTATTTTCAACAAATGACATTGTAGATAACTATCAGTTTGAAATCTATGATCGTTGGGGAGAACGTATTTTTGAATCAGCAGATCAAACGCAAAGATGGGACGCAACCTACAGAGGAAATATTGTTCAGGATGGAACTTATGTATGGGTTCTATATTTCAAAAACAAACAAAAAGGTAAAGTGGAAAGAATTGAAGGACACATAAATGTGTTAAAGTAAAACCGTAAATACTCTGCATGCATAGCTATATCTTTTCTCGATGTTAATAAATCAGCGTTAAATAATAAGTATACAAGCCTAAATATTCATTAGTCTATAGACTTGCTATAATTTTTCATTAGTTTCAGTATTCACTACAACTGCTTTCAAGTTTCTCAATTAGAAGTCTTGAAAACAAAAAATGATATACTATTTATTATGAAAACAAACACACTATGGACACTATTAGTAATTCTTCAATTACCAATTTTGGTAGTTCAAGCACTTGGCAAAACTATGTTGCCAAAAAACAATCAGCTCTATCACTGATTTTTATTTTCTCCCTCTTTGAAATTGCGAATGCTCAATATTGTCCCAATATAGGCTTTCAAAATGGCAACTTTAATGATTGGATAGGATACACAGGTGATTATAACGTTCCAAATGATGCTTTTGGAATAAGTCCTGGTCAACACACAGTTTTTACAGCTCCTGCAATCGACCCATTTTCATGTGGTGGATTGAATGTTCTACCTCCAAATGGAGCAAACTCAGCTCGCTTGGGGAATAACAATGTCGGCGCACAAGCTGAGCAATTGGTGTATGTGATTGATGTTACAACTCAAAACCCAATTTTTAATTATCAATATGCTTCTGTAATGGAAGATCCAGGACATAATCCGGCTGAACAACCTAAATTATCTATTCGCGTATTAGATAACGCAGGAAATGTGGTAGGAGGAAGCTGTGGAGTTTTTGAAGTCTATTCTGGTCAAGCCGGTCAAACTTTTCAAACTTGCGGAGCTGTCAAATGGTTACCATGGTCGTCAGCAGCAATTGATTTAAGTCCATATATCGGACAACAAATTCGAATTGAATTTACAACTTATGATTGCTCCCTTGGAGGACATTTTGGCTATTCCTATATTTCTGCAGAATGCATGCCGCAAGTTACAGATGTTTCTTTTTGTCAAGGAGTTAATGCTACAATTACTGCGCCTACTGGTTTCCAGCAATATAGTTGGTCAACAGGTGAACTAAGCCAAACAGTTAGCATTACAAACCCTACAAATAATCAAATTGTGAGCTGTGATTTAACAAGTGTAGGAAATCAAGGTGCGTGTGGTGTTCAAGTTGATTATCAGTTAGAGATTTCGACACCAATTGCAAATTTCAACGCAACACCAAATTGCTTAAATGTGAATTCATTGTTTACCGATCTATCTACATCCACAACAGATACCATAATTTCTTGGTCGTGGAATTTTGGAGATAATTCTCTTTCAAACCTTCAAAATCCAACGAATCTGTATGCACAAGATGGTAATTTCCCTGTAACTTTAGTAATTGGAACATCAAATGGATGCACGGATACAATCGTTCAACCTTTCAATGTTTTTCCTTTACCTCTTGCAAATTTTGCAATACAAAACAACTGTTTCTATGATGATTTAACAATTACAAATAGTTCTGTCGGAAATAATTTAACTTATTCTTGGACCTTCGAAGACGGATTCACCTCAACTGCTGCAAACCAATTAGAACACGCTTTTGCAACTCCCGGAAGTTATTCGATTGAATTGATTGCCATAAGTGCTGAAGGCTGCAGTGATTCATTGATTTCTATTGCTTTGGCTTATGATAAACCGCAAGCAGTATTCAGTTTGGATTCGGTTTGTAAAGGGCTCAATTCTTCCTTTAATGACGCATCCTTTATTCCGCTTCCGCAAGGAGATGCAATCAATTCTTGGTCATGGAATTTTGGTGAAGGTAGCACAAGTTTTCTTCAAAATCCAACGAATCTCTATACGAATGAGGGGGTTTATCAAGTGCAAATGATTACAACAACCCTAAATGGCTGCAAGGATACTGCAACAACTTCTGCTTTCGTTTGGCCAAATCCGATTGCTAGTTTCTCCGTTATTGAAGCCTGTGAATACGACGAAATCCAGTTTACGGATAATTCTTCTGTTAGTTCTCTAAACACTTCAAATCAAGTTGTTTCTTGGGCGTGGACATTTGGTGATGGAAACGTGTCTGGAACTCAAAACACCAGTCATTTGTATGCAAACGATGGACAATATTCTACTACCTTAACAGTTCTAACAAACAATGGATGCTCTAATTCTACTTCGAATACTTTGCGCGTTTACCCTAAACCAACGGCTAATTTCAATGGATTTAATTTAGTGGGATGTTCACCCAATTGCGCAACTGTTTTTTCAACAGCGTCGGTTTCACTTCCATCATTAATCAATTATTCGCAATGGAGTTTTTCAAACGGATTCGTTTCTAACCAAGATTCACTCACTTATTGTTTAGAGAACAGCACTACGGAACCGATTTCCTTGGATGTTCAATTAATTGTGTCAACAGATTTTGGATGTATAGACACAAATTCTATCAGTCAATACATTGTTTCAAATCCGATTCCAATTGCTGAATTCACTTACAATCCGTATCAACCCGATATTCTGCACAATACCATTCAATTCAATAATACCAGTTTCAATGCAGATTTGTATGCTTGGGATTTTGGAGGAAATGGCTTCAGTAATAATTTTGAGCCAGAAATTGAATTCCCTTTTCTTTTGGAAGGGTATACAATTCAATTAATTGCTTCAACTTTTGAAGGTTGTACAGATACGGCTTTCGCGAATTTAATGGTTGAGGATGAAATATTAATTTATGTTCCAAATACTTTCACACCAGATGGAGACGAATACAACAACGATTTTTTCCCTGTAATTTCAAGTGAAATTGATCCAACAAATTATTTACTTTCCATTTTTAATCGTTGGGGACAAATCATTTTCCAAAGTAAAAACATTGATCAAGGATGGGACGGAACCTTTGATGGTCAGTTTGTTCAAGACGGTTCATATGTGTGGATGGTTGAATTCAAACACAAAGCGAAAGGTTACAAAGAAACCGGTCACGTGAATATTATACGTTAAACTAATTTAAAATCAGGTTTTTCATTTGTGAATTCTTTATTTTTGGATTCACAAATGAAAATAATTGAAATGCGAAAATATGTCTTGATTACAGGTGCAACAGCTGGTTTTGGTGAAGCATGTGCCAAATTGTTTGCAGAAAATGGATGGTCTCTAGTTTTAACAGGAAGAAGAAACGATCGTTTGGAAGAAATTAAAACCAAATTAAGTTCTTCAGAAATTGATGTTTACACATTGAATTTTGATGTGCGTTCAGAAGACGCATGCAAAGAAGCAATTTTAAGCTTACCAAAAGAAATCAAAGACAATTTACAGATTTTAATCAACAATGCAGGTTTAGCTGTAGGGCGTGGACCAGTAGACACGGCTGTTACCGATGATTGGGAACGAATGATCGACACAAATATCAAAGGTTTATTGTATGTTTCGAAATACATTATTCCAATTTTGAAAGCCAATAAATCTGGACACATTGTCAATTTAGGAAGTATTGCTGGAAAAGAAGTATACGCAGGCGGAAACGTGTATTGCGCAACAAAACACGCAGTAGATGCGCTTTCTCGTTCAATGCGAATAGATTTAGTTGACTTTGGAATCAAAGTAACCAATATTGCTCCTGGAGCAGCAGAAACAGAGTTTTCGATGGTGCGATTCAAAGGTGATGAACAAACTGCAAATTCAGTTTACCAAGGATACGAAGCGCTTCAAGCAGAAGATATAGCAGACGCAATTTATTATGCTTGTTCTCGTCCAAAACACGTAACAATTAATGATTTGGTAATTATGCCAACTGCTCAAGCTAGCAGTACTATTTTTCATAAAGTTTAAAATGAGTTTTCGTAAAAAAAACTTAATGCCTTACTTTGGCTTCCTGTTTATCTTAAATCTGTGTTCATGTTCCCCTGAACCAAATAATAATGTTTCTTTAAGCGGAGATATTATTTTCGTTAATAAAACCACTTTTGAAAGTCCGATTGATTCACTTCAATATGCGCATTCAAAAGACAGTTTAAGCTCTCAATCTATTGGAACAGTTGGAA
>JANNWW010000186.1:0-30911 GCA_031409255.1 Crocinitomicaceae bacterium
TTCTGAAGTACTATTTTATATGTGGTATATGCTTGAAAACTACAGCACTAATTTGGAAGTGAAGTATTTAATAGACAATACTGAAATGTATTTTGTACCAATGATAAATCCGGATGGCTATTTACGCAACGAAACAACTAATCCTTCTGGTGGAGGTTTGTGGAGAAAAAATCGTCGAATTAATGCTGGCGGAACCATTGGTGTAGATCTAAATCGCAACTATTCTTATCAATGGAACACAACAGGTGTTAGTTCTAATCCTGCAAACGATACTTATCCGGGAACGACAACTTTCTCAGAGCCTGAAACACAAGCTATTAAATGGTTGTGTGAAAACAGAGATTTTCAATATGCTTTCAATGCACACACCTATGCTAGCGACGTTTTATTCCCGATTGGTGCAACAACTGCAGAATTCGCTGACGACCACGACTATTTTCAACTATTCACAGGAGAAATGGTGAAATTTAATAATTATTCGAATTACAAAAGTTCCTTATTGTATCCCGCATCTGGAGATTCAGACGACTACATGTACAAGGTTGATACACTCATAAAACCCAAAATTTTCGCTATGACGCCAGAGGTTTCTGATACTCCTGGAGGATTTTGGCCTGCTTCAACTTTAATTACTGGAATTTGTAAAGATATGGTTTGGACAAACATGATGTTGGCTCACTTAACTCATCGTTATTTAATGGTTTCAGAAACTGACCCAAGTTCTATTATTTCAACTACTGGGAATTTTAATCATTCTGCAACTCGAATTGGAATTGAAAACGGATCCGTAAGTGTTAGTATAACTCCATTAAATGGAATCAGTTCTGTTGGCCCAGCTACTCTTCATAATTTAAATTTATCGGAAGCTACAACTGGCGCAATATCCTACATTTTAGACGCTGGAATAGTGTATGGCGACGAAATTAAGTATGTTTTGAATACCGAATATGTTGGCTGGACAAAACACGACACCATTATTAAAAGATTTGGTGCATTAACATCTCAAATTTTAGACCCAGCATCTACACCTGTTAATTGGACAGGGGATTTTTCAGTAACAACAGCAAAATTTGTTTCCCCATCGAGTTCATTTACCGACAGTCCGTCTGGAAATTATTCAAGTAACACAACCAGAACTTATGTTTACAATCCTGTGATTGATTTAACAAATGCAACTGAAGCAGCAATTAGTTATTGGGCGCAATGGGCATTAGAAACGGATTATGATTTTGTTCAGTTTGAAGTTTCAACAGACAACGGTGTAACTTGGAACGGACAATGTGGAAATTACACACGAATTGCTACTTCTGGAGACGGTGTTCAGCCGGTTGGAGAACCAATTTATGATGGCGAACAATTAACTTGGGTGAAGGAAGAGATTTCATTGAGCGATTATGTTGGTCAAAGTCTGAAAGTGCGATTTATCTTGAAATCTGATGGTGGAGTTAATGAAGATGGATTTTATTTTGATGATTTTGAAATTTCATACAATTTAGACGATGCTAGTTTGGCAGAGAACCCTGACAAAATGATGTACATTGTTCCTAATCCAGCTCAAAATTCTGCTTCTATATTCTTTGAAAGAGCAGTTTCAACTGGGGAAATTTCGATTGTTGATTTAAACGGAAAAGTTATTGATGTAATTAATATCACAGAACTTACGAATGCTATTGAATTAAATTCAACAAATTGGTCGAATGGATTTTACACAATTATTGTTTCAACAGAAAATTATATTGGGAAAACAAAACTGACGATCGTTCATTAATTAGTCTCTCAAAACTTAAAAGGAACTTTAATTCGTTCCTTTTTTTTTTGAAAATTTTGAACATAAAAAAAACCGATATGAAACCCACATCGGCAATTATAAAATGTTTACATTCAAACTATTCGTTATTCTTCTAGAATGTTTTCTCAATCATGAATCCATTTATCATCTCTCATTTCACCGAGGATAACTACGTTTTTTGATCTTTTATACTCTTCGGCAGCAAGAATCATTTGTTCTTTAGTATCTCTGCGGATTCGAATTGTTTGTGAGCCCGAGTTTCTTACTTCAATGTAAAATCCGTCTTTAAGTCGTGCCTGTTTTGTTGCTGGTCTTCCCATCTTAATTTTTGAATTATTCTATGTAAATGTAACAACAATAATTAAGAATAGTTCTAATTTAAGAAATTTTGGGAAAGAACCGAATAAAAATTATCACTAAATCACTACGGGATCAATTGGTAAATCGTTTCAGTTTCTGAAATTTGCATGTTAACTAAATTCCAATAAATGAAAAGTGAGAGGAGTCGATCTACGTCTTTTTTCGACAAGGAAGACTTGCGGTAAATTTGACTTAGCGTTGTTTTTTCTTCGCTACCAATTATTCCCAACAATGCAGTTTCTTGATTGTCAATTTTTTCTGGTCGACTAATTTCTTTTTTGTCAAGTTTCCAAACGTTTAATAAAATTTTATTTGCCAGTAAACTATGATCTGCTCGCCTTACGTATGCGCGCCACCGTTTTTCTTCATCGAGCGCCATAATTGGCCTAGTTGCCGTTTTTTCAATTTTAATCTCCAATACTAATTTCATTCCATCTTGCCAA
Source organism: Crocinitomicaceae bacterium (assembly GCA_031409255.1). Taxonomy (GTDB): domain Bacteria; phylum Bacteroidota; class Bacteroidia; order Flavobacteriales_D; family Crocinitomicaceae; genus Fluviicola. Next base: position 2,593 of record JANNWW010000186.1, read on the forward strand.
ACGCGCGATTGAAAACTAAGAGGAGGCGAGCAATACATTTCAGCAGCAGCCTCAATCATGTGCAACTCTTCTGTTGGGTCTATGCCTGAAATCTTCCCATTGTCTTTCACTCCTATTAACAAAATTCCGCCATCTGTATTTGCAAAAGCACAGAGGGTTCTCGCAATTTTTTTCGAATCATCTATTCGGAATTTAAAGTCCAATTGTTGGTTTTCGCCTTGTTTAATTAGCGTTTGAAGTGTTTCCATTACTTCCTGGAATCGTAAAATGCTTTCACGTAATTTGGTTCAAAATACGCAACATCTTCAAATTCCAAATTACAAAATTTATTGAAAGCAATTTTGATTTGAGTTTTTGCTGAAGGTTGAAATGAATCTTGATAAGATACAGTTCTTGTTGACCAGAGTTCTTTCGTTTTTTCGGCTCCATCTCCAAAACATAGAAGTGGTTCAAACTCTGAATACGAATTTTCATCGAGCACATCAGGTGAAGTTGCTTTTAATAATTCTCCATCAGGAGAAAATATAGCTGAATATACCTCCATTCTTCTTGCATCAATAAGTGCACACAAATTAACATTCCCTTTTTTTGAGATAAATTCTTGTGCAAAAGAAACTAATGTATTCACAGAAATTAATGGAAGCGACAAAGCATAACAGATTCCTTTTGCAGTTGAAACACCAATTCTTAAACCGGTGTATGAACCTGGACCGGCACTTACCGAAACAGCTGATAAATCTTTCGATGAAATTTGTTGCTTATCTAAAACTTCTTGAATTAGGAGCGTTAACTTTTCACCGTGACTAAATTTATCGTCGCTGAATTCAATTAACTGAACTAGTTTACCATTCAAAGATAACGCAACAGAGCAAACTTTCGATGCTGTTTCAAGATGAAGAAGATAGGTCATTTATTTCTTAAATTCTTGACATTTATCGTGTGGTAAATCGAGCAATTTGCCTACAGTTACATATTCTTTTTTCTTTTTGAACCAAGCATACGCTAAATCTAAAGGGTATTCATTTGGATTTGATTTACCGTCAGATTCTTTTTCACTTGTTGTTATAACATAAATTTCGTAGTAATTTTCATAACCAGTGAAGCGAACCTCAACACGTTCAATTTTTACTTTGCTCGACTTATCATTATCGCAACAACCGCAAAATAGATAAATATATTTTTGTTTTCGAATTAATGCAGCGCCTTTTTCAGCATCTGTTTTTGATAAATAAGCCAATTGGTCTGCCTGAGCCAGAAACCCGTTCACTAATAATACTAGTAGAATTATTGTTTTTTTCATTTTACTTCTAATTTAAAACCTATACCATGAATATTTTGAATACTAATTTTCTCATCTTGAGAGAAATACTTTCGCAATTTAGTGATGAACACATCCATACTTCTACCCGCAAAATAATCATCCTGACCCCAAACTGCAGTTAATAAATCTTCGCGTGGCACTACAGTATTTATTCCTTTAGCAAGAATCTTTAGCAAAAGTGCTTCTTTTTTTGTGAGTGTTTTTTGGAATTCAGTATGACTCAAATGAAAATTTTCTGTGTCGAATTGGTAATTCCCAATTTCAAGTTTTGTTTCTTCCTTTTCATCTATTATTTTTATTCTTTTCAATAATGACTTAACTCGAACAGTTAATTCATCGAATGAGAAAGGTTTTGTCAGATAATCATCTCCCCCAGCATTAAATCCTTCCACTTTATCTTCTGTGAGAGCTTTAGCAGTCAAAAATAAGATAGGAATTTCAGTGTCTTGTTTCCGAATGTCGCGCGCAAGTGTAAATCCATCTTTTTTTGGCATCATTACATCGAAAATACACAAATGGTATTTATCGTCTGCAAAACGCAACAAACCATCTTGTCCGTTTGAACATAAAGTTACTTTATATCCATCTAATTTTAATTTATCAGCAATAACGAAACCTAAGTTCGTATCGTCTTCAACTAATAAAATTTTTATTTGATCTTTCATAGTTTGAATTCTCTTACAGCACGAAAATACAAAGAATATGTTTACAGAAAAACGGATTGAAAAAACCTGTATAAAAAACAAGAGCTCTGAACGGGCGTTCAAAGCTCTTGTACACTAATCAACCTAACCTACTACTACTATCACAAATTTAAAGCGTTTTAGAATACAAAAAACACAATTTCAACATGTAGCAAAAAACGTAAAAAAAAAAGCATTTAAATAATGAGCGGTTTCTAAGACGAATATTTAGCTGGAATTCTTCGATAAATGAAATTTTAGCTTCGATGAATGACTTAAAACAACGAATAAATACCCTGGTAACAACATACTATGTAAGCATAATAGAAAACTAGGAATCCAATATTAGACCCAAATTAATTCAAAAAAACCACATTTAATTTGAATATTTAATGGTTTCTGATGAATATTTAAAGCGATATAGTGAAAATTTAATTTTACAAAGCGAAATTCCAGAGTTCCCAAGATTTCAATGCTTGTGCTTTCAACATAGATTCGCCATTGAGAATTGTGGCGCCATTATTTTCAGAAGATGTCAGAAAATTTGTTTTACTTGGATTATAAATTAGATCTATAACCAAGTGTTCGTTCGTCAAAAATTCAAAGGGAAACGCAATCTGTTCATTCACATTTGGAAACATTCCAACTGGAGTGCAATTGACTATTACTTTACATGCATTTAACATGTAACTATTTACATCTGAATATAGAAATTGATTTTCAGAGTTTGGCGTTCTAGAAACAAAAACACAATTTATTCCAAGCGAATTAAAAACAGAAGTGACTGCCTTTGAGCTTCCACCAGTACCTAAAATTAATGCACGTTCATGCAAATTTGTCAAAAAAGGTTTTATCGATTGTTTAAATCCGAAGGTGTCGGTGTTGTATCCAACCCAATTTCCATTTTCTTTTACAAGCGTATTCACAGCTCCAACATTTCTTGCTTCCTGAGAAAGCGAACTCAAAAAAGGAATAATCGATTCTTTGAATGGAATGGTTACATTGAAACCCGAAATATCGGTTGTTTTCAGAAATTCAGCAACAGCTTCTATTGAGTTAAATTCAAGTAAATCGTATTTCGCTATAATTTCTTCTCGTTTAAACTTTTCATTGAAAAAATTTGCTGAAAAAGAATGATTCAGCGACTTTCCGATCAGTGCATATTTACGCATTCTTCTTTGCGAATTTACTTTTCAAGAAACTTAAAAGCATTGGAAGAACAGAAATGAAAATTATTATTAAAACAACTTTCTCAACATTCTTGCGAATCCATTCAAACTGCCCGAGAAAATAACCTGCCAAAGTCATGGAACTAATCCAAAGAATTCCGCCAATTACATCGAACAACAAAAATTTACGGTATTTCATTTTACCTACACCAGCTGCAAAGGGTGTGAAAGTTCTTACGATTGGAACAAATCGTGCCATAATTATGGCGAAAACACCTCTTTTATCAAAGAAAGCCTCCGTTTTTTCTAAATAACTTTCCTTAACTAATTGTCGGCCTCTAATTTTCCATTTAAAAACACGAAGTCCTAAACGTCTCCCAATCCAATAATTAACATTATCGCCCAAAATGGCTGCGAAAATTAGTAATCCGAGTAAATAAAACAAATTTAAATCGCCACTTGCAGCAAACAACCCAGCTGTAAACAACAAAGAATCTCCGGGAAGAAAAGGCATCACAACTAAGCCTGTTTCTACGAAAATCACAAGAAAAAGGACAATATAAATAATATGCTGATATTCCCTTAAAAAAACATCAAAGTTTTGTAAGTCAAAAAGTTTGTGAAAAAAATCTATCATAAATTTATGTTTTAGTACATTTCGAAATTTGGTTCTTTTTCAGCAAACCAAGCTGTTAGTCCGCCTTCTAAGATGGATATTGATTGAAAACCATAATCTGTAATCAATAAATTCGCAACAGCTTCTGCACGTTTACCTGTTTTGCAAACCAGAATGAAAGCTGCAGATTTATTAAATTTCGTAGAAATATCTGCAACAAAAGCCATCGGAATTTTTTCTCCGTTAATACAACAGATATCGGTTTCCCAAGTTTCGCGCACATCAATAACCGTGTGTGTTTTAGCATCAATTAGCTCTTGACATTCCTGAACTGAAATTTTCTTCATTTATTGAATTTTTCACGAAAATAGAGTTTTTTTACTAGTTGACGTGTTAAGTTTTTCGATATACTTGGATTTTTACACCAAACAGAATACAACAAATTATGTAAATTTGAAACAAAATACAACATTATGCTTTCGGCAATTCATCTTCATTATTTTCAACAAAAACTTGGCGCACGTGCAATATCGGGCGAAGCAATTGATTCAAAATATGCATCAGACCATACCGAAGACCTCGTTTTTTATCCGCAAATTGTTCTCAAACCAGAAAACACAAACGAGGTTTCAGAAATTATGCGTTATTGCAATGAAAATGATTTGATTGTTACTCCGTCCGGAGCTAGAACAGGTTTAAGCGGTGGCGCTCTCGCAAATCATGGAGGGGTTTTATTGAGTCTCGAACGAATGAATAAAATCATTGAAATTGATGAGAAAAACCACCAAGTAATTACTGAGCCCGGAGTTGTAACGGAAGTACTACAAAATGCTGTGAAAGAAAAAGGATTGTTTTATCCACCAGATCCAGCATCGAAAGGTTCGTGTTTCATTGGCGGAAATATTGCTGAAAATGCTGGCGGACCGAAAGCCGTAAAATATGGTGCAACGAAAGATTGGGTCTTAAATTTGGAAATAGTTCTTCCGAATGGTGAAATTATGTGGACAGGTGCAAATGTCATCAAAAACGCTACTGGCTATAATTTAACTCAATTAGTTATCGGAAGCGAAGGAACATTAGCTGTTGTAACAAAAATTGTACTCAGATTAATTCCTCACCCAACTCAAACTTTACTCTTACTAGCTCCTTTTCGAAAAAACAGCGAAGCTTGTGAAGCTGTTGGTCAAATTTTCATGGAAGGAATTATTCCCAGCGGAATGGAATTTATGGAACACGATGCAATTGCTTTCACTTTACCCTTTGTGGAAAATGCTCCAGATATTTTAAAACCCGATCACGAAGCACATTTATTGATTGAATTAGATGGTTTCAACCTAGAAACAATGATGAGCGATTGTGAAAAAATTGTTTCTGTTCTGGAACGTTTTGATATTGATGAAATTCTTTTCGCCGAATCGGAAGCACAAAAAGAAGCCATTTGGAAAATTCGTAGAAAAATTGGCGAATGTGTAAAAAGCCATTCTGTATATAAAGAAGAAGACACGGTTGTTCCGCGAAATGAATTGCCTGCTTGTTTAGCAAAATTAAAAGAGATTGGAAAAAGATACGGATTTCAATCTGTTTGTTACGGGCATGCTGGCGATGGAAATTTACATGTAAATATTCTGAAGGGAAACCTTAGCGACGAGGCATGGCAAAATGAACTTCCAAAAGCAATACGCGAAATTTTCACTGAAGTGGTGCGTTTAGGCGGAACCATTTCGGGAGAACACGGAATTGGTTTGGTGCAACGCGAATTTATGGATATTGCGTTTTCGCCAAAGCAAATAGATTTAATGAAAGCTATAAAAACTGTTTTTGATCCGAAGGGAATCTTAAATCCTGGAAAGATATTTCCCTCAAATTAAACCATTACTCAATAATTAATTCGTCTATAAACATCCATGTTTTTCCTCCGGGAGAAATATGCCATTCTGGGTTCTTTCCAAAATTCTTTGCCTTGAAACGAATGAATTTTACTTCAGTTGGCGGAACTTCAATTGTTAATTCACGGGTACAGTTTGGTGTTTTTTGTCCATCCACATTTGCTTTAATGCTTCCCAGTTTTTTATATATTTTTCCATCAATTGAATATTCAACTTCAAAACTTGATGGTAAATAAATCCATGATCGACAATCTTGTAACGCAGATAAACTAACTTTTTGAATCGTTTTCAATGAATTTAATTCCACTACCCCACTCACTTCCGGACAAAGAAACCCTTGCCATTCAGCGTTTCTATATTCGTCTTTTCCACGCTCTCCATCAACCAAACTTTGCATTCCATTTGCAGAATAATGATTTTCCCACAAACAGTCTAAGCGAATAGATTTGTCTTGTTCGAATTTCTTAAACACTGTTGAAACAACTTTACTTTCGAAGGTCTGATTTGTAACTTTTCGAACAACTTTGGCTTTTAGTTCCGTTGTTGATGTAAAACTTAATTTTTGTCCTGCATACAAATTATAATCTCCGTTGTTTATAGAATAAAAAATTTCACCTGTTTCGTTCGGCAATGTTTCAATAGTAACCGAACTAACTAATGGGAAAATTGCATTCGGTGAGTCGAAATTAGGTACTGGAACAAAATTCGCCGAGTTCATTTCAGTTGCATCGTTTTCGTAATTCGACTGTTGGGAATTTGGTGAGCTTCCCATCGTTATTTCTAACAAACCACCTTCTTTTAACATTTCATGTGTTATGAAAAGTTTTTTATACTCTTGATTATTCCATTTAACTAGCTGAATGTATTTATTTGATTCTGAGTTGTTTTGAACGGAAATAACGAACTCTTTTTCTCCAATTTTAATTTTACCTTGATCAATTAAAGGTCTGCCAAATGCATAGTTGGGACTTCCCGGACAAACCGGATAAAAACCAAGAGCTGAAAACACGTACCAAGCCGACATTTGCCCGCAATCTTCATTTCCAACCAAACCATCTGGTGTAGGTAAATAAAATTTCTGCAGAATTTCATCTACTATGGCTTGCGTTTTAGCTGGGTTCCCAACATAATTGTAGAGATAAGCCATGTGATGTGAAGGCTCGTTTCCGTGGGCATATTGCCCAATCAAACCTGTCACATCTGCTTGTTCACGACCAGCCATTTTGGAAGAAGTTGTAAACAAACTATCGAGGAAAGTTTCCATCGATCTTTTTCCACCTTTCAATGTAATTAAACCATTTATATTTTGAGGAACTGCCAACGAGTATTGCCATGCATTCGCCTCGGTGTAGTGGTGATTTATTTCGTTTGGTTTGAAATTATTTAGCCACATGCCAGAGTTTCTGGGTTGAAAAAACCGCGATTCAGGATTGAAAATATTCATCCATGAACTTGCTCTTAAATCAAACTCCTTTTGAATTTCAGAATTTCCTATACTTTCAGCAAAACGTGCAATGCACCAATCGTCGTATGCATATTCCAATGTTTTCGAAACAGATTCTGCTTCTTTTCCTGCAGAAATAAATCCTTGCGTACCATATTCTGTTTTCCCGAGCTCGTTAAATTTTGCAGATTGAACCAATGCTGCTAATAATTCTTCGGGCTTATCGAATTCAATTCCTTTTGCCTGCGCATCAGCTAAAACAGAAGCAGAATGGTATCCAATCATGCAATAAGTTTCGTTGTTTGATAGTGGCCACATGGGCATTCTGCCAGTAACTTTGTATTGCGACAAGAATGAATTTGCAAACGCTGGAACCATTTCAGGATGTGAAATTGTATAAAGCGGATGTGCTGCTCGATAGGTGTCCCACAATGAAAAAACAGAATACATTTTAGTGCTAGCTGTTTCAATTTTATTATCAAAAGTTCTGAATTTACCATCTACATCTGACCAAAGTGATGGATGAATTAAGGTATGGTAAAATGCTGAATAAAAATTTGTTAGAACTGTATTGTTTTTTGAGGTAACTGCAATTTTACTTAATTCAGTTTTCCACGTTTGAGTTGCTTCGTTAAATACAGTATTAAAATCTTTGTTTTTAACTTCGGCATCGAAATTTCCTTTCGCACCCATTTCGTTTGTTCCAGAGATTCCAACTTTCACTTCAACAGTTTGAACTGATTTATCGAATTCCAAAATCATTACTTTTCGCCCATTTTTAGGATTTGTTTTCAGTGTTGCGTTTTTAAAATCGACAGATGTTTCTAAATAAAAATAGAAATGCTGCTCTCGCGCCCAAGCCTCTGAAACGCGCATGCCTGAGACTGATTTTGAACTTAATTTTTGAGCTTTGAAATCAAGAACTTTGTCGCGGTAATCTAAATCAATTAGAATATATTTTTTAGCTGATTTATCTGAAAAAGTATAGGAATGAATTGCACAACGTTCTGTTGCCGTTAGTTTAACCTGAATTCCATTGTTTAATTTCACGGAATAGAAACCGGGTTGTGCACTTTCATTTTTATGCGAAAAACTTGCTCCATAACCATTTTTTGATTTGTAAAGTGGGTCTAATTTTAACTTACCTTGTAGTGGAACAAGCAATAAATCGGCATAATCTTCTACTCCCACTCCGCTTAAATGTGTGTGACTAAAACCGTAGATTAGTGAATCGTCGTAATGATAACCACCGCATGCATCCCAATTTCCTTGTCGGGTGTCTGGTCCAACTTGAATCATTCCGAAAGGAAGCACCGGACCGGGAAATGTGTGTCCGTGGCCACCAGTTCCGATAAACGGATTCACATATTTTGAAGGATCGAAGGAGATTTTCGGAATATCGTCACCAGCAATCTTTTTTTGCGCTTTATCTGAAGCTTTTATAAGTTCTGGAACCTGAGCGAAAGAAGAAAAACAAAATAGGAATGTAATTAAAGTTGAAAAAAATTTCATCAATAGATATATTTTTAATTTAAAGAATAGAATACATTTGCTGCAACGCCTAAAATTGCTGCGTTTTCAGAATGTAAGTTTGAAGTAACAATTTGCACTTTTCCTTTGTAAATTTGGAGAACGTGTTCATCAAAAACTGCTTGAATTTTATCTCGAAAAAAATCTCCGCTCTGCGCAATTCCTCCAAACAAGACGAAAGCTTCAGGATCTGAAAAAGCGGTAAAACAAGCCAAGGCTCTACCTAGAATATCTGCTGTGAAATCAACAATTTTGAGTCCGAGTTCGTCTCCATTCTTTGCTGCATCAAAAATCGCAAAAGCTGAAGGGGTTTTATCAGAGAAAAGGGAGGAATTGTAGTTTTTTTCTTTTGAAAAAAGTTCAAAACTTCTTTTAACACCTGTTGAACTAGCGTAGGTTTCGAGGCACCCTTTTTTTCCACATTTACATTGTCTTCCGTCTTGAATAAACTGCACGTGACCTAGTTCTCCAGCAAAACCATGTTTACCTTCAATTAAATGATTGTTTATGAAAATTCCAGAACCAAGTCCAGTTCCGAGGGTAATTGTAATAAAATCAGTAAAAAACTTTGCACTTCCAAATAATTTCTCTCCAGTCGCTGCTGCGTTTGCATCGTTTGCAAGCAGTGCTTTTGTTGAAAATCTTTTTTCAAAAAATTGTTGAATCGGAACAATTCCTTTCCAATTCAGATTTGGAGCAAATTCAATATTGCCTGTTTTTGAATTGCCATTTGGCGCTCCAATTCCAATTCCGAGGAGTTTATTATCGGCAATTTCAGTTGAAACGACCGAATAGATTTCATTCACTAAATCTTCGGGTTCAGAAAAATCTTTGGTTCGAATACTTTTTTTAAAAATAATTTTTCCAGTTCTATCAACTAACCCATAAGCAACATTCGTTCCTCCAATATCTATCCCTAATACTAATTCCATACGTATCCTAGTCACTTAGTAGTTTAATTCGCGAATCTACAAAATATTTAGTAAATTGATATAGTGTTTTTCAATTATTTTATGCTTACATACCATTCATTGTAAAATTGATCTAGAAAGTCAAGCATAAACTGCTGTCTTTTTTCTGCAATTCTGCGTGCTTCGTTGGTAAGCATTCTGTCTTTGAGGAGCAATAATTTTTCATAAAAATGATTAATCGTATGACTTTTATCAGAATGGTAAGCTTGAAAATCTGTATGTTCGCTTGCACTAATTTCAGCATCAAAAAAAGGTCTGTTTCGCGCACCTCCAAAACTAAACGCTCTCGCTATTCCAATTGCACCAATTGCATCTAGTCGATCTGCATCGCGCACAATTTTCAATTCAAGCGAACCCTCTTGGTCTGTTACGCCAGAACCTTTGAAAGAAACTTTATCTACAATTTCACAAACGGCTAAAATTAAATTTTCTTCTGCATTCAATTCTTCTAATAATTCGCGAGCAGCTCGCGCATTGTCGTTTAAAATTCCGCCATTGAATTTATGGTCTGAAACATCGTGAAGCAGCGCTGCAAGTTCTACAACGGTTTTGTTTCCACCTTCAATTTCAGCGATATGGAGTGCCAATTTTCGAACCCGATCAATGTGTTGAAAATCGTGGTCGGCGGAATGGTTTTCGAAAAGAGAGATTATTTTATGTTGGACCGAAGGAATGATTGCTAAATTTTGGCTCATATTTTTTTTTAGTGAAAAAAGAATTGTCTAAATGTATTTCAAATATTCTTCTAATTCTGCTATCTCAATACCATTATGAAAACAAACAAATAGTGTTTCACCTCTATTTAACTGTGTGTTTGACTTTTTTAAAGAAATTATTAATCCATTTGAAAGCTGAAAATAGGCGTATGCAAAATAACTTTTTCTTACAAATTTAAATTTCCTATTGTGTTTATGTTTGAAATGAAATACCAAGCTATCAAAATTTTGACATTTTTCACGAAAAGAAATACCTACAAAGTTTTGATCAAAATAGCTTTCTTCACTGTCATTATCACTTCCATGAAAACAAGGATAACCTTTAATTTGTGCTAAAACATCTGGCGAATTAACATTTAATCCTTTTTGAAAACCTGAATAAAAATTGTAAGTTAAACCAAAAGTATGTTTTGCTTTTTCAATATTAATAGGAAGTACAAAAAAACCATTTTTATAATTGACTCGAATTGATTTATTATTTGTACACGATATCAGAACAAAAAACAAGAATGCAAGCTGGATAAATACGTATTTGATTTTCATAGAATTATTCGAAACTTGAAACTGATTATTATTTAAATTTTGAAAGTAAAGATAACGATTTTAATTTATTTATTTATTGAAATATATTTACAAAATATTTACACATTTAAACGTAAACCCAGCGCTAGGGCGAAACCGAATAGCCCGCAGTTTGGAGCGCCTGTGCTTTATAGAAAAGAAAAAGCGACCTTGTGAAGCTCTTTTGTTTGCTTAAAAAGACCGCGATGCAAATGAGGACTTGAAGGTGTAGACCGTTAAAGCGCCCAAAATAAGATGAAAAGAATTTGGGAAAGACTTTGTAATTAAAAAGAAAAGCGTACTTTTGCAGCCGGTTTATTCGTTAAACCAGAGTTAATAATTATTTACATCGAGGTTTCGTACCTCAAAAATTAACAAAAATGGCAACAAGAATTCGTTTGCAACGTCACGGTAAAAAGGGAAAAGCAATTTTTCATGTAGTAGTGGCAGATTCACGTGCAAAACGTGACGGTAAGTTCATCGAGAAATTAGGAACTTACAACCCGAACACTAACCCTGCAACAATCAACATCAATTTTGATTCGGCTGTAGAATGGGTAGGAACAGGAGCTGAAATGTCAGATACTGCTCGCGCAATTTTGTCTTACAAAGGTGTGTTGTACAAAAATCACTTAATCAAAGGTATCACCAAAGGTGCATTAACTGCTGAGCAAGTTGAAACTAAATTTGCTGCTTGGGAAGCTGATAAAGCTGGTAAAATTCAAGGTAAAGTAGATGGTTTAAGTAAAAATGAAGCTGCTGATAAAGTTGCTCGTTTACAAGCTGAATCTGATGTGAATGCAGCAAAAGCGAAAGCGGTTGAAGCTAAAAATACGCCAGAAGTTGAAGAAACTCCAGTTGCGGAAGTTGAAGCAGAGGTAGTTGCTGAAGTTGCAGTTGAAGAAACAGTAGCAGTTGTAGCTGAAGAAGTTGCAGCGGTTGTAGAAGAAGTTCCAGTGGCTGAAGCTGTTGTTGAGGAAGCTCCGGTAGCAGAAGTTGTTGCTGAAGAAACACCTGCAGTAGAAGAGACTCCAGCGGCTGAAGGAGAAGCTGAGGCTTAATTTTTAAATTTAGTATGCAGCAATCAGATTGCTTTCAACTAGGATATATTGCGAAACTTCACGGATTTAAAGGTGAAGTTTCGCTTTTTTTGGATGTAACTAATCCAGATGATTATGCGTCGCTTGATGCATTCTACATCGAAATCAACCAACAACTTACCCCATTTTTCGTTGAATCTTTTCAATTAAAAAACAAAGGTTTTGCAGCAGTGAAACTAGAGGGAGTAAACACAGAAAACGATGCGAAAGTTTTGCTTCGTAAAAGTTGTTACTTACCCATTTCATTGCTTCCTGAACTCGACGATATGCATTTTTACGACCATGAAGTGATTGGTTTCAAAGTAATCGATAAATTGTATGGCGAAGCTGGTATTTTGGAACAAGTGATCGATTTATCCGTAAATCCGTTGTTGCAAATCATGAAAAACGACAAAGAAGTTTTGGTTCCTTTTGTTGAGGGATTGATTCAACTTGTTGATCGCAAAAACAAAACATTGCACATTCTAGCTCCAGCCGGATTAATAGAGATGTACTTGGGCGAATGAGTGTTTTTCACTTCAAAGAATTTTCTATAGAACAAAGTAATGCCGCTTTAAAAGTGGGTACCGATTCTATGTTATTGGGAGCTTTTGCGAAATTTGAATCTCCGAATACTATTTTAGATATTGGAACGGGAACGGGTGTTTTGAGTTTAATGATGGCTCAGAAATATCCAGAATCTAAAATCACCGCTTTAGAAATAGATAAAACAGCTTTTTCATGTGCGCGAGAAAATTTTGAGAACAATTCACTCGGGAAAAATTGCACGTGCATTCATTCCGCATTGCAAGATTTTGAAACGGAAAAAAGTTTTGATGCAATTATTTCAAATCCGCCTTATTTTGAAGCTAGTTTAAAAAATGTAAACGAAAAGAAGGCATACGCTCGTCACACCGATTTGCTTTCCTATTCAGATTTGATAAAGGGAATTAGAAAATTACTTTCGAAAGAGGGAATTTGTTGGATTATTTGTCCAACAGAAAGCTTAATAAAAATTGAAGAGTTGATTTCTTTGAATAAATTATTTTTGAGACAACGAATTCAAATTGAAAGTAAAAAAGGTGTTCCGGTTCGGTATGTGCTCTGCTTTGGAGTGTTGACAAATGGCATTGAAGAAACTTCATTTATCATTCGTAATTCAAATAATAGCTATTCTGATGAATACGTTCACTTAACGAAGAGTTTTCACAACAAAGAAATCAATCAAAAATCTTTTCCATCTAAATAATACCACTTTTCATTCTCAAATTTAAAGCGCGAATGTTCTTTGTGCTCATTCAATTGTTTGAATTCATTCAAATAATTTGCGCAAAATTTGACCTCATTCTCTGACGATTCAATTATTTCAAGACGAATAAACTCAACAGACTCTGCCCAGTTCAATATACTTTTTCGCGAATAGTGTTTTCGGAAACTCGGCAGTGTTGTTTCTATCAAATAATCAATATTTTTCAGTTTGTATGCACTGTAACGCGAACGCATAAGTTCTTCGCAAGTAGAAAGATTTTCTTTCTTTAGAATAAATTTTTGACAACAATTTTCAAATTCTTTTTGAGAATCGCACAAGCAAAGTTCCATGTTTTAAGCTGGAATTGAACGCACTAAATCTATCAATTCTTTTAAAATTTCTTCGCCTTTATTTGCGTTGTACCAATTTTGCAATTCAATTTTCAGTTCAGCAAGTTCTGTATTTTTAGCTTTCAACTGATCTACAAGCTGCGTTAATTCCTCTGGTCTTGGGCCCCAAGTGCATATGTCATGGTTGTCTTCGTCGCGAATGATTAACTTGGGAATTGATTTCCCTCCGTTTGTTAAATACTTATCAATTAAATCATTACCTCCATCACGTAAAACATAGTCAATTGAAATTAACTTATTTTGAGAAGCCAATAAATGAATAAATGGAACAACATGAGCTGCATCTCCGCACCAAGGTTCGGTGATAACAATCCAGTTTTGTTTTTGTGAAATAGTCTGAATAGTCTTAATTTGTTCTTCAGAAAGTTGAACTGTTTTGAGCCATCTATTCAAACGTGACCAATTCAATTTTGTGTAATTTAAAAAATCTGGATCGTTGTACGGTGCAATTGGATTAGATGAATCGAGTATATGTTCGAATTGTTCTTTGTATTCTTGGAAATTCATTTGTACTTAAGTAATTATTTTTGTGCAAAATTAAGTTGCTTTTTTGAAAGCTAATAACTGATTTTATTCAGATCCTTGTTTTCCTATTGCCCTACTTTTCGGCAATTCCATAGGCAATATATTTAGTAGATTTTGGAAGCCACCAATTAAAGAAGAGTAGATCCATATAACTCAAAAAATTACGCTGACTATTTGTTCTACCAAAAGTTGCAAAAAATCCTGTTGTTTTGATGTCAACTTTTAAAAACTGGTTCAAGAACATTTCGAGTTCATTTAATTCAATGTATCGCCAATTATTGCCCCATTTCACAAATTTCTTTCGCATAAATAAATGAAACTTTGAAGCGCGCATGTTTTCAGCGAAAAGAAGTTTTCCACCTGGTTTTAATGCATTGTAAATTTGTTTAAAAACCTCTATTTGTCGTTCAATATTATCTGGAGCTCCAATTCCGCCTATAATTGATTTAAAAACAATTAAATCGAATTCATTTTCATACGGAATGTCTAAAGCACTAATGTCTTGATACGAAATTTTAGTTGCGAGTTGGTATTTTTCATGAAGTGGTTTAGCTGTTTGTTCCACATTTATTAAATCTGAACAAGTAACATTTAGTCCTTTTTTTGCTAACCAGAGTGATAAACCGCCTTCTCTCCCACCTAGTTCCAGCACTTTCATTTCCTTTGAGAAAGCCACTTTTTGCTCCCAAAAATTAAGTGCTCGAAACCATGAGTTTACGTCCCATTGAATGATATCTTTTTTTAAATATTTCTCCATTTATTCTTTCAGTTCAAAGATTAATTCAGAGACGTTTTCTTCTAAGAAATATGTTTTTGCTATCCGCAATAATTCTTCACTCGTTAATTTATCGATGCTTGAATAGATTTCCTCAATCGTATCAATTTGATTAAACAAGAGTAAGCTTTTCCCCAAGCCTTGCATGAGTCCAACATTGGAATCCAAAGACAAAGCGATGTGACCTTTTAACTGAATTTTAGCTTTTTCGAGTTGTGCATTTGTTAAGGGAACTTCGCGTAATTTTTTTAATTCTGTGTAAACTATTTTGAGTGTTTTATCTAAGTATTTTTGATCGCTTCCAAAATAAACATTCCAGTAACCAATTTCGGCAAAAGTGTTAAATTGCGCGTCTATATTATATGAATAACCATATTTTTCACGAACAGTAAGTGTGAGTCTGGAATTCAATGCCGGTCCTCCTAATACATTAATCAGTAAAGTCATTCCACGTCGGTCTTCGTTGTTGTAGCCTGGAGCTAGGCCTCCAATCATTGCATGCGCTTGGTAATTACTTTCGTCTAAACGCTTTTTTTGCGGAATAAAATTCTCGAACGTTTTTGGAACTTGTTGTTTTTTTCCTTTGGGCATAGCCGAAAAATATTTTTCAAGCTTGGTTTTCACTTCTTTTTGTGAAATATCACCTACAAAAGAAATGACACTATTTTCAGCAAAGAAAAATTTAGAAATATAACTTTTCAGGTCGTCTCTTCCAAAAGCCGAAATACTTTCTTGGGTTCCCAGAATATTGTTTCCTAATGGGTGATTTCCGAACAAGAGCTGTTCAAAATCGTCGAATAATTTTTCACTTGGATTGTCTTTGTAAGAAATCAATTCGTCTAAAACAATTTCTTTTTCTTTATCAATTTCTTTAACAGGGAAATTTGAATTAATTGCAATATCTGCTAACAATTCTGCAGAACGGGAAAAATGAGTTTTCACAAATGAAGCAAAAACACAGATCTCTTCTTTAGTAGTGTAAGCATTTAGTTCGCCGCCCACATCGTCTAATCGCGATAAAATCTGAATCGTTTTTCTTTTTTCTGTTCCCTTAAAAATACAATGTTCTAGAAAATGTGCCAAGCCAATTTCGTTCTCGTTTTCATAGCGCGAACCCGCTAAAAACGTAACGCCTAAATGCGCTACAGGAGATTGTGCGTGCAGATACACCACACGAATTCCATTTGAAAGATGAAGAATTTGCGGTTTTATTTCAATCATTTCAAGGGTTCTTTCTATAAATTTCCCAACTTCCGTTCGTTTGCTTTTCAAACACAAATCTGTCGTGTAAACGAGATGGTCTGCCTTGCCAAAATTCAACAGAAATTGGTTCAATAACATAACCTCCCCAATGAGGTGGACGTGGAACTTCTTCTGGAAATTCTTCAGAAAGTGTGAAAAGTCGTTTTTCTAATTCCTCTCTCGAATTCATTCGCTCACTTTGGTGCGAGGCCCAAGCGCCTAATTTACTGTCGCGCGGACGTGAGGAAAAATAAGCATCGCTCATAGATTCAGGAATTTTTGTGGCATTTCCTTTTATTGCAATTTGCCTTTCAAGTTCAGGCCAAAAAAACAAAGCTTGCACTTTTTCGTTTCCTTCAATTGCTTTTCCTTTGTCGCTTAAATAGTTGGTATAAAAAACTAAACCATTGTTCAGCATTTCTCTGAAATAGACAATTCTAGATTGAGGAAAACCGTCGTTACCAATTGTCGAAACAGACATTGCATTTGGCTCGTTTACTGCTTCTTCAACTGCTTCCTTCAGCCAAATTTGCAATAGTTCGATCGGACTGGAATGTTTTTGAATATCCAATTCACCTTTTTCGAATTGATGTCGTTCGTCTCGAACACGTTTGAAAAAAGAATTCATATAGATTTATTATTCTTCTTCACCGAATTGATCTTCGATGAATGAATCTTCGTTGTCTGAATCGTCTGAATCAGAACCAGAGGAAGAAAACACTGTTTTAGTTCCCAATTTATGTTCAGCAACTTCAGATTTTACCAATTTTGTAAATTCTTTACCCACTTGATCTTGATTTTCATCGTTAAAAGGGAAAATTTCTACAATTGGAGAAAGTGCAATAGAGGGAATTCCGTAATCAATCATCATTCCGTTTAAACTTTCATTCATTCTATCGTATGCTTCTTTCACTGAATTTGCTGAAATTAAGAAGTTTTGAGAAACTTTCTTTGCTTTTCCGCCATCTTCACCACCAGATTCGAAACTGATTTTGACTTTATACCAAGTTTCTGTGTCGTCGTATTTGAAAATATCGTGGAAATCTGCGCGCGAAATTCCTGTAACTAAAAACTCGCCGCGAATTAAATTTCCTAACTCTTCGTAAATTCGTGTTTCAGCATCAGTGAAACTCATTGCATTTAATAAATAAGGTTCAGAAACACTTTTAAATGATCCGTCTTCTAATTGTTTCGTGTATTTTACTTTAACTGTAAACCAATTGCTCATTTGTAACTTGTTTTATTAATGGAAACAGATTTCAATCTGGTCCAAATCTTTCTATAATTATTAACACAAAGATAAAAAATATTTCACCCTATTGCGAACTAAACTAAATACGCATTGATTATTGTACGTTTTCATTACATTTGTCTACAATATATGCAAGTAGCAATAGAAATAACAGCCCATAAAATTCGCTTATTTACAAAAACAAGCGGATCTTTTTCCTTATTGGAGGAAACAGTTTTTGTGAATCAAACTGATCACGGATACAAAGAAACATTGCAAGAATTTGTTCCTAAAATTAGTGCTTTAGGTGAGCTAGAGTCTATTTCATGCGCTTACGTTTCACCTTATTTCACCTTAGTACCATCAAATTTATTCGCCGCTTCGAAACCCGATTATTTATTAGGATTTTCGGTTCAGAAAACAATAAACAAGCAAAATGTAGAATACAATCGCCTGCAAGAATGGAGCACGGTTTTGATATACGAACTCCCCATGTGGATTAAGTCTGTTCTGGTTCCAAAATTTCCGTTAATTGTTATTCAACATGAACTTTCTCATAGTTTACGTTACCTAAATTCAGGCTCATTGGCGCTTCCAAAAATGATGGTTGCATTGAACGATACGTCGTTTTCTATTGCTGCTCGAAATGGAGGCGAGATTGTGCATTGTGGTTTTCAAGACTTCCAAAATGAAGACGATTTATTGTATCATATTCTTATGTGTGTTGAGAAAATCAATGCAATGGGAACAATCGAATTTGTAATCTCCCATGGAAACAACCAAGTTCTTGCTGAAAAATTTGCTGAAAAAGCAAAACGAATTGAGCGTTTGAGTAAACAGAAATTTACACTTTCAACTTTTCAACATATCGAAAATCAGTTGCTATGCGTATAATTCGTGGATTGTATAAAGCAAGAAGATTTGGCACACCCAAAAACTTTCCTTCGCGGCCAACAACTGATTATGCGAAAGAAGGAATTTTCAATATTATTGACAACAGAATAGATTTAGTTGATTTATCAATACTAGATTTATGTGCAGGAACAGGAAATATTTCGTTGGAATTTTTGTCACGCGAGAGCGGAAACATAACTTCTATAGACAAAGACCCAGTTTGTGCCAGATATATGCAAAAATTACGTACAGAATTAGGAATCGGTAACGAGTGGCTAATTGTTCGAAACGATGTAAATCAATTCATAGAGCATACCAAAGATGTGTTCGACCTAATTTTTTGTGATCCACCATATGGCGTTACTTTTCACGACGATTTAATTAACCGAATTCGAGAAAGAAGCTTGTTAGAAGATGATGGAATTTTAATTATGGAACACGGTAAACAAACTGTTTTAAGTAATTTATTGGGGTACCAGGAAACGCGTAACTTTGGGAACGTTTTTTTTAGTTTTTTTAATTTCAAAGAGGTAAAATGAAAAAAGCATGTTTTGCTGGGTCTTTTGATCCATTTACTAAAGGTCATGAAGACGTGGTTCATCGCGGACTTAATTTGTTTGATGAAATTGTAATTTCTGTTGGAATAAATTCTTCAAAAACACCTTTTTTCTCCCTTGAAAAACGCTTAAAGCACATTGCAAGTTTATTTGAAGGAAACAAAAAAGTTAGTATTCAAACTTTTGAAAATGAACTTACTGTTTACTTTGCACAGAAAAATAAGTGCACACATTTATTACGTGGTTTGCGCGATAGTAAAGATTTTTCTTATGAATTTCCGATTGGTTTAATGAACCGAAGACTTGCAAATATGGAAACAGTTTTTGTGCTTCCAGATGCTAATTTAATGGAGATTAATTCTACTATAGTTCGGGAAATTTTCAAAAATGGCGGGAAAATTGATGTATTTGTAACAAATGCAGATTTACTCGTTTAAATGTACATGAAAATAGTTGGATTAATTTTTCTTTTTTTTGGGTTTAACTTTTATTCAGTTGCTCAAAAAACAACTTCCATTTTTGGTTATGCACCAAATTACATTGGTCAAGAAATTGAAGTTTTTCGCTTCGCAGATCAATTTACGAAAACACCCGTTTCGATTGGTAAAACCAGTGTTAAAGACGACAGCACTTTCTTCGTTACTTTTCCTTTAGATAAAACACAGCAACTTTTAATTACTGGTAAGAAAAATAAAACAACTCTCTATGCGCAAGCTGGTGCAGAATATCAAGTTGGACTTCCGGGCACAAGTGATTACGACCCCTACAGACCAGCTGGAAATTTAGTAGAATTAACTTTCGTTGGCTTAGATTCAAACGATATTAACTACAAAATACTTTCTTTTAACCGAACAACTGATGATTTCATTTCTCAGTTTTATACTATGAATAATTCGAGAAACATGTTTTTCTCTAAACGATTAGATTCTTTAAAACTGGCTTTAAGCGACTATTACAAAACAGATACTCTCGATGTTTTTTTCACCTATCACCGCCGTTACTCTTTAGCTCGAATTGATAATATGCGTTTCAACGGTGCACGAAATCGGTATGAAAAATTTGACTTTTACTTAAAAAACACGCCTACACAAATTTTAAGTGACAGTTATTTGCAATATGTTAATTCATTTTACGATAAGTTTTATTTCCATGTTGATAACAAAATAAGCGAAGCAATTGCGAAAGGAATAAACGATGGTAGTCCGAGTGAAGTAATGCATGCTTTAAGCCGAGAATACACGATGGACAACAATATTAAACTGCGCGAATTTGTGTTAATCAAAATGATCAGTGAGCTTTTTTATGAAAAAGGTTTTGAGCAACAAAAAATGGCGCTCATTTTAGATTCTGTAGCTCGCTTTGGAAAATTTGAAGACAATCGTATTGTAGCTAAAAATGCGCATGAATTATTAACAAGTTTGAGTGATGGCGGAAAAGCGCCTGATTTTAATTTAACTTTTGATGGCAGAACAATAAACATGAAAACATTTGGAGGAAAACACGTGTATTTATTTTTTATGTCGCCAACGAGCATTGAAAGTAAAAAGCAACTTGAGTTATTGAAACCAATTTATGCGCGGTACAAAGAGTATGTGAATTTTGAAATGATTCTTGTTCATCCGGAGGGAATCTCAGAAAATGAATTACGGTTGTTTTATGCTTCTTGTCCATGGAAAACGACTGTTGTAAATGAAAACGATGAAATATTAAGGAAGTATAAAAACAAAACTTTCCCCACTTATCATTTTATTGATCCGACTGGTTATTTCGCATCAACTCCAGCTATAGGTCCGGTTCCGAACAGTTCTTATGAAACAATAGACCGGGTGTTTTTTGAATTGAAAAAGCAACTAGATTTAAATGGAACTCCTGAGCGATAGTTTATAGTTTTGATGACACCTTTTTCTTTAAAAAAAAGTATTGTTTTACGTGTTTTCAATTTAACTTGTTTTTCTTGTTTTCAAAATAACATGTTTTCGCGTTTTCACGATAACATGTTTTCGCGTTTTTACGATAACATGTTTTCTTGTTTTCACGATAACATGTTTTCTTGTTTTCACGATAACATGTTTTCTTGTTTTCGTAATAACCTGTTTTGGAGATTTCTCAACAACATGTTTTCACGATAACATGTTTTCTTGTTTTCACGATAACATGTTTTCTTGTTTTCGTAATAACCTGTTTTGGAGATTTCTCAACAACATGTTTTCACAATAAACAATTTTCGTGTTTTCTCGATAAGCTATTTTAAGATAAATTCTGAGATGAATTTACTATCGAACTACCATTAATAACATTTAACTAAAAAAACTCTCCTTCTACTTTTATTAAATCCAATATGCTTTTTTGTTTTGTTTACTTAATCTCTACTTACCCTTTCAAAATTCATCTTACTTTTGCACTTCATTCTTGATTAATATGAGACACAATTTAAGCGAAATAACAGCACTCATTCGCGACAGAAGAACAATCTATCCGGAGCAATTCAGCGATAGAAAAGTTCATGCAGAACAAATAGAATTACTTTTGAATAACGCAACTTGGGCGCCAACACATGGACTAACCCAACCATGGAGATTTATTGTTTTTCAAGAAAACTCACGCTTAACTTTAAGTGAAACTTTAGGAGAAATTTATCAAAAAACTACACCAATTGAAGCACAAAATGAACAGAAACTTGTAAAATTGGTTTCGCGCCCCAGAAAAGCTTCAGCCGTAATTGCGTTAATTCTTCATAGAGAATCTGATACGAAAATAACTGAAAAAGACGATTTCGCCGCTTTAGCTTCAGCAGTTCAAAATATGCATCTTACAGCTACTGCTCAAGGAATTGGAGCTTTTTGGTCTACACCAAAGCTATTATCCTCTCCCGATTTTCATTCATTTATGGAATTAACAACCGAACAAAGTTGTGTTGGATTGTTTTACTTAGGATACCCAGCAATTGAATGGCCAAAAGGTCAACGCAAACCAATTGAGTACCTCACCACCTGGAAAATATAAAACACTTTTTGCCGTTTAAAGTCTCAAATCGTCATTACACTAAATAATTGATACTTTTACGCAAATTACACATCAATAATTCAACTGAATTGAAACATTCAGCGTTTAGAATAGAAAGTTTACAATGATTCGTTTGGTATTTTTTTTACTTCTGATTTTCCTGTCTTCTCAGCAAGCTTCTGCTCAACGTGAAAAACAAGATAAATTTCCTAGTTATTTTGGCTTGGTGTTTTCGCCAGTTATTCCAAATGACTTTGTGGGAATAAAATCATTTAGCATAAACGATCCAAGCGGACAAATGACTTCCACATATAATCAAAAATGGAGTTTTCAATTTGGTGCAATCGCACGATTTGGCTTATCCGAAAAATTTAGTTTAGAAACCGGTTTAATTAGTGTTAGACGAATGTATGACATCAACGTTCAACTGCCAGATTCTTCTATTAATCGATCACAGAAATTGACATTTATTAATTACGATGTTCCAATAAACGGACTTTTTTATGTACGCATGTCTGACAAAATTTATGCAAGTGCTTTTCTCGGACTTTCACTAATACATTATCCATCCGACGTGAAAGACTCCATTCAATTAGGAGCAGGGAAATCTGTTTTACTAAGTGGTTTGCGTTTTGACAGAACCTATTTTGGTTTTAACGCAGGAATTGGGGCGGAATTAAGAACCAAAAAAGCAGGAACTTTTTACGTTGGTGGAACTGTTAAAGTCTACAGTAAACCAATTTTCGCTGGAGTTGTAACACTAAAACAATCTGGAACGGCTGAAATAATTAGAACAACAACCGCTATTCCTGGAGGATATTTCAGTTTCGATTTTCGTTATTTTTTTCCAACTATAAAAAAGAAAAAAGAACAAAACAAGCCAATAAACTAAATGAAAAACACAAACCGAATTCAAGAATTAGTTGAAAAACTAGGGCTACTTCCTCATCCTGAAGGAGGATTCTATAAAGAAATGTACCGCAGCAATTCGTTAACAAATAAAGGAAGTCGAAGTTTAATGACATCAATTTACTTTCTATTAACAGGTTCAAATTATTCACGCTTTCACCGAATTAAATCTGACGAAGCTTGGTATTTTCATGAAGGCAGTTCACTTATTGTTCACGAACTTTCAGAAAACGGATACACACAAACACCACTCGGAAACGATTTGAGCGCTGGAGAAAAACCTTTTCACTTGGTGAAAGCAGAAGTTATTTTCGGTTCAAGTGTTCAAGATGAAAACGGATACGCATTGGTTTCTTGTGCAGTAGCACCCGGCTTTGACTTTGAAGATTTTGAATTATTCGATTATAAAATACTTCTGGAAATGTATCCTCAAAACGAGGAAATTATTCGAAAGTTAAGCTAAAAATGACTAAATCTAAGGTCTACTTAATGGGTGGAATCACTTTATTGATGGCTCCTTTGGGTTGGATTATTGCAGGATTCCCTCCTATTCTCGAATTTTTAGATTTCAATCATTTCTTTTCAATTTGGACCTTAATGGGTTTGCAATTCGGTTGGCTTTGCGGTTTTGTGATGTATGTTTTAGGAAATATCGGCGAAAGTCCAAAAATGGACGAAATTGTAAAGCTTTTGAGATCGATGAAATTAAATGCTTTCGACTGTTTATTTCTGGCATTCTGTGCAGGTTTTGGCGAAGAATGTCTTTTTAGAGCCGGAATTCAAATATGGCTTCTTCCAATTCCTACTGCTATTTTATTTGTTGCTATTCATGGTTATTTAAATCCGAAAAAACTCGATATTTTGCCTTTTGGTTTTCTAGTTTTACTTTTCATTCTTGCACTCAGTTATGGTTTAGGCGAATTCGGCCTGTGGTTTTGTATTTCAGCACACTTTGCTTATGATTTGTATTTGTTCTTGAATTGGCGAGAAAAAACAAATTGATTTATTGACCTTCAATCGTTAATCTTCGCATTCTAGTTCTAAAAATACAATTTGGCAAAACCGTAAAAGCATCCACTTTCAACCAAACTAACTTAGAGAGTTTACACAAGTTTTCTGGAACAAACAATGCACCTCCCGCTAGTTCTATATTCAGCTGTTCTAAATGTTTTAACTGTGAAAGTGAATCTGATAGTTCAACAAGTTGATTTTGAGATAAATCTAAATACGTTAAGCTCGTGTCTTGAAATAAACCAAGTGGCAAAACTTCTAATACGTTTGTTGAAAGATCTAAATAGTCTAATTTTTTTAATTCACTAATTGAATCAGATATATAAACTAAATGACAACTCGAACAGCGAAAGGTTTCTAAATTCTTTAGTTCCTTAATACAAGGCGGAAGGGAATCGATTCTATTATTCGATAAATTCAAATATTTAAGTGATTTCAAATAACAAACTTGTTTAGGAAATTGACTGAAATTATTTCCCTGTAATGAAAGAGCTTCTAATTGTGTTAGCGAAGAAATTCGTTCATCTAAAAAATCTATTCTGTTAAATGAAAGAACTAATTCAGTTATTGAACTATCTCTGAGAACTTCCTCCGGAACTATTGATAATTTTTTATATGTCATGGAAACCTTTTTTCCATTGCCTTTGAAAAAAGGTTGTGCAACCTTTGAAAGCAAACAAGAATTCAACAAAAGAAGACTCAAAAACAAAATAATACTTAAAATGAAACCTTTCAACGTGTTTTTTTTGAAAGTTAGGCATCTATTTTTTATATTTGACGTAATAATGGTATAATTTATGATTATTAACTTTTAAATTTAGAAACAATGATAAAAACTATGTTATTTGCAACAGCTCTTTTACTTGGAGGAGTATCGATTGCACAAGAGAAACCAGCAAAAGGTGCTGAGATGAGCCAGGAAAAAAAATCAACTCCTGAAGAACGTGCAACTCGTTTAACAAAAAGAATGACTGAGAAATTAAAGTTGTCTACAGATCAAAGTGCTCGAATTGGTGATATCAATTTAGGCATTGCCAAAAAAAACCAAGGTATTCGTGAGAATGCAGGTATGGCGAAAGAAGAAAAAATCAAAATGGTTAAAAGTAACCATGAAGCACGTGTTGGAATGTACCGTGATGTTTTAACTGCTGAGCAAATGACACAATACGAAGCTTGGGAGAAAGAAAAGAAAGAGAAACGTGCTGAAAACAAAGGCAACGGTAAAGCTAAAGGGAAAGGAAAACCTAAAAAAGCGAAAACAGAAACTGAATCAGAAGAAGAAGAGGAATTATAAGTTCGATTTCAAAAAGTTAAAAAAAAGTCCTTCGAAAACTCGGAGGACTTTTTTATTTGATTAATTTTTTAATTTACACAACTGATAATCAAGCTATTTACACAGTAATTAACACGCTTGTTAATAACGAAATGGAATGTTTTTAGTTGATTGTTGACAATCCAAAGTCAAAACACTATATTTGCGGTCTTAAAAAAAGACTAATAACAATGAGAAATAAAGGATTTTTCTGGTTTTTAACGATATTGCTAACTGCTGTTTGTATTTATCAATTATCGTTTACCTACGTAACATCAAATGTTGAGGCCGATGCCGACAAAAAGGCAGGCTTGATGGCTAAAGATTTAATGGCTAAAGAAATGGCTCCTGGTCAGGACGGAATTGCTTTATTGCCAAACAAAACTAAGGTTAACTTTAATACTAACCGTGATGCACTTGATTTAGCAAAAGCTGCTTACATAAATCAAATCTTAACTGAGAAAGCAGACAAATCTGTTTATCCAGTTACTGGAACAACTTTCAAGAACGCGAAAAAACGTTCATTGGCTTTCGGACTAGATCTTGTTGGTGGAATGAGTGTTACTCTTGAGATTTCTGTGCCAGACCTAGTAAAAAGCATGGCGCAAAATGAAATAAGTTTGTATTTCAAAAAACCATACGATGCTGCGTATTACACGCATACAAACACGGGTGGAGATTTTATCGACTTGTTTATCTCTAACTATGAAAGAATGAATGGTTCACGCAAATTAGCGCGCGACTTGAAACTTTCTGAAGCGAAAGATTTAAAAGTTACATCTTCTAATAATGAAGTTGCTGATTACATTCGTGGGAAAGTTGCAAGTGCAATGGACGGTGTTGAGCAAATTATGGCAAAACGAATCAACCAATTTGGTGTGGCTCAGCCAAACATTCAACGCGAAATGGGAACAAGTCGTTTGTACATCGAATTACCAGGTGTTCAAGATGAAGTTTCAATGGCTGAGAAATTAAAATCTACAGCAAACTTAGAATTCTACGAAGTTGCAACCGATGGTGAATACATGGGCTATGTTGCTCAAATCTCGCAAATGTCGAAATTTGAAGAAGTAATTACTGAAGAAGTTGAAACGCTAACTAAAATTGATACAACTGTAACCATTGATACTGCTAATGTTGTTGCTCCAATTAAACCTATTGGAAAAATGACAAAAGGTTGGTCTGACTACGTGAAACCGTCTCAAGGAATTGGTGGAATCGTTAAAGGAGCAGACAAATATATTGTAGAACAAATTTTGAACAGAGAAGATGTAAAGAAAATCATTCCTGCAAACTTAAAATTCATGTTCGGTGCAAAACCAGAATTCCCTTACGAATCTGATAAACCAACAGACTACATTCTATATGCAATTCGTATTCCAGAAAATGGAAAAGCATTCGTTGGTGGAGATGACATTACTGAAGCTACTTCAACATACGACAATGAATACAAAGTAACGCTAAACATGAACAGCGATGGTGCAACAAGATGGGCAACAATGACCCGTTTAAACGCCGGAAAGCGTGTTGCGATTACAATGGATAACGTGGTGTATTCTGCGCCATTCGTTAATGAAGAAATTACAGGTGGTGGAACAGTTATATCCGGTAAATTTAGCGCTGAAGAAGCAAAAGACTTAGCAGGATTATTGAACGGTGGTTCGCTTCCAGTTCCTTGTGTGATTAAAGATCAAACGAAAGTTGGACCAACAATCGGAACTGAAAACTCGAAAGCTGGTTTAATGTCATTTGGTATTGCTTTCTTGGCTGTATTCATTTACATGTATTTCTACTACGGAAAATCTGGTTTAATTGCAAACATTGCTTTATTGGTGAACGTTTTCTTAATCTTCGGAAGTTTATCTTCTTTTGGAGCTGTATTAACTTTAGCAGGAATTGCAGGTATCGTTTTAACAATTGGTACGGCAGTAGATGCAAATATCTTGATCTTCGAACGAATAAAAGAAGAAATTGCAATTGGTCAAACGCAAGAAGAATCAGTTCGAATTGGTTTCATTAAAGCATTACCCGCAATTATTGATGCGAACGTAACCCACTTATTGGTTGCAATTATCTTGAAAATTTTCGGAACAGGTGAAGTTGAATCATTCGCAACAACTTTGATTATTGGTATCTTTACTTCCCTTTTCTCAGCAATTATCATTTCAAAATTGATTATTTACTGGTTAATGGAGAAAGGAAAAACACTCCATTTCTCTACGAAATACACAGAGAACTTCTTGAAAAACCTGAAGTTTGATTGGATTGGAAAACGTAAATATTTCTACATCTTCTCTATTTCAGTTACTATTATTGGTATGGTTTCTTTGTTCTCTCGCGGATTGAAACAAAGTGTTGAGTTTACTGGTGGACGTTCATTTAGTGTTCAAACCGAAAAAACTGTCGACATTGAAAAATTGCGTACAAGCTTGAGCAAAGTCTTAATCGACAAAAAAGGACAGGTTGCAAACATCGAAATTAAAACAAAATCTACTACACGCAATGTTGAAATCATTACCAATTACCGATTGGCAGAAGATTCAACTGAAGTTGTGAAAGCGAAAGTATTAGAAGGATTAGACGATGCGAAGCAAAACATCGGTAATTCAGACATTCTTGAATCGCGTGCTATTTCTGCTTCGGTTTCGAACGAAATGTGGAAAAGTGCAATCATTTCAATTATTATTGCCTTAATTGCAATTTTCGCCTACATTTTTATCCGTTTCGGACAATGGCAGTATTCATTAGGAGCAATTATCGGATTAACACACGATGCTTTCTTCGTAATCTCTATTTTCTCCCTATTACACGGAATTATGCCTTTCGCTTTAGACGTGAATCAAGCATTTATTGCTGCAATTCTAACAGTAATCAGTTACTCGATGAATGATACCGTAATTGTATTTGACCGTATTCGTGAAAGTTTAAATTTCAACCAAGACAAAGAAGACAAGCAAAAAGTAATCAACGATGCCTTGAATAAGACACTTTCACGTACGTTTAACACCTCAATGATTTTATTCGTTGTATTGTTGTTGATGTTCTTGTTTGGTGGACCAGCAATTAAAGGATTCCTATTCGCAATGTTAATTGGAGTTGTAATTGGAACGTATTCATCACTTTGTGTTGCTACACCAATTTTGATCGACTTTACATCGAGATTTAAAAGCAAAAAGCATAAAGCATAACATTTATAGTTATTTATAAATAAGTCGACTCACATAG
>JANNWW010000187.1:0-2185 GCA_031409255.1 Crocinitomicaceae bacterium
TTTCAAATAATTGCCTTTTAACTACGAATAATCAAAACCTACCAACACATAAACGAAAGCTAGAATCTCTTCAAAACTTTCACTTCATATTTGCTTAAAATTTGTGATATGAAAACTTTTCAATTCTTTCTTTACGCTACACTTGTGTTAACACTTTGCGCATGTTCCTCTAAATCTTTAATTGAAATGGATCCGCATTACCACAAGTGGGTATCTGGCTACACCTCAGGTATGGTAGATAGAAATCAAAATATTCAAATTCAATTAAGTAAGGAAGTAGATTCTTTACTTGTTCAAAAATTTGGCGCTAGTAGCAAAGAATCGGCTGAATTTTTAAATGACATTGTTAGTTTTGAACCTAAAATTGAAGGTTCATATACTTGGTACGACGGTCGGAATCTGATTTTCACACCAGCTGAAGATTTGCAAGCAAACACGTTATATACTGCAACCTTTGAATTGTCGCGGGTTACTAAAGTTGACGACGGATACGAAGATTTCGTTTTTCAATTTGCCACCCGAATGCTCACATTAGAATTATCAGAGTTCGACTTAAACACAGATTCTGAAAATTCAAATAAATACTATGCCGAAGGAAATTTAACTTTTTCAGAACCAATCGATACGGCAATTCTTAGCAAAGCAATTACTGCGAGTTTAGACGGTAAAAAACTTCCAGTTCGTATTGAAAGCTTCTACTCAGATCAAGAATACCATTTGTTTGTTGACAACATTGAACGAAAAGAAAAAGAAGGCGAAGTTGAAATCTACATTAACGCAAAATTATTAAACACGCTAACGAAACAATTCTACAAATTGCGTGTGCCTTCATTAAATGAATTTTCACTCAATACCGCAGAGGTAATAGATCAAGAGGAACAAAGTATCGTGCTTTCATTTTCAGAATCAATAGAATCTTTTCAAAAATTAGAAGGATTAATTGACATAAATGGCATTTCAGGTGAAACCTTCAGTGTATATGATAATCAAGTAACCGTTTATCTTCCCTCGCGTTTGGAAGGAATGCATCAATTAACTATAAATCAAGGGGTTTTGAGTAAAATGGGCGGAAGGTTCAAAGCTAAGCAAACACAATTCCTGAAGTTTAACGGTCCAAAATCACTCTTGCGAATGACCAATCCCGGAACAATTCTTCCCGATTCAAAAGGATTAATTTTCCCTTTCGAATCGCTTATGCTCAAAAGTGCAACCGTTAGAATTATTCGAATTTATGAAAACAATGTGCATCATTTCTTACAAGTAAACGATTTAGACGGAAAAGATGAACTGTTTCGATTTGGGAAAACTATTATCGAAAAAAGAATTAACTTAAAAATCGCAAAAGAAGAATCTAGAATTTGGAAAATAAATGTGCTCGACTTAGAAAAATTTATCCGACCTGAACAAGGTGCAATTTATCGGGTGAGTATTAAATTCGATAAAAAAGACATGTATTGCGATTGCGAAAATCAGGAGGAAGCAACAGAAGAAGAAAATCAGCTTGAAAATAACGAAGAACAACTAGAAGAAAGTTGGAGTTATTACTGGGACAATGGTTATTCTACTCACGATTATTCTTCTTCTGCAGATCCCTGTTCTTCCGATTATTCCTACGGAAAGGCAATTTCTTCGAATATCTTAGCTTCAAACATTGGTGTTATTTTTAAAGCAGATGCCCAAAAAACAGCTCACGTTTTTTTAACTGACATGCTTACCGCTAAACCACTTGCAAATGCAACTGTTGAATATTACGATTTTCACAAACAATTATTGGCTTCAGGAAAATCAGATGCCCGAGGAATGTTAACGACCAAACTGAAGCAAAAACCCTTCTTGTTGATCGCAAAATTAGGTACTCAACGCGGATATTTGAAACTGACAAACGGATTAGCGAATTCTTTTTCAAAGTTTGATGTAAGTGGAGAAGAAGTTAGCAAAGGTTTGAAAGGATTTATTTACGCCGACAGAGGTGTTTGGCGACCAGGAGATTCCCTCTTCGTAGATTTTATTCTTCGAGATGAAACAAATGAACTCCCAAAAAATTATCCAGTTAAATTTTCAGTCACCAACCCTATGGGGCAAACAGTTACTGAATTAACAAGAACCGAACACTTAAACAGGCACTATAGTTTTCATTTCGCAACAGAATCTGACGCTCCAACAGGAGAATATTTAGGTTCAGTTC
>JANNWW010000188.1:0-27913 GCA_031409255.1 Crocinitomicaceae bacterium
TTAGGTTGGTCGCCTTCGTTTGGTTTGAACTATCAATTCAAAAAAAATGAAAAGTAGTCTCGGATTTTTATCTATTTTTTTGTGTTTTTTCTCTTTTTCACAATTGGGAAAGAGTGAAATTATTCAACAGCGAATTGAATTTATCTCCGAACAAAATGAAACAGAAGAATTAGATTTAACCAACTTGTTTGATCAACTTAACGATTTCTACGATCACCCTATAAATTTAAATAAAACCTTTCAAGAAGAATTAAATTCTTTGGGATTATTGACAGAAATTCAAATCACAGAAATATTACTTCATCAACAGCAATTCGGAAACTACATTTCGATTTACGAATTACAAAGCTTAAAATACCTCGATCTAGAAACCATTCAATTGATTCGTCCCTTTATTTTCATCGACGAGCGCTTAGATCAACTTCATATTACATTTAAAGAAGCATTCAAAAACGGAAATTTTGAATTCTACACCCGTTACCAACGTACTCCGGAAGATAGGAAAGGTTACGCAGATGTTTCCGATTCAGTTCAAGCCAATTCGAATAGTTATTACAACGGAAATCCAGACAGATACTACACGCGATTTAGATATACTTATCGAACAAATTTGAGCGCAGGTATTACAGCTGAAAAAGATCCGGGCGAAGAATTCTTTAAAGGTTCTCAGAAAAAAACCGGATTCGATTACTATTCTTTTCACGCTTATTACAAGGGAGGGAAATATATTCGCGCAGTAGCATTGGGTGATTATCAAATTCAAGTTGGACAGGGTTTAAACACATGGTCGAGCTATGCTTTTGGAAAAACAGCAGATATTTTTAACTCGAAGAAAACCGCAAATTATTTACGGCCTTATACTTCGGCCGATGAAAACCGATTTTTTAGAGGTGCAGCAACTCACTTAGCATTCAAAAAATTGAATCTGATTTCTTGGTATAGTTCAAAAAAAGTAGACGGGAATATTTCGAACGATTCAATTGAAGACGATCTTGAATTTGTTAGTACCATAGATTTAACTGGTTTCCATCGAACTAATTCTGAAATAGCCAAAAAAGATAAATTAGTTGAACGTGTTGCGGGTTCTTATTTGACCTATAATTCTGCGCGATTCAATATGGGCGTTGCTGCTGTTAACCAGTCTTATTCAACAGCTTTTCTTCGCGATACGGCCTTGTATAATCTCTATCAATTCAGAGGTAAAAACACCACAACTTTAAGTGCCGATTACAGTTTTGTTTTCAGAAACACTAACCTATTTGGAGAAGTTGCTTATGCTTCACATTCTAAGGCTTTTGCACAGATTTATGGATTTATGACTACAATAGATCCGCGTTTTTCTGTTTCAGTTATTTATAGAAATTACGACAGAGTATATCATAGTTTTTACAATAATGGATTTGCAGAGGGATCAACAACCCAAAATGAAAAAGGCGTCTTCTTTGGAACAAAATGGAAATTAAATTCGGCTTGGTCAATTAGTTCTTATGCAGATTTTTTCTCTTTTCCATGGTTAAAATACCTTATTGATGCTCCTTCAAAAGGATTTGAATATTTAATTCAACCTACCTATAAGCCGAACAAAGTATTTGAGTTGTATGGGCGCTTCCGTCAGCAAGTTCGGCAAAGAAATTCACGAGATTCAGATGGAACAATTACGTCTTTGGAAGATGTAATACAAAACAATTACCGCCTTAATTTAAGTTACAAAGTAGCAGAAGGAATAACGGTGAAAAGTAGAATAGAATACACAACAATTGAACGAGCTTCTAATACGAAAGAAGAAGGTTGGTTGTTCTCGTCTGATTTACAATTTTCTCCTAAATCAAAGCCTTTTGATGTTTCACTTCGCTATGCTTTGTTTGATACAGACAGCTATGATACCCGAATGTATACTTTTGAAAACAATGCTTTGTATGTGTTTTCATCGCCTTCCTATTTTTATCAGGGATCACGCGCATATGTGTTGTTGCGTTATTCTTTTTTACGTCAATTTGATTTATGGATTCGCTACGGAACCTTTATTTACTCCAACAAAACAATTTTAAGTTCGGGCTCTGAAGAGATTTTAGGGAATCAAAAATCTGACATTACAATTCAGTTACGTTGGAAGATTTAAGTTTTTTAAACTTCCAGCTGAATTAGAAAATCTACATCGGCATAAACTTCTCGACCCGTTCTACTGAATAAATATGTTCCATAAAAAAAGGATCCATCTTTTGAATGAATCCTTTTAAGGGAGGAAGACGGGTCTTACCGATAGTGATTTTTTCAACTTCCAGCTGAAGTAGAAAATCTACATCGGCATAAACTTCTCGACCCGTTCTACTGAATAAATATGTTCCATAAAAAAAAGGATTCATCTTTTGAATGAATCCTTTTAAGGGAGGAAGACGGGTCTCGAACCCGCGACCTTCGGTACCACAAACCGACGCTCTAACCAACTGAGCTACAACCTCCGTTTCAGGGTGCAAATTTAGTCAAAAGTTTTTTATTGCCAATAACTCAAGCATAAATTTAAACTATTTTCTGAAATTTAAATTAAAACAACTGATAATTAACGGATTAAGCTTTTGGAGCAATTTATCTTAAAAATTCGTTTCCAACCATTTTAAAATTATTCAATCTTTTTTAATATAAACTAAAATAATCAATGATTTTCTACGTTTCATATATTACTTTTGCAAACTATGTCTGGAAAAAAACTTAAAATAGGTTTACTTGGAGTGGGTCATCTTGGCAAAATCCATTTAAAATTACTTCTAGAAATGGATCAGCATTTTGAAATTGTCGGTTTCTATGATCCCAACGACACTACTTCAATACATGTTGAAACAACTTTCAATGTAAAACGATTTGAAAATCATTTAGACCTTATTCAGCAATCAGATTGTATTTCAATTATTTCTCCAACTCCGTCTCATTTTGAATTAGCAAAAGACGTTTTGGAAAACGGAAAACATGTTTTCATTGAAAAACCAATTACTGAAACAAGTGAGCAGGCAAAAATTTTAATTGAATTAGCAGAAATAAATAATCTAAAAATCCAAATCGGACATGTTGAGCGCTTCAATCCGGCTTTTATTGCAGCAAAACCGTTAGTAAATAATCCCATGTTTTTTGAAATTCACCGAATGGCGATGTACAACAAACGTGGAACAGATGTATCCGTTATTTTAGATTTAATGATACACGACATTGATCTAGTTTTGAATCTTGTTAAAAGTGAATTAATAGATATTCAAGCAACTGGAGTTGGTGTTGTTAGTTCTACACCCGATATGGCTTCTGTTCGCCTAACTTTTGAGAACGGTTGTGTGGCAAATCTAACAAGCTCTCGCGTATCTATGCAAAACATGCGTAAAATTCGTGTTTTTCAAGAAAACAGATACATTACAGTAGATTTAATGTCTCACAGCGTCGATGAAATTGTGCTAGCAAAATCAGAATTAAACAATGAAAAATTAATTCAATTGAACGATGAGTTGTATTTTGGAATCAAAAAGCCACATATTCTGAAAACCAATGCCATTTCCGAAGAGTTAAAAGAATTTCACGCTGCTATTTTATTCGATAAGGAAATTCAAGTTTCTGCTCATGATGCATTCAATGCAATAGAATTGGCAGAAAAAATTATCCAAAAAATGAACGAAAACAATTTAGTTCCTGTAATTCGTTAAAAGTCATTACTTAATATGAAAAAAAATCTACTACTCAATTCGTTTTTAATAAGTTTAATTTTACTTCTTAATGGATGCGTAAAAAATAATCCACTTCCTGTTTATTTAGAAATAAAAGCTTGGACACTGGAATCGAATGGAATTTTAAATGGAGAAAATGCACCTGGCGAATTGACACAAAATTTGACTGATGCCTGGGTTTATGTTGACGGTAAATTGGTTGGAGTGTTTGAATTGCCTTGTAAAGTTCCTATTCTTTTTTCGGGCCAAAAAGAGGTGACAATTTACCCTGCTATCAGAAACAATGGAATTTCTTCAACAAAGAAAATTTACCCTTTCATGGAACCTTTTGAACAAAGTTTTAACCTTGTTGAAGGTCAAACAACACTAATTGAGCCTAAAACAAACTATTATTCAACAACTAAGTTTTGGATTGAAGATTTTGAAAGTTCGACTATAAAAATTGATACTGATCAGACTGTTTCTACTGCAGATATAGTTCGAGAGTCGCTTGCAACAATTTCATTAACAGGTTCGTATGGTAAAATCGGGCTTACTTCAACTGATATGTTTTGGACCGGTTTAACCGAGCAACTAGAGCTACCCAAAAGTGGAAGTGAAATTTACCTCGAAATTGATTTCCGAAATACCAATAGCCTACTTACTGGTGTTCGTGCAATTGATGAAACACTTGGAACAATTAAAGACAATCCGAATATTGCTTTAAATGCACAAGATCCAAGTGTAATTCGCTGGAAAAAAATATACATTGATTTAAAAGAAATTGTCAATTATTCGGGCTCCGCAAATAAGTTTAAGCAGTATTTAGTTGCCGAACTAAAAGAAGGAAGCACAGCTGAAACAATTTATATTGATAATATTAAAGTGGTTCGTTTTTAAAAAAAAATAATGCGGCGAATTTTACCCACTATTTATATTCTTTTTGACTGGCTAACAGCTATGTTTTCATGGGTTTTACTTTTCTATTACCGCAAAACTGAAATTGAAAAAACTGAGTTCGAAATTACTTCTACACTTTTAATTGGACTTTTTGTAATTCCAATTCTTTGGATTGGACTGTATTTGTTGCAAGGAACATACTCAAACGTTAGCAGATTGTACAGAATGAAGGTGTTAAATCTCACAATTTTCGCTTCTATTTTTGGTGGATTTGCCGTTTTTTTCACACTACTTTTAGACGATAAAATTAATACCTACAAAGACTATTACACCTTGTTTATGGTCTTTTTCTTAGGTCATTTCTTAACCACTCTGTTCATTCGCTTCGTGTTAGTTACGTATGTAATTAAACGCATTCACAAAGGTCAGATAGGTTTTAAAACACTGCTCATTGGAGGGTCTGAAAAAGCAGTTCAGATTTACAACGAAATTATTTCCCTCGAGAAAAGCGCCGGAAACCAATTCGTAGGATTTATTAACTTGAATGGAATTGATAAATTATTGGAAGATAAAATTCCTTATTTAGGTCATGTGGATCAACTAGAAAAAGTACTAAAAGAAACCAAAGCCGAGGAAATTATAATTGCGCTTGAAAGTACAGAACATGAACGTTTAAAATCAATAATTTCTAGAGTAAACAATGAAAATATCCGTATAAAAATTTTACCAGATATGTATGATATTTTGTCGGGTTCGGTTAAGCTAACAAATATTTTCGGCGTTCTTTTGATGGATGTGCAACATGATCCAATGCCAGATTGGCAACGCTACCTCAAGCGCATACTCGATTTTTCCCTCTCTATTTTAGCGGTTATTATTTTAATACCTTTTTATATTGGTTTAGCAATTGCAGTGAAAATTTCATCAAAAGGACCTATTTTCTTTTTACAAGAACGAATTGGAAAAGGTGGAAGTGGCTTTAAAATCATCAAGTTTAGAACAATGTATCAGGATTCAGAAAAAACCGGACCGCAGCTATCTAGTTCTCACGATCCACGAATAACAAATGTGGGAAGAATTATGCGTAAACTACGTTTAGATGAATTGCCACAATTTATGAATGTAATTATGGGGCAAATGTCGCTCGTTGGTCCACGACCAGAACGCCAGTTTTATATTGATAAAATAGCAGAACAAGAGCCGCAATTTTTAGAATTGACACGTGTGCGACCTGGAATTACTTCTTGGGGACAAGTAAAATATGGTTATGCCGAAAATGTAGATCAAATGATTCAACGAATGAAATTTGATTTATTGTATTTGCGCAACCGAACCCTAGCACTAGATTTTAAAATTATGCTCTATACGGTTCTCATTGTAATTAAAGCAAAAGGGAAATAATTTTGACATCATCAATAAAAGAGTAGTTTTGCAGTCCAAATAAATATGTGAATGGGTTTTTTCTCGCGTGTACGTAAAAATAAATGGTTTAAAATTCCTTATCGGGTTGTATTGTATGGCTTTGCAGCATTCGGATGTTTTCTCACACTTGTTTATTTTGCTCAAAAGTTTAATTGGACAAGAGAGGCGGGGAGTGTAGATGCAAACAATCGCTATTTCCAAGAAATGAGCGAAAAATATAACCAAGATTTCAAAGTAGATAGCGCATCAATGGTAAAACACCGTTTTGAAGTTTTGAATCGGATTGTTTTATTAAACGATTATCATCCAAATAATGCACAACAGATTTTAGCTGCCTATCAGAATACGAACGACGAAAAGTTGGCGCTTCAAATGCTAGATATGGTTGATTTGCGCATGCGAGATAACAAAAGCTACAAACGAGCACTCAGAAAAATCAATTCATCTATCAACTCGAAGGAAAAAACTACCGCTTTAAGTGTTTACGAATGGATGAATGTTCAGGAGTGGAAATATTTCAAACAAGCGGTTGCAAAGGACAAGAAATGGATAGATTCTGCTGCTCTCGTTTCAGGCGTTGAAGCGCGAATAATTGTTGCATGTTTGGTTGGCGAACAAGTTCGTTTGTTTAATTCTAGACGCGAACGCTTCAAAAATGCTGTTGCACCACTTAAAAGTTTAGCATTAGAAACGAACCAATCTTACGGAGTAACAGGCATTAAAGAATTTACTGCATCAACTATTGAACGCTATTTAAAAGATTCCGTTAGTGTTTTCTATTTGGGTAAAAAGTATGCACATATTCTAGATTACGACACCGTTACAAAATACAATAACGGATTAAACGACACCATGAGTTTACGAATTCAACGTTTAGTTCAGTTTAAGAATCATTATTATTCCTATTTATATGCAGCTTTGTTTGTTAAACAAATAAAAACTCAGTGGGCAAAAGCAGGTTTTCCGATTGATCATCGGCCTGAAATATTGGCATCTCTTTTTAATCTAGGATACAGCAAATCTAAACCTAAACGCAAACCAGCTGTTGGAGGTTCCGTTTTTAAAATACATGAAACGCAATATACTTTTGGCTCTGTTGCTTATGAATTTTATTTTTCTGGTGAAATGTCGGATTTATTTCCATATCGCGCCCAGAAATTTATTGACTAAAATTCTTAAGTGTCATTTCGTCAGTTATTGTTGAATGGCACAACTGTTGTCAAGTTATTTATGCATTAGTTTTAATAAATTTAATGTATTTTTTACTGACAGATTGACAAGTATACTCAGCAATGAACGATCCTTTTGAAAACGAAAATAACATCTTAATTGAATCCATCGAATTAGATTCAGATTTTAACCCAAATTTATCTCCCGAAGATGAATTAAAAGAAAACGAGGTGGTTCACCCTAATTCGATACCAATTTTACCTTTACGCAACAACGTACTTTATCCGGGTGTGTTAATTCCAATTTCTGTTGGAAGAGAAAAATCTTTGCGTTTAATTGAAAAAGCAAACAAATCAAAAACACTTGTTGGAGTAATTTCAC
Source organism: Crocinitomicaceae bacterium (assembly GCA_031409255.1). GTDB lineage: Bacteria > Bacteroidota > Bacteroidia > Flavobacteriales_D > Crocinitomicaceae > Fluviicola. The sequence goes on from JANNWW010000188.1 coordinate 7,554, forward strand.
AAGTGAATCAAGATGTAGAAGATCCAAATTTTTCAGATTTGAACAAAATTGGAACTTTAGCAAAAATAGTTCGCATAATGAAATTACCCGATGGTTCAACAACTGTTGTTCTTCAAGGGAAAAAGCGATTCGAAATAGTAACTCCAACTCAAACAGAACCTTTTATGGAGGCAGGAGTGAAGTACCTGAACGACAAAGTTGTGCGTTTTGATTCGCCCGATTTAAAAGTGCAATTTCAGACCATAAAAAGTTTGGCTTTAGATATTATTAAGTTAAATCCGAATATTCCAGGTGACGCATCTATGGTAATTGAAGGAATGAAATCTCCCACTTCAATGATGAATTTCATTTGTTCAAACATGGATGCAGATATACAGAAAAAGCAAGCTGTACTTGAAGAATTGGATCTAAAAAAACGTGCAGATATAATTATCGAAATTCTAGAAATTGAATCCCAAGTGGTAGAAATGAGAAATCAAATTTCTAACAAGGTTCGACGTGAAATGGACAAACAACAGCGTGATTATTTCTTGCAACAGCAAATTCGAACCATTCAAGACGAATTAGGAGATAATCCGCAAGAGACCGATGTGCGTGATATGGAAGTTCGAGCGAGTAAAAAATTATGGGACGAAAAAGTTGCTAAAATTTTCCAAAAAGAATTAGGAAAATTGCAGCGAATGAATGCACAAAGTGCGGAATATACCGTTCAATTGAATTACTTAGACACTCTTTTGGAATTGCCTTGGAACGATTTTACAAACGATAATTTAGATTTAAAAATTGCTCAAAAAATACTCGACCGTGATCATTTTGGAATGGAAAAAGTGAAAGAGCGGATTTTAGAATATTTAGCAGTTTTGAAGTTAAAGGGCGACATGAAATCGCCAATTCTGTGTTTTTACGGTCCTCCAGGAGTAGGTAAAACATCGTTAGGAAAATCTATCGCTGAAGCACTAGGGCGAAAATATGTACGCATGTCGCTCGGCGGAGTGCACGATGAAGCAGAAATTCGCGGTCACCGTAAAACATACATTGGCGCCATGCCCGGTCGAGTAATTCAACACATCAAAAAAGCGCAAGCAGCTAATCCGGTCTTTATTTTAGATGAAATAGATAAACTTGGAAGAAGTAACCACGGAGACCCTTCTTCGGCGATGCTTGAAGTTCTAGATCCTGAACAAAACAATGCTTTCTACGATAATTTTGTGGAAACTGAATTCGATTTATCGAAAGTTATGTTTATTGCTACGGCAAATAATTTGTCTACTATTTCTAGTCCATTGCGCGACAGAATGGAAATAATTGAAGTTTCGGGTTACACGATTGAAGAAAAAGTAGAAATTGCAAAGCGACATTTAATAAGTAAACAATTAGAAGCGCATGGAATTACTAAAAAGCAATTATCGATTGACAAAAAAACACTTGAATTAATTGTCGATCAATATACGTCTGAGTCAGGAGTTAGAGGTTTGGATAAACGATTGGCTAAATTGGTGCGCCATAGAGCAAAACAAGTTGCAATGGAAGAAACTTTTGAAGTAAAAATTGCACCAGATGAGTTAGTTGAAATTTTAGGACCTGGTCGTGAAAAAACAAAATATGAATCGAATGACGTTCCTGGAGTTGTAACCGGATTGGCATGGACAAGCGTTGGTGGAGATATTCTCTTCATCGAATCTTCCTTAACAAAAGGAAAAGGAAAGCTAACATTAACCGGAAACTTGGGCGATGTAATGAAAGAATCTGCTGTAATTGCGCTCGAATTTTTAAAAGCCCATGCAGAATGGTTCAACTTGGCGCAAGATATATTTGAAGAAAGAAACGTTCATATTCATGTTCCCGAAGGGGCAACTCCCAAAGACGGACCTAGCGCCGGAATTACTATGCTAACATCATTAGCGAGTTCTTTTTCAGGTAAAAAAGTAAAGAAAAATTTAGCAATGACAGGGGAGATAACTTTGCGAGGCGAAGTTTTACCAGTTGGTGGAATTAAAGAGAAAATTTTAGCTGCCAAAAGAGCGTCTATTAAAGAGATTATTTTGTGTGAACGAAATAGAGTTGATATTGAAGAAATAGAGGAAACTTACATCAAAGGTTTGAAATTTCACTTTGTTAAATCAATGAAAGATGTGCTAGAAATTGCTTTAATTTAATAATCCGTTTAAAAACAAAGCAAGAGTTTGGATTATTATTTCTTTAGCTTGAAAATCATAAAAGTGGTAATCCTCTTCCTTTGCAATAATTAGATACAGCTAGTTCTAGTTCGTTGGTTGCGTAAGGAAACCAAACCTCGTCTGTTAAGTTTTTTAATACCAATTTCTCTTTTATTGACAAATGTCCATCAACGATTAAACCAAACACAAGTAATTTAGCTATTATTCTGTCTTTTCCATCATCACCAGTGAAAAGTTCTTTTACATCAACTTCATGGCTTATTTTGAGCTGAATTGTTGGAATAATTAGAAGAACTTCTTTAATGTATGCATATATTGCAAAATTATAAGAGCGTTTTTTCTGTGCTACGAAATGAAAGATTAACCCAATTTTATGTTTCACTGATTCTAGGTCTTGCAGCGTAATTTCTTCTAAAAAATCTGCAGTTGCAGCACTTGCCATAACACGCATTCGTGTTTCTTTAATTACTGCTCTGCTCGCCCAAGCATTCCAAAAAGCAAAAATTGGAATTCCAGCTAAATCAGTAACAATTCGCAAGGCATATCTACCTAAGAATCGTTTCACCAATAATTTCACTACAATGTTGGAAAGCGTTGCTTTTAGTTTCATAAATAAGAAAACACTGTAGTATGAAAATTTTGATAAACCAACGTAAGGATCTATGTATAGCTCTTTTAAATGTTTTGCCGGAATTTCTAGTCCGGCCTCAGTTAACAATGAAATCTGATCTTTGTAATCTTGTCTGTTTTTATTGGGGTGATTGCAGATTAAGCAGATTTTTTTTACAGCTCTTAAATTGAGGTAGTTCAATGTCCAGATTTCTGGAAACAGCATTGCAACTGCATATAAAGTATAGTAGACTTCGAATTCTATTTTGTTTCCAAAAAGATTAAATTTTTGAATTCCAAATAAATTTGGCCAAATGTGAACAGGTAAAACAACAATGACAACTGCTAATGCACCAATTACAGCCGACCAAAAGTAAGTTTTATAAGCAACTCTGTTGAGTGCTTTTTGTTGAGATTCATTTAATATGTATGCTTGCGAAGTGTTGGACTCCAGTCTTGAAATAGTTTTATCTATGTACCTCTGTCCTAATTTATGTATTAGACCTTTTTTTTCGCTCATTTATTATGGAATACTAGGGTTGTTTTCGAATGCAAAGATATATTTCTTAGTTTATTTCGAACATACAGAAGTAATTTTTTTGCGAAGAATTAAAAGTTTGGTTTAAGTAACAGATACTCATTTTACTCTATTTTTGTAGTATGACATATATTCTGCGTTTTTTGTCTTTTGTGTTAATGATTCCTGTGAAAATTTATCAGTGGATTATCAGTCCGATTCTACCAAATGCATGCCGCTTCAACCCAACTTGTTCGTCCTACATGATAGAAGCGTTGAAAATTCATGGACCGTTTAAAGGTTTGTTTTTAGGATCGAAACGCATAGCTAAGTGTCATCCGTGGGGGAAACATGGAGATGATACTGTTCCGGAGAAAAAATCTAAATAAAAATAGTTCTTTTTAAAATAATCATGTCAATCAGAAAATGAATTAGTGTGAAAGAAATAAAATTCAAAAAAGTCGCTGGTATTTCTACTAGCGACTTTAATTTTGAATTCTCTGATTTAAGCGTGAAAATTCTAAGAAAGATTCTATTGATTATTTACACACCGTTCATTCAATAATTAAATTTTATTGAATCAAAAGTTTAGCGGTAAGTTTGCGTATATGATCTCGATTTTGTAATGTTTATTCCCATCGAAATTCCATAAGAAGTTCCGTATTTACTCATAGAAGCGTATGCATTTACCGGAACATTTAATGCTCCCGGACGAAATGTTCTACCAAAACCCACAACAAAGTTGGAAGAAACATACGTTGCACCACGGTTATCTAAACGGGTGAAATAACTATACGATTCAGGATTTAAAACTCCTAAGGCATTCAATTGTGATTCTGTTTTAAACTGACCATCAAAATCTGTTGTACCCGTTAATTCTTTTCGCAAAGTAATTGATGGGCCAACAGCAATTTCCCAAGCACCTTTTCCGAAACGAACTCCATGAAGAATGGCAATAGACGGAACTGGTTTTGCACGCTCTAAGCCCGAAACATTTCCAATAAACTCAAACAAACCACTGAATTTTTCGCTTCCAGCATATTGTTTTTCTAATTGGTATCCGAAGTTGAATAAAAGTGGAATTTGTCCGCTTTCTAAACCTCCATCTCGGGCACTTCTACTTAAAAAATCGAGTGTTTGACCCGTCGGAACCGCTATACCAATTCGCGGACCGTTATTATTTAATTTCCCTAAGCCAGGTGTTGCAGCTGGTCCTTCTTTGAAAATAAGACTGGTTGCAGTTGTTTGAGTTGTAGTGCCTATAATTAATTTCTCAATCATTACTCCAGTAATACGGTTCATCTCACGTGGTTGATTTTCAAATTGTTCGATTACATTTTTAGTAATTTGTCCGGTTGGTACATGAACAATCTTCATTGAAACAAGTATTCGATCTCCCAAACCATCATAACTCGCTGACATTGCAAATTCGGCGTTCAATTCTTTTCCAATTTTTACGAGGCATTCTTTCCCCATGCACGCATTGATTTTTTCAGACCCCATTTTTTCTGCAACGTCGTAGCGATCGTTTACGGTATATCTTCCAGTGTTTACAACATCTTTGTATATTACTGAACGCAATACATCTTCACTGTATGTGAAACCTTTTACTTCAATTCCGCCAATAATAATTGATGGATTTTGGGCTTGTGCATGATTCATCAATAACAATCCGCTAATAAGTGTCAATATCTTTTTCATTTTGTTTTAGTTTAAAATTTATGAGACAAAGTTGCAGTGTTTAAATACATCTGGAAAACGGAAACATGCACATAGAATTTTGGTAGTTGCGATTTTCCGTACAACTTTGTTTCTTAGCATTTCAATTTTTTTAAACTTTAAGTAGTTTTAGTTCTATATATAAGTTGTAAATTTGTTTCATGCAGTTGAAAAAAAGTATATTCATTTTCTTTGTTGCGCTAATTACGGTTGGTTCAATTGGAGTTCCTGTATTTACGCACACCTGTAAAACCGAAAATACTGAATTCAAAACACTCTTTGTTCCCTCTTCTCATTGTGAAGAAGAAGTTAAGGAAAAAAGCTGTCAATCTGCCTGTTGTGAAGTAAAGGACATAGCAGAACAAGAAGACTGTTGTAGCGATGATGTGCAAGAACTTAAGTTTTCATTTGATATTTTTCAAAAGATAAGTCAAGAGTTTTACCTTTTTGAAGAACCCGATTTTTATTTTAGTCAAAAATCAACTCACTTAATTGTTAATAATGAAGAGATTGAATTCTACACTGATTCTTCACCACCTCCTCTAGAAACATTACACTATTTACAACGAATTTGTACTTGGAGAATTTAGATTTCAGCAATTAAATTAATTGTTGAATAAATTCTTATTGTATGAAATACTTATTTTTAAGTGTGTTTCTCTTTTTCACTGTTTATGGAAACGCACAATTAAAGGGAAAGGTTTTTGGAATTGTGAACGGACAAAGTCTTCCGTTAAAACAAGCCAAAATAACTATCCAACAAACAGAAGTTTACACAAACGAGGAAGGTAAATTTGAAATTACCCTTCCTAAATTATTGCCCGACACATTAATTATTACCCATTCCAGATTCACCAGCGAGCGCGTTTCTGTTTCAAAAAACGACCGATTTATTGGACTTGAGATTTACCTTTTTCAGGTAAATGAACTAGAAGAAGTAATTGTTGAATTCAAACGCGATTCGAAAGGTATAAACCGTTTGTCACCTCACTTATTGGAAAATTTAGGAGAAGGTGAATTTCGAAAAGCAGCTTGTTGTAATTTATCTGAATCGTTTGAAACAAACGCAACAGTAGATGTAAATATTACTGATGCAGTTTCAGGAGCTAAGAAAATCCAAATGTTGGGTCTAGATGGCATTTACACTCAGTTTCAACTGGAGAACATTCCGTTTCTCACTGGAATCGAAAGTAGTTTTGGCATGAATTCTATTCCTGGAACGTGGGTTGAGTCGATTCAAATAACGAAGGGCACTGGTTCTGTAGTAAATGGTTTTGAGTCGATGGCAGGTTTGATTAATGTTGAATTTCGAAAACCACAAACCACCCAACGCTTGTTTGTGAATGCGTATGGAAATTCTTTAGGCAGAACTGAATTAAATGTCCATGGAGGACAAATTCTGAACGATAAATGGAGCACAGCTAGCTTCGTTCATGGATCCATTTTACAAACGGAAGTTGATCAAAACAAGGATAAATTCCGTGATTTGCCTTTGTTTAAATCGGCCTCATTTATGAACCGATGGGAGTACAATTCGAAAAGATTTGAAAGCAGATTTGGAGTTTTGGCTTATGCTGACGAGCGTTTGGGGGGTCAACTTTCCGAAATTTCGCAGCGATATGAGGCAAACAATACCAATAAACATGTTGAGGTTTTTGCAAAAACGGGTTTTATTTTTAAGAAGTATGGTCATTCTCTTGGAATCATCTACCAATACAAATGGCACGACCAATCTGGAAAGTTTGGTTTGAATTCAATTGGAGGAAGAGAAAACCGTGCATTTGTGAATGTAATTTATGATGGAATTATAAAAAAAACAATTCATAAATACCGTTTGGGAGTTAGTGGTTTGGCGCAAGACCTTTCTCAAAAGTTGAGTCTTTATGAGAGAAACAGAAATTTGCGTACACTTGGTTTTTTTGGTGAATACAGCTATTCGGGTCTACGATCAATCATAGTTCTTGGAGGTCGCTATGATTTGGTTGACCAGTTTAAACATCAGTTTTCACCTCGAATTCACTATAAGTATTCCATAACCGAACGAACTGATTTTCGTTTCACTATAGGGAAAGCCTGGAGGTTGCCAACGATTTTGCAGGACAATGTTTCGTTAATGGCAACTGGAAAAACGTGGATTCTGCCTACTAAAGATGAGCAAGAAGTGATTTGGAACGGGGGAGTTTCAGTTGCAAATTCGTTCCAATTATGGAATCGTGCTGCTTCGTGGACAACAGATTTATATCAAACATTTTTCACCAATCAATTGATTATTGATAGAGAAAGATCATTTGATCGGATTTACTTCGAGTTTCAAAAAAACACAGGCTCAACAAGAGTTTTGCAATCGGAGATAAGTTTCATTCCTTGGAAACCACTAACGCTTCGTTTTGCCTATAAATTTTTAGCAGTCCAAGCACGTTACAATGGGATCATTCAACAGCAAGTAATGCAATCTAGAAATCGGTTTTTAATAAATGCAGCATTTGCATCTCGAAATAAAAAATGGGAAATGGATGGAACCCTCAACTTGATGAGTCCAATGAGAATGTATTCGTATCAATTGGGTTCGGAAGTGATTGAAGGAAATAACAGCAGATGGATGCCAATGAGCATTGCACAAATTACTTATCATCTAAAATCCTTCGACTTCTATGTTGGTGCTGAAAACCTCTTTAATATCCGTCAAAAAAATCCAATCATTGATGCTGTAAATCCCTTTTCACAAGATTTTGATGCAACAAGAATAAATTCATATATTACCGGAACAATTATTTATGCAGGTATTAAGTATGAAATAAAAAGAAAGAAAAAATAACGTATCTAAAAATAAAATATGAAAAAAATTATTCTAATAGGAACAATACTTTTATCTGTAAATTCATTTTCTCAAAAAGTAAGTAAGTACACGACTGCTGTAATTCAAACAAGTGCTCAATGTGCAGATTGTGAAGAGCGCATAGAGAATGGATTGAATAACACAAAGGGAATTAAATTTGCTGAAATGGATATGAACTCAATGAAAGTGACAGTTAAGTTCAAAACGAAACTCATTGAAGTAATCAAAATAAAGGAGAAAATCAGTTCTATAGGTTATTCTGCAGATGAAGTTCCGGCAGATCCGAAAGCTTTTGAAGAATTACCAACATGTTGTAAGCCAGGCGGAATGAAAGCTAATTAATTGAGAATGTTAAATGGAAAATTGAATAATGTTATTTTAAACTGCTTTTGATTTTCCGTTTTTCTTACTTAGTAATTCACTCTGATTTATCGTTTTTCTTGAAAATTTCGCCCACTTCTTTACCTATTTTCGTAAGTGTTTCAACACCTTTTGCGATTGGAGTAGAATTCATGTCTTCATAAGCTGCAAAGGATGTGTCGGCTGACATTTGAGCTGGATAAACAAAAACTCTGTCCATAGTGAGTTCCTTATCGAGGCGTTGTACTAGTGTTTCAATTCCTGAAAAAGTGGAGACTGATCCTACACGCGCTAAAATTTGAATGAAAAGCGTGTCTTTTTTTATAGATCCAACTTTTTCAAGTATTTCTTCCATTTGTGATATGTCGTGGTGTGTTAAATCTACACCAAACTTTCTGTCTGTTCGGTAGGTTTTAAATTTTTCAAAAGTTTCGCGTGTGGAATACACATCTAAATCTAGATTCAATTCTTTTGAAATCCGCATAACTCTCTCAAGCCACTGATTACAGCTGGGTTCTAATTCTGCATGGATTGGACAGGCAACTGCTACGCGTTTGTATGATTGAAGTGCTAAATCAATGTGACAAAAGAAAACTGTTTTGTCGCAAGAATCGAGTAGGTTTTCACGTTCATCGCCAATCAAACGTTTTAAAATATTTGTTTTACTGTGATCGTTTAATAAAATAATATCTGCTGCAAGTTCTTTTGAAACTCTACCAATTCCACTCGAAAAATTGTGGTCAATTGTTGCCATTGCATTCACAGAAATTTCACCAGATGAATAATGCGAAATAAAATCGTCCATGTGTTTTCTAGATCGGCGAATATTTGCTTCAGCTTTGTCGTCATTTTCTAAAACACTCACTACTGAAATTGGGTTTTTCACTTTCACATCAGAGATAAGAATAGAGAAATCTAGAATCTTTTCGTTGCCTTTTAATTCGTTTGCGGCAACCATAACGTGCTGTGTTCGAAGAGCTGGACCGGTAATTTTCTCATCTTTTCCTTGGTCAATTAAGAGTTTTTTACCTGCATTTTCAGTAACAAATGAGGCGGTCATACTTGTAATTAGAATCAAAATAATGGTTCCATTCACGATATTAATATCAATAATCTTCATGTCTGCCCCAACTTTAATTATGGCTAGAGTTGCTGCTGCATGAGCAGTTGAAAGACCGAAAATCACTTTTCGTTCACTCGCTTTCATTTTAAAAATTAGCTGTGTAAACAAGGCTGCCAAAAATTTACTGAAGATGGCGAAACTAGTTAAAACAACTGCAACTATCCATCCCCAAGAATTGCTGGTTAGCGCGTCTATCTTCACAACCATTCCAATAAAAATCAAGAAAAACGGAATGAACAAGGAGTTTCCAACAAACTCAATTCTGTTCATTAGTAGAGAGTTGTGTGGAATTAAGCGATTCAAAACTAAACCAGCCACAAAGGCGCCAATTATTGGTTCAATTCCTGCGGCTTCAGAAAGAAAAGCTGCAAAAAACAAAACAGACATCACATAAATATAATGTGCGTTTTTTTCAGATTCGAGTTTTCTAAAAAACCACCGTGAAATAATTGGAACTAGCCAAAACATAATCAAACTGAAGATAGTTAGTGTGAAAACTAAATGAATTAAAATGTTGGTATTTATTGCTCCTCCTTCAGAACCAGAAATAACTGATAAAATGATCAAAACGGCTGTATCGGTTAAAATTGTTCCTCCAATAGCAATAGCAACGGCTTCCATTTTTGAGATTCCGTATTTTGAAACAATAGGGTAAGCAACTAATGTATGTGTAGAAAACATGGAGGCGGTTAAAAGACTTGCCATTTCATTTAAACCGAGAACATAGCGGCAAAGTGGGTAACCTAAAGCAAGTGGAATTGCAAAAGTTAAAAATCCAAATACGAGAGATTTATTTTTGAAACGTTTGAATTGCTGCATGTCTAGCTCCAAACCAGCCATAAACATAATGTACAATAAACCAAAGGTTGAAAACATTCCAACGTATCCATCAGTCATGTTCTCTGCTGAAATTAATCCAAAACCATTTGGTCCAATTACAATTCCTGAAATAATAAGACCAATTAATGAAGGCACACGCAATCTTCTTAAAATGATTGGCGATAAAAGAATGATAAAAAGGAGTAAAGAAAAAACAAGAATTTTGTTTTCCAAGGGAAGTTCAAATTCACTTATCAATTTGTCAAACTCTTTCGTAAATTGATTAATTAGTCCATTCATAAAATGATAATAGGTTACAAAATTATTTATTTAATGCGACAAAGATTAGCAAATTGTAAATTATTACAAACATTTAATGATTAATTAACTTTCAATTCCAACTCTTTGAAATTAATTTCATCTTGAATTTGTATAACTTGTGTGAATTTAAAATATTTTCAAATGATAAACACATGAAAAAGTTTTGTATTTTTACACAAAATCAATTTTATAATATGAAAAAAATTTATTTATGTACTTTGTCATTAGTAGCGTTTTCAGCTGTTAACGGGCAAATTGAAAAAAACTACCAATCTTTCAAAATGAATACGATTGGTGAGAAAGTTCCTCAAACAATTTATAGCGAGTCAAAAGCAGTTTTCTTCACGAATGATTTCGCAGATGAAACAATGTGGGTTACTGCTAATAATCCTCTTGGAACTCCTCCTCACACTTCTGGAGACTGGGTAGTTACATCTGGCGTTGTTACTTTACCTACTGCTGCATTAAACCCTGCCGGCTTTGCAACTGCTGCAAATGGTTTCGCATGGATTAACTCAGATATGAACAATGGCGGTGATGGTGAAACACAAAACGCTGATATTCGTTTTAATTCGAATATTGATTGTTCAACTCATCCAACAGTGAACATGAAATTTAAACACATTACTCGTCATTTTGCAGAAACTTATTTTGTAATTGTTTCAGGTGATGGTGGTGTTACATGGACTGAGTTTCAAGTTAATCAAGCTCAAGCTCAAAATACAAATTCAGCTAATCCAGGTTCAATTCAAGTGAATATTACTTCTGTTGCAGGTGGTCAACCAGATGTTCGCATTGGTTTTCGTTACAAAGGATCATTTGATTGGTTCTGGGCAGTCGATGATGTTGAATTATTAGACTTAGAAGCAAATGACGTTTCTTTAAACTCAATTTTTTGGGGAACTGAAGGACCATGGGGTGCAAGATTACCTTATTTCAAAACACCATTAGATCAAGTTGCTGATGTTAGATTTTCAGCTGTTGCTAAAAACAACGGATCTGTTGATCAAACTGTTACTTTTAATGGAGCAATTCCTTCTCCAGTTTTTGCAGGAGCTTCAGCACCATTTTTACTTCCTGTTGCTGCTTCAGATACTTTAGATTTAACAATTCCATTTTCACCTGCAGCGATTGCTAATTTTGCTTTCACTGGAGGTGTAACGAATGGAGTTGATGCAAATCCTTCAGATAACACTTTGCCGGTAATCAATTTTGGAGTTACGCAATATGATTATTCAAGAACTGGTACAACTGCTACAAGCGGTCTATTTAACCAAGGGAATAAATATGTAATGGGTAATGTTTATGACATTTTTCAAGCGAATGACGCTACTGGTGTTCGTGCATTTATTGCTGCTACATCTGTTGAAGGACAATTGTTTTCATACAAAATTCATGAAACAGAAACTGCTGACTTTGCTACAATTGCTGAAACGCAATTACACGAGTTAACAGCTGGTGAACTTGGAACATTTGTTACAATTGCTTTTGATTCACCAGTGCCAGTAGAGGCTAACAAAACGTATTTGGTTACTGTTAGCACACCAGGTTCTGGTGGTGTAGGAAACGATATCGTTTTGGGTGCTAGTGGTGTTTCTGCTGAACAAACAACTTTCTTAAGAGACGAAACTGATACTTGGTTTTTCATGACAACTACTCCAATGGTTGAATTAACTTTCAACCCAAGTTTATCTTTAACTGAAGAAGTAGCAAATGAATTTGGGGTTTCTGTTTTCCCTAATCCTGCATCGGATATGGTAACAGTTTCTTTTGATTTAAATAACGCTGCTTCAGCAATTATCAATATTGTTGATATGACTGGTAAAGTTGTTGCTTCGCAAGTTGCTTCTAACGGAACAAGTTCAGTTTCTATTAATACTGCTGCATTGTCTGCTGGTGTTTACTCTATAAACTTCACTGCTAACAATTCAACTGTTACTAAGAAATTGGTTGTTAAGAACTAAGAACTCTTTTTAAATAATAAAAGGTCGGCCAAAATTGGTCGACCTTTTTTTATAACTATTTCTTAAGTAAAATTTTGTATTAAAGAATGCAACTTTATTTTTAATCAAAATGATGTTGTTTCAAATCAAAACAACTCAATTTAACTTCTCTAGCTAATAGAATAATAAAGTAGAAATGCCTATTGAATCGTTAGTTTAAAGTTTCAATACCATTCTTACTGAAAAGAATTTTGATAAACACCTTAAATTACTAAGCTGCAAGTTCTTAAAATGAAATAATTACGACTTTATGAAACGTAAAGTTTTGGCTCCTTTAGACGTTTGAATTCGTATAAGATACGTGCCGGATAGTAAGGTTTCAGCAGAAAATTGCTGTTCGGTTTCGTGTAAAATGAATCGACCATTCAAATCTACTATCTGTAAACTTTCAAACTTACAATTAATTAGTTCAACTGAAACATTTCCTGAACTTGGATTAGGGAAAAGCGAAACCAAGATTTGATTTTTCTCGTCTATTGCAGCTGACGAATTTGGGTCTACCTCCAAATGATTTAAGCCACCCAAATCCTGACCAATAAATAAATTCAAGTTCCCGTCTCCATCAATGTCTTCCACCCAAAAGCTAGAATAAGCACTTGTGTTAATGTTCAGAAAGTTATTTGAAACGAGCTCAAAGTTTTCACCCGGAAGTAAATTTTCCTCAATGTTCTTGAAATAATGTAATTTACCATCGAAGGCACCCACGAAAAGCTGTAAAGTATCGTTCGATTTGAAAAAATGCGGCGAACAATAACCATCAGGTGTAGCGGAAATATCTACATTTCCGAGCTGTGGGTTCTTTAATGAAAACTTTGGTAAAGAAGCCGTTCCAACATTTTGATAGTAAGCAATTTCACCAGTTTTCTTTCCAATAACTAAATCGAGTAAATTGTCTGAATTCAAATCTATTAATTGCGGGAATGAATGCGAACCTACGGTTATTGCAACATTAGCCGAATCGAGCAAACTTATTGGACTGGTATATGCTAAAGGATTTCCAACTCCAGCTGTGTTTTGAAAATAAAGCACTGTTCCAAATTCATTTCCTAGGTATAAATCTTGGTCGCCATCGTTGTCTGTGTCAGCAAATGCAGGAACCAATCGCAAACCATAACCTGCTGAATTGAAGTTCAAGAAATTATTATCAAGAAAAGTAAATGTTGGAGAAATTAAGCTTCCAGTATTTCGGTAGGCGAGCAATCCACTTTCTTTATTCAAAACAGGTTTATAACGATAGAAATTACTTACGATGAGGTCTTTTTTTCCATCTCCATTTTGGTCAATTAGGCAAGGAATACTTCCCAAACCGTGATCAATCATTTCGTCTTGCAGAAAATTTGTTTGAATAAAATTGAAATTAGGTAAAGTATTCGAACCTTGATTTTTATAAAAAAACACACACTTTTGATTTTCAGAAACGTTTCGAGCGCTCGGAGTAACGAGTAAATCCTTAATTCCATCGAAATCTACATCTTCGAAGAAAAATCCAGGGAAAAGATTTACATCTATGGGAACTGTATTTGAAGGGAAAAAATTATCCTGACTGAGCATGGGCGAATTTGTATTCGGAGCGCTTCCACCATTAATTAATAAGGTTGCGGTTGTGTGTGAAATGTCTCCCAAAACCAAGTCTTTCACTCCATTTCCATCTATATCTATTGCTAACACATTAGATCCGGCATGTTTTTCGTAGGAAATTACACCAGAATTTACAGGTTTAAGAGGTGTAGCTATTGATCCAATTCCACAAGGAAAAGTGGTGTTGTTTAAAAAAACTGTATTGTTGTTCGCGTCTTCTCGAAATTGTCCCCAGCATTCATTTTTTAGCACAAAAATCAAGGAATCGTTGTGACCGTATAGTTCCATGCTTTGATTTTGAAAATATTCGATTCGTTCTCCTCCAATATGAAAAGTTAAGACATCTAAATCTGAATCATTGTCTACATCAGTTAAAGCAGGCAAATCTGCCGAACTGACATATAAATTAGACTGACTTCCGAGGTATTCCGTGTAAACAACATCTTTGAATAGTTGCCATTGCAGCCCAGTTCCAAATGCTCCTATGTTTCGGTAAACAGCTAAACCTCCAAGAGAATATGTGAACAAATCTTTTCTTCCATCTCCATCAAAATCAACTAATTGACAACGGTAACGGATGTCAATTGGAAACAATTCTGCAGCATTTTTGTAATCAGAATATAGATGTGTTAGACCTGAAACTTGGTGCTCGAATAAACGTATTTGATTCGCACTTCGGTCGAAATAAAACAAATCGTCGTCGCCATCAAAATCAAAATCAATTGTAGAAAATTGACCGTAATTAATTCCACCAAACCACGGATTTTCTAGTGGTATTGCTCCAATTGTAACGGGTAAAGTATTATCGAAAACAAAACTTAAATTTCCTTGTGCTAAAGCTTTGTTCGAAAGCAGTAAAACAAGAATTAGTTTCGAGGTGAAACCAAGTATTTGTTTGATTGATAAACTATTCTTTTTCATTCTCATTTTTTTTGAAGTATATAAATATAGGTCATTGACTTAAAAATCACAAGAATTACGTATGTTAAGTCTTTTATTTAACGATTTTGATCAATTTAGATTGTGTGATTTAATATTTAATGGAATCATTTTTGAAATTTTCAATATTTTTTGCTCTTGAACCAAGCATTTTCTTTTTTACCTTTTAATTTGGCTCGCTAATAATTTAAGATTTCAGCATAATTAGATGCATTTATTGGCTATCTGAGAAGAATTTAGAATCGAACTCAGTTATTATCTATCTTTGAGAAAAAATAAGATGCAAAACACAATCCGACTCAATAAATACATCAGCGAAAGTGGTATGTGCTCGCGCAGAGATGCAGATCGTTTCATAGAAAAAGGAATGGTTAAAATTAATGGAGTTGTTGCAACTATTGGAAGTGTTGTGCGCCCTCGCGACCGTGTTTTGGTGAACGGATTGCAGATAGAATCAAAAGCGAAGGCCCAAGCCGTTTATCTTATTTTTAATAAACCAATTGGAATTACGAGCACAACAGACCCAATCGATCCGAGTAATATAATTGAATATATTCGTTATGGCGAACGTATTTTCCCCGTTGGTCGTTTAGACAAAGATTCGTCAGGATTAATTTTATTGACGAGTGATGGCGATATTGTGAACCAGATTCTTCGCGCAGGTAACATGCATGAAAAAGAATATTTGGTAACGGTTGATAAACCTATTTCTCCACAATTTATTGAGAAATTGGGGCAGGGCGTTCCCATTTTAGGTCAAGTTACAAAAAAGTGCAAGGTTGAAATGGTCAACCAAACGGCATTTCGTATTACATTAATTCAAGGTTTGAACCGTCAAATTCGTAGAATGTGTGAATATTTTGGTTTTGAAGTCATTAAATTAGAACGAACACGCATTATGCACCTAGAATTGAAGGGTTTGCCCATTGGCGAGCACCGAGAATTGGAGCCGGAAGAACGAGACGCATTATTCGCAGAATTGGAAGGAAGTAGAAAAGACAGTGAAAAAGCAATCCGAAACGATGCAAAAGCCAAAGAGCATGCAGAACAAGATTTGATAAAGAAGTACACAAAAGTGAGTGCTTCAAAAAGAGTTGAAACCTTAATTGATAAATCTGCTGCCGATTTGGAGTATGCTGCCTTAGTTCGCGAAGCTAAAATCAAGGAACGCAGCCGAAAACCAGCTGGAAAATCTCCGCAAAATATAGCTGTTGTGAATGCGCAACGCACTGCAAAAGGAGTGGGGAAGAAAGTTGGCGGAAAACCAGGGGTTTTTTCTAAAGGAAAGAAAGTTGTTGCTAAGAAAAAATAGGGTTTAATACGCCTGTTTTTAAAACTATTCGTTTTGTAATATTAGTTTATAGTAACTAAAAATCCCGAACATCGTAAGACGTTCGGGATTTCGTTTTCCTGTGAAAGGTGGAAGCCAATTCACAAGCTTTTAATGCATAAAAAAAGCTCTGACTTAATTGTCAGAGCTTTTGTACCCGAGGCGGGTAAAAAATCGAACCTTTTGGGTGAAGACATTCAGCTTATTTTACAAAGGTAGTTATTTGTTTCTGTTTTTCAATTTATTTTCAATAATTCTGAAATAGAAATTTCAATTCCTTCACTTATAGAAAAAAGTACATCTAGTGTAACTGAAAATTTTGCGTTTTCAATTCTTTGTATTGTGATTTTAGCAACATTAGACATATCGGCAAGTTGTTGTTGGCTTAAATTACGTTCCTCTCTTAATTTTCTAAGATGAGTACCAAACAAAATTAAATCTTCCCGATTTTTCACACTGCAAAAGTCGGGTTGTTAGAAAAAATTTCGGATACACATGTGTTTCCAAAATATTTTTATAAATTTACGAAAACAAAGAAAATACCTTACTTAAAAATTCAAATAGATTAAAAAAAGATAGAAAATCATTGAATTATTTATAAATAAAGCTAGTTCCAAAAGATTAAGAGAATTAATGATTTGTTCGATAAAATGATTTTAACAATCGATTAAAATCATTTTTTTTAAGATTAAACTTGCAATAAAATAAATACTAAGTTTGTAACGTTCTATTAATTGAACACAAAGAAACAACTTGACAAAAACCGAATTATCATTCTGAATTTCAGAACTTAAATTTTCGGGTTAAAAATAAAGAATTAGAGCTTGCGGTAACAAGCCCTTACTTAAGACGCATGATTTGGCGTTTACCGACCTCAATGTTTGCGCATCTTTGTTTATCGATTGCACAAAGCGATTTACAAAGATAGTTAATTTTTGTGCTGGAGGTTACCGAAAAGCGAGTATGAGTAGGGGAACTAAATTTGATAAAATGAAAAAGAATTCATTGAAAGCTTTTGAAGGTAAAGCAGTTAAATTAGAATCTGTAAAAGGAGGGCAAAAAGTAATTCAAACTACAATGACTAACGGAAATTGTGATGAAGTTACAATGTGTGGTTTGTTTAATAACAAAGTAGATTCAATCTACGAACAACCAGCTGATTTATAATTTCAAATCATGGCTATCTCTATTTAGAGATAGCCTTTTTTTTACTCAATTAATGGTTTAATACAGATGAAATACTTCTCAATAATATTTATAATTCTTTTTTCAAATATAGTTTATTCTCAAAAAGACTTAAGATTTAATGAAAAAATCAAGATAAGACGAGAATTAAAAAAAATGCTAAAACAAGACCAAAAATACAGGAATGAAATTGTTCTTAATAAAAACTCAAAAAAAGAAACAGATTCATTATGGAATTTACAAAACAAATTGGATTCAATTAATATAGTCGAGTTTGTAGATATTATTAGTAATTATGGTTATCCATCTATAGATAGAGTTGGAACACAAATATCTTATGTCCTGATTTTACATTTTACGAGAGAATCAGACTTTCTTTCTTTAAGTGGACTTTTTCAAAAAGAACTTTTGAATAAAAACATGCCAAATCTTGAATATGCAATGTGGTATGATCGATGTATGATTTTATCAAATAAGCCAGTAAAGTATGGAGCTTATGGTAAAAGTAAATTTTGTGGAGATGAACTCATTTTTATAAATGAAAACAGAAAATCTATTGGACTTGAATTATTAAAAGAGATGTGTGAATGAAAATTTCCACTGAATATCTTTTGATTACTTATTATGGTGATTACACTTCAAAAATAATTGCTGATTGGTTAGCTTTTTATTCTAAAAGTGTAAAAATATTTTATACTGATAAATTTGATATTGAATTGAAATCAATATTAATTGGTAATGTAAATTCTCATTTAATGTCATCTCAATTTTCTCAATTCAAATCTGAAAAGCATTATATATCTTTTTACAGAGGTGGAATGGTTAAGCTCTCAAAAGGCACTAATTCTCGATCAAACCCAGGAGATTTCTATGATTTTAACAGTAGACTAAAGTATTTTTTCACAACATACGAAATGTCTCAAAAAGAGATAGTTGATAATTTTTTCACAGAAAAATACACTTTAGGTAAAGATAATGGTAGTAGAACTAACAAAATAATCAATTTAAAAAAGGCTATTCAAATTGGTTTAAAAATACCAAATACCCTATTAACTAAAAATAAATCTGATATTCAAGAATTCTTTAAAAAATCCCAAATTCAAAAAGTTATTACAAAATCTTTAGATATTGGACTTTTCTTTGGAGATAAAAAAGGAAAAAAAGTTTTTCAACAATTAACTAAAAATGTTGAATTTGAAGAAATTGAATCATTTCCAGAAACATTCCCATTGACATTATTCCAAGAACAAATTGATAAAATTTTAGAATTAAGAGTTTTTTATCTAAAAGGAAAAATGTGGACTTCTGCTATTTTATCACAACAACAAGAAAACACACAAGTTGATTGTAGAAATTATGATATAGAAAGAATGAATAGAGTTGTACCTTATAATTTACCTAATGAAATTGAGACTAAATTGCATTCGTTTATGAAGAATATTTCTATGGACACAGGTTCTATTGACATTCTATTATCTAAAGAAAATGAATATTATTTTTTAGAAGTCAATCCCGGAGGACAATTTACAGGATATTCAGAAATTTGCAATTTTAACTTAGAAATGGAAATTGCTAAACATCTAATTGAAAATGAAAAATAGAATTATAAATCATTATCTTGATAAAACAGATATTAAAGAAAATAATTTACCCGTTGATTTGTTTTTTTTATCAGAAAAGAAAAATCCTGATTTAAATGAATCTAATGAAATTATTAATTTATCAATAAAAGACATTAATTACATTGGGCAAGAAAGAATTTCTTCCATTTCTAAAATTTCATTAATTTTTAATCCTGAGCATCTATTATAATGTATACAATTGCAAGTAATGTTATGTTTGTAAAAGGGCATAAAATGAATTTAATTATTGATTTACAAAATGATTCTTGGTATCATGTAGACTTTATTTTAGATTCAAATAATATTTCTACACTAGATCAAGAAGTTTTAGATCATTTATTAAATGAATCAATGATATTTAAAGTTCCTGATTTTCTTAAAGAAAACTTTTCCGATTTAGATTTAAAATATTATTCTTCTAATCACATTGAAAATGCAATTATTGATTTTAATGAAGATTCAAATTTTTCAATTGAAAAAACAGTTAGTATATTATCTGAATTAAGATGTAAAACAGTTCAATTAAGAGCTTTTAATGGAAAGGGAAATGATAAAATCATAGATTTTTTTAACAAATCACAATTAAGTTCAATTGAGACAATTGAAGTAATTACTTTATTTCAAGAAAACTATCAGGATTTTATAAATAATTTAAAAACATACCCTAATTTCTTAAACATTCTTTTTCATTCTGTAGATGAAAATAAAAAAGTTGAATCTAGTAGAAATATTCTTTATACTAAAGAAAAAATAAAATCATCAGAACATTGTGGTATAATTTCTCCTTTCTTTTTTTCAGGAAATCAAGGGCATGTATTAAAATCAATAAATCATAATTCTTGCTTATATAATAAAATTGGAATTGATGAATTTGGTAATGTTAAAAACTGCCCAAGTATTTCAACTTCAATTGGTAAGATCGGTAAGTTAAGAGCTGAAGATTTTAAAAACTTTTTGAAGAATAGCTTTTTTCCAATAAAAGATGATATTGAAGTATGTCAGGATTGTGAGTTTAGATATGTTTGCACAGATTGTAGAGCATTTACAGATTCAAATTCAAGACCAAATTCAAGACCGTCAAAATGTAATTACAATCCTTTTAAAGGAGTTTGGAATATAGTTGCTATGGTTTTATTTTGTTTTACATTAGGCAATGTTTCTTTAGCTCAAAATCAATATTATGTAATTGATTCTTTTGACCAGACTCCGATACCATTTTGTA
>JANNWW010000189.1:0-49969 GCA_031409255.1 Crocinitomicaceae bacterium
AAATTTAGTGGTACTGTTACAAAAAATAATATTACCTTACCAATTAAAGACAGTATCTATCTGAATAGCGGTGAAACTAAAATTTGGAACATTAATTATTAAATGAAATACATAGTTAACTATTTACTTATATTTATTCTAATTTCTTCCTGCACCAAATTCGGGAAAAACATTTCTATTGAAGGTCGAGTAATGAAACCAATTACAAATCTGAGGTAAAATTGCACACTGGGATTTATTTTTTACATTACCAATCCAATTTAGGACATAAACTAATAAAACAAATCATCATACTATGAAAAATATTTTTTTATTCATGTTAATCATTTTTGTTTTTTCGTCTTGCGGCAAAACCAAAGAAATAAAAATTCTTGCCAAAAACGCAGCTTAAGGTGATCCTTCTTATTTTACTTTCAGCGAATCAGTTTTCGCAACTTCAGCAATAATTTGTTCAATTCGCACCTTCGCAACCCCAGCCTGAATAAAATTCAAACGCTTTGCGCCAGCCAAACTCAAATCAAGAATGTGGGGCGTTTTCCCCATTCTATCAACCACTTTCACAATAATTGAAGAATCGTTTTTAAGGTTCGTTACGCGTAAAATTGTTCCAAATTTGAGTGTTTTGTGGGCGCAATACATGCTGTCTTTTCGGAAAATAAGCCCTGAAGCCGTTCTTCGTCCTTCAAATTTTGCTGCGTAGTAGGAAGCATTTCCTATTTGTTCATAGCCTTGTTTTAAGGAAAATGAAAATAAAAGAAGTAATGTAAAGCACGCTGTAGGAAAGATGAGAGGTTTTTTAGCCATGTGTTTAATTTTGAGCTTGCTAATATACAAGCTTAAAATACAGTAAAGAAGATTTTTACATTTTGTTAACAAGCTAACGCGCATTCAGAGTTTTCTTAGTTCTTTTGTATATGCAAAAATTAGATTTTATTCAAAATGCCACAGGCAAGGCGCAGCAAGGAATAATAAACACAGTGAAATTACTAGAAGAAGGAGCTACAATTCCTTTTATTTCTCGCTACCGCAAGGAAATGACAGGCGCTTTGGATGAGGTAGAGATTGGTCAAATTCGCGATACAGCTAAAAAATACGATGAACTCATTTCACGGCAGCAAACCATTCTTTCGAGCATAGAAGAACAAGGAAAATTGACCGATTTGTTGAAAGATAAAATCTTGGGATGTTTTGATTCCAATACCCTCGAAGATATTTATTTGCCCTACAAACAAAAACGACTTACCAAAGGCGACAAAGCAAAGAAATTAGGTTTGGAACCCTTAGCGAAAATGATCATGTCGCAGCGTGGTGGCGAACCAGAACAAATGGCTGAACGCTTTTTGAAAGGAGAAGTTGTAGACGAAGAACAAGCCATTCAAGGCGCAATAGATATTATTGCCGAATGGATTAATGAAAACGAGGTTGTGCGCTCGCGTATGCGCCAATTATTTCAGCGAAAAGCAATTTTGGTTTCGAAATTAATGAAAGGAAAAGAGGAAGTAGGTGCGAAATACAAAGATTATTTTGATTTTTCTGAACCCTTACACCGAACGGCTTCTCATCGTTTTCTTGCACTGTATCGGGCAGAACGCGAAGGAATTTTATCTTTGAAAGCGCAGCCCGAAAAAGAAAGTGCTTTGGAACAACTGGAACGATTTTTTGTGAAAACGGAAGACGGTTGCGGTAATGCTGTTGCGCGTGCATGCAAGGAATCGTATGCGCGATTGATGTGTCCGTCTTTAGAAAATGAACTTTTAAACGAAGCAAAAGACAAAGCAGACAAAGAATCGATAAAAGTATTTTCGACAAATTTACGTCAGTTATTACTCGCTTCACCCCTCGGAAATAAACGTATTTTAGCAATTGATCCTGGTTTTAGATCGGGTTGTAAGGTTGTGTGTTTAGATGAAAGTGGAAATCTATTAACGAACACCACTATTTTTCCACATGCACCTCAAAATGAAAAAGACAAGGCAAGTTCGAAGTTGTTTCAACTGGTTCAATCCTATAAAATTGAAGCCATTGCCATTGGTGATGGAACTGCTGGAAGAGAAACCGAGAACTTAGTAAAACACACGCGTTTTGATCGTGATTTGGATGTGTTTGTGGTGAATGAAGACGGTGCGTCTATTTATTCGGCTAGTTCAATTGCACGGAAGGAATTTCCGGATTATGATGTTACGGTTCGTGGTGCAGTTTCTATTGGTCGGCGTTTGATGGATCCGTTGTCTGAGTTGGTGAAAATAGATCCTAAATCGGTTGGAGTAGGGCAGTATCAGCACGAAGTGAACCAAACTTTATTAAAAGATGCGTTAGACGATGTGGTTGTTTCGGCAGTGAATGCGGTTGGCGTAGATTTGAACACAGCTTCGCCTTATTTATTGAGTTATGTATCTGGTTTGGGTCCAACTTTGGCGGAAAACATTGTTGCTTTTCGAACGGAAAATGGCGGAATAAAATCGCGCGAAGACTTAAAAAAAGTGAAACGTTTGGGAGACAAAGCTTTTGAACAAGCAGCGGGTTTCTTGCGTGTGCGCGATGCTGAAAACCCTTTAGATAATTCTGCGGTTCACCCTGAAAGCTACAAAGCAGTTGGAAAAATGGCGAAAACCTTGAAAGTGGAAGTAAAAGATTTAGTTGGAAACGATGAATTGCTGAAAAGTATTAAAAAGGAGCAATTTCCAGAATTAGACGGTTTTACGTTCGAGGATATTATAAAGGAATTGAAAAAACCAGGTCGAGATCCGCGCAAAGCAGCGAAAGTGATTGAATTTGATGCACGAATTAAAGGAATGGACGATTTACATGAAGGAATGTTGTTGCAGGGTATTGTTACGAACGTTACTAATTTTGGCGCATTTGTAAATATAGGAATCAAAGAAAACGGCTTAATTCACAAATCTAATTTGGCTGATGTGTATGTGGAAGATCCGTCGCAATTTATTTCTTTGCAACAGCACGTAGAGGTTCGCGTGATAGAGATTGATAAGGCTAGGAAACGAATTGCTTTGCAGTTGTTGAAGTGATCAGTTAATTTATTCTTGATTTTATCGTTTAAAATAAAAGTATTTTCCTTTTTCATAACCTTCAACAGCTTTTATTTTTTCGGTATTACTTTTATTTTTTGTATTTGAATGGTCAATTAATTCAAATCTAAATTTAGCGTTATCTTCAATTAATTTCAAAAATAAATCGGGGCTAATTTCTACGAGTTCGTTTACATTTTTTTTGAAATAAAAATCATTATCCGATGCCATATTATCAGAAAGTAGCACAAATAAGCTGTCTTTGTAAGCTAGAAAATTCTTTGCAATTATTTTTTCGCATAGTGAATTAGAATAGGCAAGAATTTCCGCATTTTTAAGCATTAAACTGTCTTTTATTTCTAAAATTTTCTCGGCAACAAAAGGTCTGAATTCTTGAAAAGGAATTGTTTGGTTTTCAAGTTTTTCAAACAAAATTAGCGGAAAATGGATAGAAATTAAAGCATTAGGATAGTGTTTTAAAACCGGCCCTTCAACTTCTTTTCCAAAGTTTTCGGTCAAATAGGCTTTGTTTAAGATAGAATTGCCCACTTCCGC
The DNA here is from genome assembly GCA_031409255.1 of Crocinitomicaceae bacterium. Classification (GTDB taxonomy): domain Bacteria; phylum Bacteroidota; class Bacteroidia; order Flavobacteriales_D; family Crocinitomicaceae; genus Fluviicola. Next base: position 3,582 of record JANNWW010000189.1, read on the forward strand.
TTCAATTTCTTGCGCTTTAACTGAGTGTTTTTTCTTTGTTTTGGGATAAAAAATTAGTTGCTTTTCTTTCAGTATTGCATTGGAATGTTTTCCGAAAAAAGTTTCGTTTGTTTTAAGTCGAAGTGTGTCAGATAGGTAAACGTTAGGCAAGTATAAATGTCCACCTAAATATGATCCGATTGAATGTGCAATTAAAACACTATCGTTCTTCGCATAAATTAGTGAATTTTTGTGTTGATAAAATTTACCAGAAATTCGAACTTGTGAAAAGGAACAAAAAACAAAAAAAAGGATGAAAATGGAAGTAATGAGGTGATTCATAAACAAGTTTAAATTTGTCAGGTAAATTTAACCCATTTAGATTAATTTTCAATTTATTTAATTTTTCAGAAGCACAATTTGGCTAATTTTGTCAAAAACACCAAAAATGCGCGAAGAATTAAAAGGTCCAGTTGTTGAAAATGTAAAATTTGCTATTATTCCAGAAACAAATGAGGAAGGAGCTACGCAACATTATGTATATCTCTTGAACTTGCGCGACGATATTATGGAGGGAATTATTATCACGGCGAATGGTTTCGGAAAACATCCAACAACTGGCGAAGAAATTAAAACTTCGCAATTGCGCCATTGTTTAGAGATTTTATTGCCAGACGAAGCGGCGAAAATTGAACCCATAATGGAAGACCTTTTTCAACTCAACAATCAGTATTGGTTAAGCTTTTGGGCAGATAATGTAATGTATGATAAGAAATATATCTTTGAAGCAGGAAGTATAGATCCGAAAAATTATGTGGAAATTCCTAAATTAGGTCGAAATGGAATTCTACTAGATTAATTATTTTTCAATAAAAAAGGGAACATTTCTGCTCCCTTGGTTTTTCTCAAGTTCTTTGATTTTTATATCAGTTCGTAACTTTTCAATTTATTGTGAATTATAACACAGGCACATTCATCAGTTTTGAAATCTTGAATTTTATATTCGATGCTATATTTGTTTAAAAAACGTTTGGCTCGCTCTAGTGAAACACAAGAATCACCATCAAAAATTTCAGTAATGTTATGATCGAAATAATATGTAACACTTCCAATTGTGTGATTATCAATATGTACGGACTGAACACCTTTTTTTGTTAGAAATTCAAGTAAACAATTCAAATATACTCCTAGCACGCTAAAGCAAACTTATTGTTCGAAACGGATCGATCTTTACTTCGAACAGATGAATACCTTCTTCGATTGTTATTTTCGTTTTGCTTAACATCAAAACCTAATTCAAGCATAGTGCGAATAAATTTTTCAATCCCTTCTTTTTTTAGTCTAAAATTTATAAAAGAAACGACAGCTTCGTTAACTTTACTGTTAATATCAGCTTTAAAAGTTGAAATAGAAATATTTAATGCAGGAATCTCAATGAAAATTTCTCCATCTATTGATTCGTGACCAAAAGATAATTGAGTTTCAACATTATTCCCCTCAAGGTAAATGTGATTTTCACCTTTTTTGAATTGCAGATGTATATTTTCTGTTTTCATGACTTGTTATAAACTTTGTTTCATTAAAGGTATAAAAATAATTACAGAGTACCGCGTTTTGCTTGCTCTCTTTCAATGCTCTCAAACAAAGCTTTAAAGTTTCCTGCGCCAAATCCTTTTGCACCCATTCGTTGAATAACTTCAAAGAATACTGTTGGACGATCTTCAATTGGCTTCGTGAAAATTTGTAATAAATAACCATCTTCATCGGCATCAATCATAATACCTAGTTTTTGCAAGTCACTAATATCTTCCTTGAATTTTGACATGTGTTCTTTCAATCGCTCTGGAATTGCATCATAGTATGCTTGCGGAGGTGTTGATAAAAAGTCAATGCCACGAGAACGCATATCTGCTACTGTTTTTACGATATCGTCTGTTGCAACCGCAATGTGTTGCACACCTTCACCCTCATAAAAATCAATATATTCCTCAATTTGCGAACGTTTTTTACCCTCTGCAGGTTCGTTTATTGGGAATTTGATTCGCCCATTTCCGTTCGACATTACTTTTGACATTAATGCGGAATATTCAGTTGTTATTTGTTTGTCATCGAATGACAAGAAATTCACAAAGCCCATCACATCTTCAAACCATTTTACAGCTTCATTCATTCTGTTCCAGCCTGTGTTTCCAACCATGTGATCAATAAATTTGATCCCCACTGGATCTGGATTATAGTCTGTTTTGTATTCAACATATCCGGGCATGAATATACCTCTGTAGTTTTTACGTTCTACAAAAACAAAAACGGTTTCACCGTATGCGCCATAAATTCCAGAACGAACAACTTCTCCATTTTCATCTGTCTCTATTACGGGTTCAAAATAAGATTTCGCACCTCTTTTTGTTGTTTCTTCCCATGATTTTTTCGCATCTTCAACCCAAAGCGCAATCACTTTCACACCATCACCGTGCTTTTTAACATGTTCTCCAATTGGCGATTCGCTGTTTAGAGCAGTAGTCAATACCAATCGAATTTTATCTTGTTTCAAAACATAAGATGCACGATCACGAACTCCTGTTTCCAAACCAGCATAAGCTAAATCCTGAAATCCAAAAGCAGTTTTGTAAAAATGTGCTGCTTGTTTTGCGTTTCCGACGTAAAATTCTACGTAATCTGTTCCAAGAAGCGGCAAAAAGTCTTGCGCTCCTTCAAATATTTTTTCTAATCCGTATTCAACGTTTTTAATCTCGTCTCCCATTTTGTTTTTTTTAATGTGTATAAATTTTCTAGTTAAATCCAGCTATACGCATAGTCTGGATCTTCCATATCTAATGCTGCTTGTGTTAGTTTTAATGGTCGAAATGTATCAACCATTACTGCTAATTCTAGCGTTTCTTTTTGACCAATACTTCGTTCGTATGCCCCCGGGTGCGGCCCGTGAGGAATTCCTCCTGGGTGAAGAGAAATGAACCCTTTTTCAACGTGGTTTCGGCTCATAAAATCTCCATCAACATAATACAAAAGTTCGTCTGAATCTATGTTACTATGATTGTAAGGAGCAGGAATTGAAAGCGGATGGTAGTCATACAAACGCGGACAAAATGAGCAAATCACAAAATTGTGTGCTTCAAAAGTTTGATGAACTGGAGGTGGTTGATGAATTCTACCCGTAATTGGTTCAAAGTCGTGAATTGAAAACGCATAAGGAAAACTAAATCCGTCCCATCCTTTCACATCAAAAGGATGCGAAGCGTAAACCAATTCGTGTAAGGTGTTTTCTTTTTTAATTTTTATGGTAAAATCACCTAATTCGTCGTGAGTTTCTAATGTTTCTGGTCGGCGTAAATCGCGCTCACAGAAAGGTGAATTTTCTAATAATTGTCCGAAATTGTTGCGGTAATTTTTTGGCGTAACTATTGGCGAAAACGATTCAACAATAAACAAACGGTTTTGCTCAGTATCAAAATCTATTTGATAAATCATTCCGCGAGGAATCACCAAATAGTCTCCATAAGAAAAAGGAATATTTCCCAACATAGTTCGCAGCGTTCCTGTTCCTTCATGAATAAAGATCACTTCATCTGCATCTGCATTTTTATAGAAATAAGCGCGCAAAGATTTTTTAGGCGCGGCTAAAGCAATATTTAAATCGTTGTTGAATAGAACTATGGTTCTACTTTCAAGAAAATCGTCGCATTGTTTTGCCTGAAATCCTTTTAACATGCGTGAAGCAATGTTTTTTGGAACGGCAGCAATTGGAGTTAAATCTATTTCACTTTTAATTGCCTTCACCATTGTTGGTCTGTGCGTGTGATATAAAAGTGATGAAAACCCGTGAAAGCCCTCTGTTCCAAATAATTGTTCGTAATACAAGCTTCCGTCTTGTTTCCGAAATTGGGTATGTCGTTTGGGAGGAATTTCCCCAAGTTTATAATAAAATGGCATGTAAATAATTTTTATGTGTGCGTGTTGAACGAATTAAATTTTAATTTAATTCAGTAGTTCATTCTGGTTTACGTTTTTGCAACCAGTGAATCAATAGTGGAAGTTCTTTCCAAGCAATTTTATTCATTAAACAAATATATTAAAAATAGCTGATTTATGAAAAAAGTCATTTCGAATTTATTGATAACTTTGTCGTTCTTTTTTTATAAGTTATGAGAAAAATTATTGTCATTGGTTCGTGCGGTCAAATTGGTACGGAATTAGTTCTGAGTTTACGAGAGAAATATGGAAACAATCAGGTGTTTGCTGCTGATTTAAAAGATGTTTGTCCAGACAACATGGCCAACGGACCGTATGTTAAATTAGATGTTTTAGACAAAGAAGGAGTTCGAAATTTCATTATTCAAGAAGGATTCACGGATGTGTATTTATTGGCGGCTTTGTTGAGCGCAACAGCTGAGAAAAACCCCGAATTTGCATGGAAATTGAACATGGAAAGTTTGTTTACAATTCTTGATTTAGCAAAAGAAGGACATATTAAACAAATTTTTTGGCCTAGTTCGATAGCTGTATTCGGTCCAACAACTCCGAGAAACAACACGCCGCAATATACTGTAATGGAGCCAAGCACAGTTTACGGTATTTCGAAGCAAGCTGGTGAAAGATGGTGTGAATATTATTTCAATAAGTTTGGTGTTGATGTGCGCAGCGTTCGTTATCCGGGTTTAATTTCATACAAAAGTTTACCGGGCGGAGGAACAACGGATTACGCGGTCGATATTTACTACAAAGCGAAAGCAAAGCAAAAGTTTACGTGTTTTTTGAAAGAAGACACAGCTCTTCCGATGATGTATATGGATGATGCGATTCGTGCAACTATTGAATTGATGGAAGCTCCAATCGATAAAATTAAAGTGCGTTCGAGTTACAATTTGTCGGGCGTATCGTTTACACCAAGTGAAATTTTTAAAGAAATAAAACAACACGTAGCTGGTTTTGAGATCGAGTATGCGCCAGATTTTCGTCAGCAAATAGCTGATTCTTGGCCCGCTTCGATAGATGATAGCTGTGCTCGCACAGATTGGGGATGGAAAAACCTGTTCAATATTTCAAGTATGACGGCCGATATGTTAAATAACATACAAACTAAAATCTAAATTAACAAAAATTGCTCGTTTGTCGATAAGAATCCAATTTTAGACGAATTTTGGGCATTGGTCCTTGTATGGTTCAAATGATTAACTATCTTTACAAAGCGCTATTAACTATTTAGGAATAAATTAATATTACTAATATGAAACTGTTTGGAATTTTAACTACAATTTTTTTACTCAGCTCTTTTGCTTGGTCTAAAACTCTTGATCAAGATGGTCCAATAAACCAAAAAGATGCAAAGGGTAGTAAGCAAGGTAAATGGGTTTATTTTGGAAAAGATAGACCAGAATCTGGAATACCAGCTGGAGGAAAAGTAGAAGAAGGTAAATTTATTGACGACCGCAAGGAAGGCATGTGGGTAAAATACCACAATGATGGTGTTACACCAAAATTGAAAGGCAACTTCGAGAATGGTCGACCGAAAGGTCCGTATACAAAATACCACCAAAATGGTAAAGTAAAAGAATCAGGAACTTTTGAAAGAAACACACAATTAGATTCTTTAGTAAGATTCCACGACAATGGTCAGATAGAATACCAAGCAGTTTTCAACACAACAGGAAAAGAACAAGGAAAAGTAAAATATTTTTATTCCAATGGTAAAGTGGAGTATGAATATACTGCTAACAACGGAAACCCTTCTGGAAAAGCTATTCGTTACTACGAAAATGGCGACATCAAAGAAATAACTTATTACGATGATGCTGGAACTGCAACTAAAACAGAAAGCCGTGAGCCAGTTAATCCTTTGAAAACAACAAAAGATATTAACACGAACGAAAAAGCTCCATCACCTGGCGCAAGTCCGGAAACAAAAGGAGTTCCTTTCAAAGCAAACGGATACAACAAAATTTATGTCAACGGTGAAATTACACAAGACGGAGTTTTTAAAGACGGACGTTTATGGGATGGTAAAATTTACGTATACGACCGCGACAATATCTTACTGAAAGTAAAAGTTTACAAAGATGGCCTTCACCACTCTGATGGTCAACTATAACTAAAACAGATTAACAAAAAACAAAAGGCTTCGAATTATCGGAGCCTTTTTGTTAGCTAATTATGCCACAAAAAATGACTTTCAGCTCATTAAAAACGCAAGGATTTAAAAAAAATAATCTGAATTACTATCCGTTCGGAATGCAAATGCCTGGGCGCGTAAGTAACTCCTCTACCTACCGCTTTGGGTTCAACGGAATGGAAGCCGATGACGAAATGAAAGGGGATGGAAATAGTTATGATTTTGAGGCTAGGATGTTAGACCCTCGTTTAGGGAGATGGTTTAGTATTGATAATCAAACAAAGAAACATGCTGGCATTAATCCATATCATTTTGTCTATAATTCTCCATTAATGTTTATGGATCCTAATGGCGAGGATGGAATTATCACAGTAGATCCAATTAATCATACAGTTACTTTGAGTTCGACAGTTTATTTATATGGCTCAGTTGGTTCAAATCCTGAAGCAATGGCTGCAAGGTATTCAGCAGCCTTCAAAGAATTAAATGTTACAAGACAAGTAGAAGATGCTAAAGATCCGTGTATCGTATGGACGGTTAAAATGGATGTCAAATTTGTTTATGATGAAAGTATTGCGAACGCAAAAAATAATGGGGAAAACCCTGAAATACCTGAAGGAAGTAATACACTAAGATTAACTGATGCAACAAATACAAGAGGAGAAACAGGTCAAGGAATGAATAATGGTTTCTCTGATAAGAGTGATCATAGTGTAATTCATGAGGTTGGTCACATGATAGGGTTTGATGATAGGTATGCAGGACTGCCATACGAACCATATATAGGTGATTTTATGAGCAGTTTAGCAGACGGAATGAAATATGGAGGATTAGTAGGGCCCCCACTGAATATAATGGACTTTCATTTCGCTGATTTGTTAGACTATTCTCAAATGGTGCTTCCTGATGGGGGAACTCAAGAAATGAAAACCAGAATTGCAACTAAAACACAAGTTGTCACTCCAATTTATCATGATAAAGTCAAAGTTCAAATTGGTGAAAAAGTTGAGTTTATTGAAATAGGAGGAAGTGAGTTTATGATAGATAATTTTAAAGAAAAAGGTGTTGAAACTAAAGACAAAGAAAATGCACAACGAGTTGAAGGTGGACAATAGAAGAATTAAAACATTGATAATGTGTTTTGTTGTGTTATTCATCACCTCAATTGCACATTCACAAAAAAATAATCAAGGGTTTTACTTTATAGATAATTCAATTTCAAAGAAAGAAATTAGAAAAAAGGTGGACGAACTTTATAAATATTCTGATTCGATATTAAAAGCGTCTAATTTAGATGCTAAAATAAAATTTCATCTCTGTATTTATTACGAAGCAAATTTTCTACCTTCAAAAAAATGGCTTAGATTACAAGATAGATTTTCAAAAGAATTAATTAAAAAAGTTGGAGATGAAAATGTTATTATCTACGAATCAAGCATTATTGATAATTATATTGATTTAAAAGTTATACATCTATCAATTGGACCAACAATGGCAACAAAAAATTAAACACGGTTTACAGGCAGTATAACTAATTAGTTTTTAAAAAAGAAAAATAAATGAAAATCTAACTTTTGTCTTTCACACCAGCTTTAGTGAACGCTTTTTTTGTAGTTGCTAGTTTTTTTGTGATGTATTCACTGAGCAATTTTTCTTCTTCTTTTGTCATTGGACCTAATCCTCCAACAATATCAACATCTAAATGTTTTCCTGTATTTTTCATAACTTATTATTTAAAATATTTTCCTGTAAGTCTTAATGAAGCAGGTGTTTCAATTACCATCAAGTTTCCATAGAATAATTTAGCTCCAAGTGATTCAATATAGTGACTGACTAGATTTGTTTTTGATCTAAATGAAACATATCCTTGAAACCCTCTTTGAAAAGCAACTCTACAAGCAAAGGCGATTAAATTTCCTGAAACACCATTATATACTTTTGTTTTCCCAAGATTAAATGGGGCACTTTCAATAAGATGCACGAAAACATTATCAGATTTAACTTCAATGCAAATTAAACCTTGGATAATATCAGGATTTCCAGTAATTGTAAGTTTATACACATCTCTTTCAGGATTACTAATCTCACTTTTCCAATCAAACAACCATCCTTTTCTCTTTGTGATTTGCTTTAAATCCTTTTCTGTAATTATTGAAACATCAGTTTTGAAACTATCTCCAGTTATTACATTTTCAATTGAGTTTGTGAGTTTGTCAACATGAAAATCAAGTCCTAAATCTACTTTTTTTGCCATATTGCTAAGATACTAAAAAGGATAATGGAAGGCAAATTTAGAACATACTATTTAAGAGTGTTCTCAATTTTGTGAGATTTTTTTAGGTGATAAAATCAATTTAACAAGTTAACTCATTGTTCCGCTATGCGGAAGCAAGACAAGTAGATTATTATATTCGTCAGACGAACCTTCGGTTGTCAGACTCGCTGTCTTATATTTTTTTAAGTTTTGGGTTTTCTGCACGAAAACTCATTCATTTAGACGTTCTTCGACCGTCCAAAATCAAAAAGTTATTAACAAAGGGTTTTTCTTCTTTAAACGCAAGCTACGCGTGGCGTTCGGGGTTTTTCTTCTTTTTTTTTTTAGGTTTTTTATTTCCCTCTTCACAGAAGGTAAAAACAAAAAAAACGCTGTTCTTTCGAAACAGAGTTTTAATAGCTATCAATTTATTTTTATTTCCCAGGCTTAATTCCACCAGTTCCCGATGGAACTACTGGCGCAGGAAGAACGTTCACTAGTTCAATATCGAAAACCAAATCTGCATACTCAGGAATAACCGGTCCACGGCCAGCAGCTCCGTATGCTTGGTGATAAGGAATAATAACTTTTATTTGTCCGCCTGCTTTTAATAAACTCACGCCCTCGTCATATCCTTTAATCATTTGACCAACATTGTGACTGAAATCTAATGATTGACCTCTGTCTACTGAAGCATCAAATTTCTTTAAACTCAACAAACTTCCAATATAATGTGTTGCAACTTTATCGCCAGTTTTAGGAGCACTTCCTGTTCCAGCATCATTGATTACATAAATTAAACCAGTTGCAGATTGTTTTGCTTGCGGATATTTCTTTAAAATTTCTGCATACAAAAAGGTGTTGTATTCTAATTCAGTCATTTTTTTAGCTGCTGCAACACGCATTTCGTTTTCAGCTTGCATGTTTAATTTTTGCTCTTCAGTTAAAGAAGCTTCTGTTTTAGCGCGCAATTTTTCAACATCTTTCAAGCGATTTAACTGACGGTTTTTCTTTTCATCCTCCAATTTAATTACTGCATATCCTTTTTTGAAGGTTTCTGTTGCGTTCCATTTCAGGTATTCTTTTCCAACACGCTTAATTTTTACTGTTTTCATTAAATCGTCTTGTGCAATTAAATTTACAACATCAATACCAACTATAACTTTCCCAAAGACAGAATGTTTTCCATCTAACCATGGCGTTTCTTTGTGTGTAATGAAAAACTGAGAACCGTTAGTTGCAGGCCCACTGTTTGCCATCGACAAAATTCCAGGTCCAGAATGTTTCAATGTTGGGTGAAATTCATCTGGAAATTTATATCCACAACCACCCATGCCAGTTCCCTCAGGATCGCCTCCTTGAATCATGAAGTCAGCAATAACTCGGTGAAATTTTAAACCATCATAAAAAGGAGTTTCAATTTTAATTGTATCGTAAATTGTGAACTTACCCTCCACTAACCCAACGAAGTTTGCTACTGTCATTGGTGCTAATTTATCTTCTAATTTCACCAAAATAATTCCTTTTGATGTATTAAACTCAGCATACAAACCCGGAAGTGACCCTGGTTTTGCTGGTTTTGCTGGGGCAGCAGTTTTCTTTTGTCCAAAAGCAGTTGAGCCCAATGCTAAAACTAAACTCAATGATATTGTAAGCAATTTCTTTGTCATATCTTTTTCTTTAATGCGTTAAAATTAATCGAATTATTTTTAATATCGAAATGTAATTATAAAATTAAAGACAAAATTCAGACCAAAATTCAAACGAAACCTGAATTCTAAAGAATGAATGTATTTGTAAATTGTTTTTTAATCAAAAATGACGAACTTTGTTTTAAGAAATTGACACATGAAAATAGAGCAAATTTACACTAAATGTTTAGCCGAGGCAGCATATTATATTGAAAGTAACGGAGAAGTAGCAATTATAGATCCTTTGCGCGAAGTTGATTCATATATTGAAAAAGCAAAAAACAACAACGCCTCTATTAAATTCATATTTGAAACACATTTTCATGCAGATTTTGTTTCAGGCCACATTGACCTTTCTAAAAAAACAGGAGCACCAATCGTTTACGGTCCAACTGCAACAACAGGTTTTGACTCCATAATTGCAACAGATAATCAGGAGTTCAAAATCGGAAATTTAACTATTCGTGTGCTTCATACACCCGGTCACACACCTGAATCGGTTACGTATTTACTTTTAGATGAAAACAGAAAGGAACACGCGATTTTTACGGGCGACACCTTGTTTTTAGGTGATGTAGGCCGGCCAGATTTAGCCATAAAAGGAAATTTAACTCAAGAAGATTTAGCAAGTTTACTGTTCGATTCGCTCCGAAATAGAATTATAACCTTACCTGATAGCGTTACCGTTTACCCAGCTCATGGTGCAGGAAGTTCATGCGGAAAAAACATGAGTTCAGAAACAATCGGACAATTAGGCGATCAAAAACGTACCAATTACGCTTTGCGAGCAGACATGACGCGTGAGGAATTTGTGAAAGAAGTAACAGAAGGAATTTTACCTCCACCTCAATATTTCCCGAAAAACGCCTTGATGAATAAAAATGGCTACGAATCTATTGAATCGGTTATTGAAAAAGGAAGCAAAGCGCTCACTATTGAAGAATTGAAAAACTTACATAAAAATGGGGCCTTAATTTTAGATGTGCGCACGCAAGAAAAGTACGTTCAAGGTGCAATAAAAGACAGTTTATTTATTGGTTTGAATGGAACATTTGCCATGTGGGTGGGGGCGTTAATTGAAAATATTCAACAAGAAATTGTGTTGGTTGTTGCTGAGGGTCAAGAAGCGGAAGCCGTTACACGTTTAGCGCGTGTGGGCTACGACAATTGCATCGGATTTTTGAAAGGTGGAATGGAAGCATGGATTTCAGCTGGCGAACCAATTGAAACAATTGAATCTGTTAGTGCAGAATCTATTCTAGATAAACTCGCTGAATTAACAATTGTAGATGTGCGTAAACCTGGCGAATACGATGCCGAACATTTGGAATGTGCCTTTCATTATCCGTTAGATTTTATGCAAGCAAATCTGAATAAGTTGAACAAAAACGAAACCCAACACATTCATTGTGCAGGCGGATACCGCTCTGTTATTGCTATTTCTTTATTGAAACGCGAAGGTTACTCAAAGCTTATTGATATTACAGGCGGATTTGCTGCCATTAAGAAAGCGGGGATTCAGACAACGGATTTTGTGTGTGATTCGAAGAAGTTATAATTTTCCTTCAATTGACTTACAATATGGATGGTGAAATAGTGTCTTTGTAATTGTAACGAGATTTTTTGAGTAAAAAACCAAAAATTTATTTTTTAAAATTCATCATTCACGAATTGACAATTTATCACTTAGGATTCCTAAATTTGCCACATGGAACAAAAAGATGATTTGTTAAAAGACGTGATTTCTCACGCAAAAGAATACGGATTTGTTTTCCCTTCTTCAGAAATATATGACGGTTTGGCTGCAACATACGACTACGGTCAGTTGGGGTCTGAGCTAAAAAACAATATCAAAAACTATTGGTGGAAAGCAATGGTGCAGCTCAACGAAAATATTGTTGGCATTGATGCATCTATTTTTATGCACCCCACAACTTGGAAAGCTTCTGGGCATGTTGATGCTTTTAACGATCCGTTGATTGACAACAAAGATTCCAAAAAAAGATACCGCGCAGATGTTCTAATTGAAGAACATATGGAAAAAATACGCATCAAATCGAAAAAAGAAGTCGAAAAAGCAGCGAAACGCTTTGGTGATGCTTTTGACGAAACACAGTTTTTGGCAACCAACCCAAATGTGTTGCGAAACGGTGAAAAAATTAAAGAGATTGAAGACCGCATGCGCGAGACCTTGGAAAACAATGACTTGGAAGGCGTTAAAAAATTAATCGAAGATTTAGAAATTGTTTGTCCAGTTAGTGGAACACGCAATTGGACAGAAGTTCGTCAGTTCAACCTCATGTTCTCAACTGAAATGGGTTCTGTGGCGGGCGATGCGGCTACCATTTATTTACGCCCAGAAACAGCACAAGGTATTTTTGTTAACTTTTTGAACGTGCAGAAATCGGGTCGAATGAAAATTCCGTTTGGAATAGCACAGATTGGAAAAGCATTTAGAAATGAGATTGTTGCGCGTCAGTTTATTTTCCGAATGCGCGAATTTGAACAAATGGAAATGCAATTTTTCTGTAGACCGGGAGATGAAATGAAATGGTATTCTCATTGGAAAGAAGCGCGTTTGAAATGGCACAAAGCACTTGGTTTGGGCGATAATTATTACCGCGAACACGACCACATAAAGTTGGCGCATTATGCAAATGCAGCGTCAGATATTGAGTTCGATTTTCCAATGGGGTTCAAGGAATTGGAAGGGATTCATTCGCGAACAGATTTTGATTTGAAGCAACACGAACAATTTTCAGGAAAAAAATTACAGTATTTCGACCCGGAATTGAATCAGAATTATGTGCCCTATGTAGTGGAAACATCTGTTGGTTTAGACCGCATGTTCTTATCTGTTTTGAGTGCAGCTTATAAAAACGAAACTTTGGAAGACGGTTCTGAACGAAGTGTTTTAAATTTACCTGCACAATTGGCTCCATACAAAGTTGCGGTGATGCCCTTAACAAAGAAAGACGGATTACCAGAATTGGCAATGTCGATTTTCAATGATTTACGTTTTGATTTCACTTGTCAGTATGACGAAAAAGATTCACCAGGTAAACGTTACCGCAGACAAGATGCCATTGGAACACCTTTCTGTATTATGGTAGATCACCAGAGTTTGGAAGACAATACGGTAACAATTCGCGACCGCGATACTATGTTGCAAGACCGTGTTGCTATTTCAGAATTGCATTCAATTATTGAATCGAAAGTGAGCTGGAAAGGTTTATTACAAAAATTATAATTCTTTCAAATTGAATGTAAAAAGGAATATCGCGTCAAGAAATTGGAAGTTGGTATTCCTTTTTTTTATTTCAATTAATCAAGTTTCTGCTCAAAATTTAGACATTGAGTTATTGGATAAAATCAATAGTAGCGCTTCAACAAGAGGAGTAAAGACTTTTGGTTTTATTACAGACACTGAACCATACCTTGCAATAGGAACACCACTATCTGTATTGACAATCGGTTTTATAAAAAAAGACAAAGAAACACAATGGAAAGGCTTAGAAATTGCCTCTAGTTCAATCGCTACAAGTTTGATAGTTACAGGACTAAAATTTGGAATTTCAAGAGATAGACCATTTGTTACTTATCCAGATTTAATTACAGCATACACAAAAGCGGGCTCACATTCTTTTCCGAGCGGACATACGTCTTCCGCTTTTGCAACAGCTACTAGTTTGAGTTTATGCTATCCAAAATGGTATGTAATTTTTCCTGCGTATGCGTATGCCTGCACAATCGGGTATTCGCGCATGTATTTGGGCGTTCATTACCCGAGCGATGTTTTATTTGGAGCTTTAATTGGAACAGGATCAGCTCTTGGAATGCATTATTTTTTCAAATACATAAAAAGAAAAAATACGTCTATTTCAAATTAAAATCACTGACTTTAATTTCCTTCGTTTCGTCTATTTTAATTTTCTTATTTAAAATACCTAAAGTTCCAACTTTAACTGAACCTAGAAAATGAAGCGGTAATTTTCCGGATGCGCCTTCTTGCATAATGGTTCGCATTGCTCCGTCAATTAGATCTATCTGAACTGGAACTGTATATGAATTTTCAGATTTTCTTTTCACTTTAATTTTTTCAGAAATACGAATAGTTCCCAGTTTTTTATCGCCAGTGAAAACATCAATATTACTTTTCTTTAACTTAAAACTGAAGGCAGAAGGGTTGTCGACTTCAATGTCGAAAGACGCGTCAACATGTTCGCTACTAAATTTTTTTAATTCAAAATTGTCAGGATCAGAGATATCAATATCACTTAATTTACACGAATTTAAAACAAGTATACAGATTATAAGTGTTCCAGTTTTAACAAAGTTTTTCATGACTGCATTGCTTTTGTGAAATAATGAAAGAAATACGGAATGGTTTCAATTCCTTTGTAAAAATTAAACAATCCGAAGTGTTCGTTTGGCGAATGAATGGCATCAGAATCTAACCCGAATCCCATCATTACTGTTTTTAAACCTAGTTCTTGTTCGAACAATGCAATAATTGGAATACTTCCTCCGCTTCGAACTGGAATGGGTGTTTTTCCGAACGTTTCTTCGTAAGCTTTGGCTGCACTTTGATACGCAATAGAGTCGATCGGAGTAACAACGGGTTCTCCTCCGTGATGCGGATTCACAACAACGCGCACGCCTTTCGGAGCTATATTTTTGAAATGATTTTCGAACAATTTTGTAATTGTGTCTGGGTTTTGATTGGGAACCAAACGCATCGAAATTTTTGCAAATGCTTTTGAGGCAATCACTGTTTTTGCGCCTTCACCAATGTATCCGCCCCAAATTCCGTTCACATCTAATGTAGGACGAATTGAACCGCGTTCTGGAGTTGAATAACCAGATTCACCATAAACAGAATCAATATCTAGTGCTTTCAAATAGTTCGCTTCTGAATATGGCGCTTTTGCCATTTCTGCGCGTTCTTCAATACTTAATTCTACTACATCTGCGTAAAAACCTGGAATAGTGATGTGGTTATTTTCATCGTGAAGCGAAGCAATCATTTTTGTCAATATGTTGATTGGGTTAGCAACACAGCCACCATATAAACCCGAATGTAAATCGCGGTTCGGGCCAGTAACTTCCACCTCCACATAACTCAATCCACGTAAACCAGTTGTGATAGATGGAACATCATTAGCGAGCATTCCTGTGTCTGAAACTAAAATTATATCGGCTTTTAAACGTGCTTTGTTTTCTTTGATATAAATTCCCAAGTTAACTGATCCAACTTCTTCTTCACCTTCAATCATGAATTTCACATTACAAGGCAATTCGTTAGCTTGCATCATGGCATCGAATGCTTTTACATGCATAAAAAACTGTCCTTTATCGTCGCAAGCACCTCGGGCAAAAATTGCTCCTTCTGGGTGCTTTTCCGTTTTTTTGATAACGGGTTCGAAGGGCGGGGAAGTCCATAGCTCAAGCGGATCTGCTGGTTGCACGTCGTAATGACCGTAAACTAAAACAGTTGGTAAATTAGGGTCAATTAACTTTTCACCATAAACAATTGGGTGACCGGCAGTTTGGCAAATTTCTACATTTTCGGCTCCAGATTCAGTTAAAAACTCAGCAACTTTTTCAGCACCACGAATTACTTCGGTTTTAAAAGATTTGTCGGCCGAAACAGTTGGAATCTTCAATAATTCCAACAATTCATTTAAGTACCGCTCTTTATTTGTCTGTATGGTTGCTTGTGTAAGTTTCATATTTAAATATTTTGATACAAAAATCGCTAAAAATAAATCCTTTTGAAAGAGAAAGAATGATAAAAAACACAAATTTTTGTTATTTCAAAAGAGTGTTGCTTATATTTACAAGGCAACGCAACCTTTTTTTTAAAATTTACGTCTAAGAAGACAACACTTTAAAGTATATGAAAAAAATAATTTTATCAATTTTAAATATTACAAGTTTAGTTGCTGCACATGCACAACTTACTGTTTCTACTGGGTCAACGCCAGCTACTTATGTGAATAATAATTTAATTGGCCCGGGTGTAACTGTTTCGAATGTAACTTTCACTGGTAATGCATCGCAATTAGGCTCTTTTAACGGCGCAGCATCAAATATTGGTTTCCCTGGCGGAATTGTTATGGCAGCTGGTGCAGTTTCTGAAATGCAAGGTACTGGTTTTACTTCAGCAGATGGGCAAGGTATTTTTGGAGCAGGCGATGCGTCTCTTTTAGCTGTTGCTACTGCACCTGAAGTTGTTGCTGTTAATGCAGCTGCATCTGGAATTACAACTACTGAAGATGCTGCAATTTTAGAGTTTGATTTTGTTGCGCAATCAAATGTGGTGAGTTTTAATTTCGTATTCGGATCAGATGAATATTTAACATACGTAAATACTGCATTTAACGATGTTTTCGGGTTTTTTGTTAGTGGTCCTGGAATTGTTGGTCCATATGCTGCTCCTCCAGCATTTCCAGGCGGTGCTATTAACTTGGCTTTAGTTCCGGGTACAAATCTGCCAATTACTATTTCTACTATTCATCCGGGTTTAAATGCTGCGTATTACATAGACAATCAGGCTGGAACAACGCATTCTTTGAATGGTCAAACTGTTCCTATTCCAATTACATTTAATGTAGTTTGTGGAGAAACATACCATTTTAAATTCGCAGTTGCCGATTGTCAAGATGACTTTTTAAGTACAGCAGTTTTTTTACAAGACGATTCCTTTTCTTCTCCACCAGTTGAATTATCATTACAAACAGCAAACGGAACAGATACTATTCCTGAAGCGTGTGTAGATGCAAACATTTTGTTTATTCGTTCTGCTTGTCAATCTACAGATTCTTTAGAAGTTAACTTTACAGTTGCTGGAACTGCTACTGTAGGAGTAGACTTCACATTGGCTGGAAGTCCGATTTACTTAATGCCCGGACAAGATACGGCCTCAATTAATGTTGCACCAATTATTGATGCTTTACCTGAAGGAACTGAATCTATTGTTGTTACAGTAAATTATTTAGATGTAAATGGAAACCCGCAACAAAGCTCCGGAATTTTATATATCACAGATATTACTCCTTTTACGGTTAGTGCTCCGCCAGTTTTACAACAATGTTTCAACGACAGTATTCCTATTTCGGTAACAGCCGCAGGAGGTTCTGGAGTTTATTCATATGATTGGGCTGCAAGTGCTTCCATACTAAGTACCGATTTAGCAAATGTTAGCCAGAATGGCACATTTAATTATATTGTTACTGTTACAGATCTTTGTTTGGGGCCAATTACAGACACTGTGGTTGTAACAATGAATCAAACAATATCTATCGATTCTATTTATACTTTCCCTGCTTCTGCCTGTTTAAGTGACGGAGCAGTTTCAGCCTTTGTTTCAGGTATAACTGGTGTTCCGCAATACAATTGGAATGGAAATGGTTTCACTACAGATGCTACTGTTTTGCCTAACATACCTTCTGGATGGTACTACTTTACGGTATCTGATAACGTTTGTTCAGCATCAGATTCTGCTTTTGTACCTCAAAATGCACCTCCAATTGCACAAATGACAGCTTCTCTTCTATCTGGTTGTTCACCTTTAACGGTTACTTTCCAGAATACGAGTCAAAACACAAATGCATATGCATGGAATTTTGGGGATGGAGGAACTGCTAACACAACAGATTTAAGTTCGGTAACGCATACTTTCCAAGACGATGCAGTTATTACATTGATCGCATTTAATGGCGCTTGCTCAGACACAACAACTGTTGGCATTACCATTGCCGTGTGCGGATGTATGGATCCGGAGGCTGTAAATTACAATCCGCTAGCAGAAGTTTCAGACAATAGTTGTGTTTATCCAGTTCCAGAAGCTGAAGCGCCAAATGTGATTACACCAAACGGCGATGGATTGAATGATTTCTTTGAATTAACAGTTAAAAACACAATCGAAATTGAAATCATCATCAACAATCGTTGGGGAAATAAAGTATGGGATGGGAAGGGTCCGGCTGTAAAGTGGGACGGAAAAGATAGCGGTAAAATGGTTACTGAAGGAACCTATTTCTATCAATACATTGCAACAGGTGTAGATGGATCTACTGTTTCAGGACATGGATTTGTTCAAGTTTTCAAATAAAAACAAACAAAGAAATTAAAAAAGGAACTCAGTTTTGGGTTCCTTTTATTGTTGAAAAAAATGAATCTTTAGATAAAAGAATTGCGCCTTTAAATGGTTTATTAGCAGGAACTTATGTTAATATACTAACTTTTGAAGATGGCTCAGTTTTAAATTTTCAAACGGTCAAATAAACTATTTTTGTATTTTAGAGGTGAAATAGTACTATTTCACCTCAATTTAATTCATGTTATGAAGTTATTACCATTCATTTTCGTTTTAATTTTTAATTATTCGTTTTCCCAGTCGTTTTCACTAAATAATCAAAATCATTACGGAACTTCGGGTCTTGATGGTTGTTTTAAAGCCGTTCCAACTAATGATGGGGGGTATTTAATTCTGAGTTCAATTAGTGTTGCTGATAATGATCATAGTGGTGTTATTTTCGGAAACCAAGATGCATGGCTGATTAAGTTGGATGCTGCAAAACAAATTGAATGGGAAAAAGTGTATGGTGGAACAGATGACGATCTTTTTTCTGATTTTATTCTCTTAAACAACGGAAACATATTACTTTCAGGACATTCCAATTCACCCATAAGTGGAAATAAAACTGTAGGAACAAATGGGTTTTTTGATTATTGGATTTTAATGCTCGATTCTATTGGCAATATTCTATGGCAAAAGAATTTTGGAACTGACCAAAACGATCAAATTTCGCAAAATTCACTTTTGAAATTAAACGAAAATCAATTTATTGTTGGGGGAAGAACAATTGCAGGAATTAATGGAGATAAAACTGAAGCTAATAATGGAGGTGTTGATATGTGGTTTCTAAAAATAGATATATTTGGAAATTTGTTAAATGAATTTTCAATCGGAGGTGATTCAGATGATTTCCCAACTAAAACACATTTAATCACAGATGAGACTATTTTAATATTAAGTAATTCCTCTTCCGGAATTTCAGGTGACAAGAATTCTGCATTTGTAGGCGGGGGTTCCGATACTTGGTTAATAGAATGCGACACAAATGGAGTTGTTTCTAATCAGAATTATTATGGCGGGACTAGTAGTGATGCCTTAGGTGATGTTCAAATAAACGGATCAGAAATTATATTAATAGGTTTTTCAGATTCGCCAATTTCAGGAAATAAAACGGCTAATAAATTAGGAAATGCTGATGGCATAATTATAAAAACGAATCTTAATTTGGATATAATTTCTGAAGAAAGCTTTGGCGGAAGTGGTTCGTGGTCATATTTTAGACAAATAAATAAATTATTAAACAATAAATATATCATTTCAGGACTTACGCGTGGTGCAACAAATGCATTTAGAAGTTTGCCTTCAAATGGGTTAACTGATATATGGCTTTTCGGAACAGATGAAAATTTGAATTACGAGTGGAACTATTCTTTTGGGGGCGACAGTTATGAATCTTTAACTGAATTAAACCAGATTTCTAGTCACGAATTTGATTTTTTTGGCACATATGAATCTTCAAGTTTTAGTGGAGATTTAACTGTTCCAAATTATGGAATGCTCTCTGATATTTTATATACACGAATAGATTCAGATTTATTTATCAAAGAAAACAAAAACAAGCTCACTGTTTATCCGAACCCTACAACTGAGAAGCTATTTATTTCAACTATTAGTAATGAAAATACAGAATACTTTATTACTAATATAAATGGACAAAAGATTGTTTCAGAAAAATACAACGGTCAAATAGATGTTTCTTTTTTGAGTGAAGGAGTTTATTTTCTGACAATCAATAATGAACAATTCAATTCAACAATAAAATTTATAAAGAATTAAATAATTAGGCTCACTAAACTTTTGCCATCCATTTCTAGTGGTGCAGCAATTTTCATTCTAGCAAGAATGCTTGGTGCAACATCTGCTAAAACACCCGCCTCTAATTTTAGGTCTTTGTTTTCAGTAAATAAAATTACCGGAACTGGGTTTAATGAATGTGCTGTGTTCGCAGATCCATCTTCGTTTATTGCCATATCTGCATTTCCATGATCCGCAATAATCAATAATTCATAGTTGTTTTCTTTAGCTGAAATTAAAATTTCTCCCAAACAAGAATCTACTGTTTCAACTGCTTTTACAATTGCTTCGTAAACTCCCGTATGACCAACCATGTCTGGATTTGCGAAATTTAAGCAGAAGAAATCAAGCTCTTGCTTTTGCATCACTTTCACAATTTGGTTTTTAATTTCTAGTGCGCCCATCTCAGGTTCTAAATCATAGGTGGCAACTTTTGGTGAGTCAATCATAATGCGCGATTCACCTTCGAATTCTTTTTCCCTTCCACCGTTAAAAAAGAAGGTTACATGCGGGTATTTTTCAGTTTCAGCAATTCGTAACTGTGTGCGGTTCATTTTACTCAATACTTCACCGAGTGTATATTTCAAGTTGTCTTTTTCAAAAAGAACTTGTACATTTCGGTAACTCGAATCGTAATTCGTCATTGTGTAATAGGCAATTGAAAGTGACTGCATGTTAAATTCAGGAAAAGACTTTTGAGTGAGTACTTCAGTTATTTCACGCGGCCTGTCTGATCTGAAATTGAAACAAATTACCGTGTCGCCATTTTCAATTCTACCAGCTTTACCAGCCATAACTTGCGGTAAAAGGAATTCATCAGTTAGGTCTTTTTTATAGGAATTTAAAACAGCTTCAGTTCCACTTGTAAATTCTTCGCCAACTCCATTAACTAAAACGTCGTAAGCAATTTTAATTCGTTCCCATCTTTTGTCGCGGTCCATTGCATAATATCGCCCAACAATACTTGCTAGTTTTCCTGTTGTTTTTTCTAAATGCTTTTCTAATTCTTTAATGAAGCCAGCGCCACTTTTCGGGTCACAATCTCGCCCATCTGTGAATGCATGCACATAAACGTTCAATAAATTAAAATCTTTTGCCATGTTTAACAAAGCGTGCAAATGTTCTTGAGAACTGTGCACACCTCCATCAGAAACTAAACCAATTAAATGGAGTTTTTTTTTCGAAGCGTTCACTTCCTCAAAACAGCGTTTTAAAAGAGGAATTTCAAAAAAAGTCTTTTCTCGAATGGTTTTATTGATACGTGTTAATTCCTGATACACTACTCTTCCAGCACCAATATTTAAATGTCCTACTTCCGAATTTCCCATCTGACCCTCTGGTAAACCAACCGCTTCTCCACATGTTATGAGGGAATTGTTAGGGTAATTGGCCAACAAATTATCCATCGTTGGAGTAGATGCAGAGAAAATCGCATCCGACTTGCTTTTATCACCCAAACCCCAGCCATCTAAAATGATTAGTCCAATTTTTTGATTATTCATAAGGTATCTCTATTTCAAAACATGCTCCACGTGGAGTTTTTATAAATGTAACGTTTCCGCCAACAGTTCGGGCGCACTCTTGAGCAATGTATAAACCCAAGCCGGTTCCAGTTGTAGATCGTGTTTCTTCATTTTCTAAGCGAACAAACTTCTGAAACAAAAGCGGAATTTGTTCGTTTTGAATTCCTTTTCCAAAATCTTGTACACGTATTTTACAGGCATATTCAATTTTTGAAATAGTAATTTGAATTCCTTGAGCAGAGGTGCCATATTTCACTGCGTTTTCCACTAAATTATTTAAAATAGTATACACAAGAAAGCGATCAGAGTAGACTTCAAAAGAGGCAGATTCTTTTAAATCAATTTCAACCGAAAAACGCGATTTTATTAAGCTAATCACCTCTTGAGCAAGTGCTACAATATTGAACGAGGATTTTTGTAATTCGTGGCTTTTTTGCTCCAGGCGAGAAGCTGTTAAAATGCGCTCAACTAAGTCTTGTAGACGTTGGTTTTCATCCAAAGCACGCATATACAAAGTTGCTTTTTGTTCTTCATTTAAATCTTTTCGCTGCAGCGTTTGCAGGCTTAATTTTACTGCTGAAATAGGCGTTTTTAGTTCGTGGGTAACAGCTAGCATGAAATTTTGTTGGGCCTGCGACAGCCGCATTTCTTTTCGAATAGAAGAGATTATTTTCGATAAGCCCAGCCCTACTAAGGTCAGAAAAACGAAGCCCTCACCAATAATCATGACAACGCGTTTTTGAACAATATCTTCGTCTATAGCTAGAGATTTTGTGAGATCAACCAAATGAAATCCCCACCAAATGAATTGTAAAAACACATAAATTCCCAGAATATAAATAAGCAAATATCTGGGTTTCTTTTTCATAATTATGCGTTAATATGCGCGTTCGTTTTTACCTTCCTTCCAGTTTATAAACGCTTTGTTTACAACTTTGTTTCCGCCTGGTGTAGGATAATTTCCTGTGAAATACCAATCGCCGGTGTTATTCGGACAAGCTTGGTGTAAATCTTCAATGGTTTGGTATACAATTGCAACTTCCGCTTTAATATTATCTGGCTTAAGCAAGTGGGCAATTTTCGCTGAAATTTCAACTGCAGTAAATGGCGCATATATTTCTTTCACATAATTCTGAATGTCTTCTTTTGGAAGTTTCACTTGGTTCAAACATTTTTGATATACGTCTTCAATAATGTGTTCTTTACCTGTGTCTTTCAATAATTGAATTGCTGCTTCAAAAGCAATAAAATCTCCCATTTTAGCCATGTCAATTCCATAACAATCTGGGTAACGAATTTGAGGTGCAGATGAAACCACAACAATTTTAACGGGCTCTAGACGGTCTAATATCTTGAAAATAGATTGCTTTAAAGTTGTTCCGCGAACAATGCTGTCATCAATTACAACTAAGTTATCTTTTCCAGCTACAACTGAACCATAAGTAATATCATAAACTTGCGCAACCATATCGTCGCGGGCGTCATCTTGCGTAATAAACGTGCGCGCTTTTGCATCTTTAATTGCAATTTTCTCAATTCGAGCACGTTGAAAAAGAATCGATTTTAATTGTTCTTCGCTAGGTTTACCTTCAATTTCTTGTAGGGCTTTGAATTTTTGTTCGTTCAGGTAATCTTCTAAACCTTTAATCATTCCATAAAAAGATCCTTCGGCGGTGTTAGGAATGAATGAAAAAACCGAATTTTCAAGGTCGTAATTAATTGTTTTTAATATATGTGGAACAATATTATTGCCCAAATTTTTACGTTCATTATAAATGTCGAAATCGTTTCCTCGAGAAAAATAAATGCGTTCGAATGAACATTTTGTTTCCTTTTTGGGGACATTTATTTCTACTTCTGAAACCTGACCGTTCTTTTTAATAATTAATGCATGGCCAGGTTTCAGCTCTTTCACTTGTTCTTTCTTTAAGTGGAAAACAGTTTGAATGACAGGCCGTTCTGATGCTACAATACACACTTCATCGTCTTCGAACCAAAATGCTGGTCGAATTCCGTTTGGATCGCGCAGAACAAACGCATCTCCATGTCCGAAAAGTCCACACATTGAATAACCTCCGTCCCAATCTTCAGAAGCGCGTTTGAGTATTTGTGGAACATTAAGGTTTTCCGAAATTTGTTTATAAACTTCGGCATTTGTTAGTTGCTGAGAAGCCATTTCTTGAATCATTTCATCGTTTTCGACGTCCAAAAAGTGACCAATTTTCTCTAAAACCGTAACCGTGTCTGATTTTTCTTTCGGGTGCTGACCAATTTCTAATAAAACATCGAAAAGTTCATCAACGTTCGTTAAGTTGAAATTTCCAGCAACAACTAAATTTCGGGTTATCCAGTTGTTTTGACGTAAAAATGGGTGACAGTTTTCAATTGAATTTCGCCCAAAAGTTCCGTAACGCAAATGTCCTAAAAACAACTCGCCCGTAAATCCGACATTCTTTTTTAAAAACGCGGCATCTTTCAATTTACTCGGATCTTCATCTTCAATTTCTTTGAAGCGCGAATTGATATGTTCGAAAATTTCTTGAATCGGTTTTGGATCAATGCTTCTATAACGTGAAATGTATCTTTCACCCGGAAGCATGTCTAATTTTATGTTTGCAACTCCAGCACCGTCTTGTCCTCTGTTGTGTTGTTTTTCCATCAACAGGTGCAATTTATTCAGACCGTAAAATGCACTTCCGTATTTTTGTACGTAATAATCAAGTGGCTTTTTTAATCGAATTAGTGCAATACCACACTCGTGCTTTATTGGGTCGCTCATTTTTAAAATTTGTAGCACAAAATTAAGGAATCTAAATCGATTCACTTGGATTTTTTCGCACGATTTTCTCAGCTAAAGCAACTTTTAATAAAAAAAGTAGTTTACCTATTAATAAGTCAAACAAACACTTAGCTAAATGTATGTGTTTGCAAGGCCACTTTTTGTTATCTTCGACGTATGAAGTTTTGTCTGGCACTGATATTCAGCACTCTATTCTTTGCTTTTTTTGGGCAGAAGGAAGGTTTGTGGATGCACCCGAACAAAGGTCAGTGGGACCAACGAATTGCCTACAAAGTTGATTTGCATTCAGGCGAAATGTTACTCGAAAAACAAGGGTTTTCGTATGTTTTTTGGGACAATGGACACACACATGAATCCACTTCAAATGAATCAGATAAAAATGAATCGCAGTCAAATGAAACTCATTTCCATATTATTCGAACTCATTTTTTAGGATCAAAAATTCCTGTTTTAACAGATCAAAAACCGTCAACTCATTACAGAAATTATTTCCTAGGAGCTGACAAGTCGAAATGGCGCTCGAATGTGAAAGACGTTGCAGAAGTGAACTATCAGGAATTGTATTCAGGTGTTGCCATGCAGGTTGAAGCTAAGTCTGAGCAATTGAAATATTCGTGGTTAATTGAACCAGATGCTGACTACCACCAAATTCGTTGGAATTATGAAGGCGCAGATAAAGTAGAAATTACAGCTGAAGGGAATTTAAAAATTGCGCATAGCTTAGGTTATTTTTCCGAAAGTAAACCAATAGCATGGGTCATTCGCAGAGAAAAGAAAGTTCCGGTTTTGGTTCACTATATAGAAAATAATGGCGTATTTTCATTTGAAATAGAAGACGAGTTGCTCTCTTCAGATAGGTTGGTTATTGACCCCAATTTAACGTTTTCAACTTTCACAGGGGCAACTGCCGATAACTGGGGGTTTACAGCCACGGGTGATGCCGCAGGAAATTTAGTTGCAGGCGGAATTGTGTTCGCTATTTCAGGTACTTATCCAATTACAGCCGGAGCTTTTGATAATACCAATTCGGGCGGAAGTGGATTACAATCTGGATTTGATATTGGACTCACCAAATTTAATTCCACCGGAACATCTTTAATTTTTTCAACCTTTATTGGTGGAAGCGGAAACGAAACGCCCCACTCTGTTTTTTGCGATGTAAATGGAGATGTTTATTTATTTGGAGCAACCTCATCTGTGAATTTCCCAATGAGCGGCGTGCCTTTTGATGCAACCTTCGCAGGTGGATCAAATGTGAGCGAAAACTCACTCAATTTCATTGGTTCCGATATTTATATCACTCGTTTTAATGCCGCAGGAACAAATTTAATTGCAAGTACTTACATTGGTGGTTCAGAGATTGACGGTTTAAATTCTTCCACCATTGGCGTAAATCAAACTGTTTTTAATTACGGAGATCAGTTCAGAGGAGAAATAATTGTGGGTGCAACTGCAGTTTATGTTTCAAGTGTAACAAGATCGTTAAATTTTCCAATTGTGAACGCTGCTCAACCGGCAATGCAAGGAGAGCAAGATGCGGTGATTATTAAAATCAACAAAGATCTAAGCACCCTATTTTGGTCTACTTATTACGGTGGTTTTGGAACTGATTCAGGAAATGGACTGTGCTTAAATTCAACAAACGACGTGTATGTGACCGGCGGCACAACCGGTGGATTAAATTTTGGGACTCCAGGTTTTTCCTCTGTTTATTTGGGTGCCGTTGACGGTTATATAGCAAGATTCAACGGAGTATCGGGCGCAATAATGAACGGAACCTACGTTAATTCTACAGATTATGACCAAAGCTATTTTGTTCAAACAGATGTAAATAACGATGTTTACGTTTTTGCGCAAACAAAAGGAACTTTTACTCCCACTCCGGGCTGCTACGGAAATGCTAATTCAGGTCAACTAGTTGCTAAATTTAACCCCACACTTTCCGCTAGAATTTGGGTAACAACAATAGGCGGAAACCTAGGCCACGAAGAACTTTCACCAACTGCGTTTTTGGTTTCCAATTGCCGAGAAATTTATTTATCAGGGTGGGGTGGTTCAATCAACCAAAACTTCGGTTCGGCAACTCAGAGCACAAGTTTTGGATTACCTGCAACTGTTGGCGCCTATCAAACAACAACCAATGGAAGTAATTTTTGGGTGGGTGTTTTCGAATCAGATATGGCTTCATTAAAATATGGATCATACATGGGCGGAACTACATCTTCTTCGAATCACGTGGATGGTGGAACAAGTAGATTCGATAAAAACGGAAACATTTATCACGCAGTTTGTGGAGCTTGCGGAGGAAATAATTTCGGATTTACAACTACGGCGGAAGCTTGGTCAACTCAAAACCCAAGTACGAATTGTAACTTAGCAGCTTGGAAATTTGAATTGAGCACAATTGAAGCGGTTGTCGGAAATCCGGACCCCTTAATTTGTATTCCTGACCCAGTTATTTTTAATAATAGTTCCTCAAATGGAAATGCTTTTGTTTGGGATTTTGGCGATGGTTCACCGCTTTCGTTTCTTGAAAACCCGAGTCATTTATATACTTCTCCCGGAAACTACACTGTTACCTTAATTGTAATAGACACAGTTCAGTGTTATGCTCCAGACACAATCACTTTTCCAATTGTAATCGGAGATTTTGTTGGTGGTGTGGTTGATCCTATTTTAGAGGTTTGTCCCGGATTGCCCATTCAATTAGAAGCTTTTGGAGGTGCAAATTATTTATGGTCGCCTGCTACCGGATTGAATAATCCAGCTATTGCAAACCCAACCGCCACAGTTAATGTAAATACTTTATATACGTGTATCGTTTCCGATTCCTGCGGAGTAGATACTGTTTTTGTTCAAGTTAATATTTTTGGAGGTTCCATTTCTATTACAAGCGACACCTCAATTTGTATTGGCGAAAGTGTGCCGCTACAAGTGACGGGTTTAAGTTCTGCTTCTTGGTCGCCAATAACTTATTTAGACAACCCGCTTAGTTTAACCCCAACTTGCACCTTGCCTTTAAATGATATTTCTTATTCTGTTTCCGGAATTTCTACAGACGGTTGTGCTTTTTCAGCTGATGTTTCAATTGATGTGGTCTTAACTCCGCCTTTGCCAATTATTCAAGATACCTTAAAGTATTGTTTTGGTTCAACGGGAGCAATAACTGTTTCAGGTGCTGATCAATATGTGTGGTCTCCCGCTGGTTTGGTGACTCCTGCAATTGGACCCACTGTTACTATTATTGCACAAACGGAACAATACATTTATTGTAATTTCGTGAATGCATGTGCAAGTATTCCAGATTCAGTTTATATAGACTTAATTATTCCAACTATACAAGCTGGAAACGACACAATTGTCTGTCCGGGTTCACCAGTTTTTATGTGGGCATCTGGTTGTGAGACTTATTCTTGGTCGCCTTTTGTAACAAAAATTACAGCAAATGGAGATGAGGTAACAACCATTTCACCTGTTTCTCAATATTATATTGTAACTGGCACAGATGAATTTGGCTGTTCGGTTTCAGATTCTGTTCGCATTGATTTGTTTCCACTTCCATTTGTTCAAACGCCTAGTTTTGCATACGGAATATTGGGTGAACCCGTTCAGTTAACTGCTGTAACAAACGGTCCTGGAGCGGTAGTTTGGACACCTTCAGAATATTTAACATGCAATGTTTGTTTAGATCCATTGGCTCAACCCGATCAAGAATTTACGTATACGGTTTTATTTGTAGACGGAAACGGATGCCGCGCAACCGACCTAGTAAAAGTTACTTATGCTCCATTGATTTATGTTCCGAATACTTTCACGCCTAATGGCGACATTAACAACAATCTGTTTTTTGCAGTTGGGGCTAACATTCGCACCTTCGAAATGGAAATTTACAACAGATGGGGCGAGTTGATTTATGAAGGCGATGGCTTGTCTAAATCTTGGGACGGAACGTATAGAAGCAAAATTTGTCCGGATGGAGTTTATGTTTGGAAAATCAATTATACCGAATTTCCAACAGACAAAATTTATTCCTTAACGGGTCATGTAACTTTGTTGAGATAACTTTTTGTAAGAGTTGGTTTGTATTCGGAGCAGCTTAACTAGTAATAGATTTACTCTGGATTGAATTTTTGCTCAGTTTTCTCTGCGCTTTCCAAAACAGTTTCTTTCATTTTGGTCATGTATTCCACACATTTTTGAAGTAAATCAGCATCT
Organism: Crocinitomicaceae bacterium; assembly: GCA_031409255.1. Lineage (GTDB taxonomy): Bacteria > Bacteroidota > Bacteroidia > Flavobacteriales_D > Crocinitomicaceae > Fluviicola. The sequence continues at coordinate 32,105 of JANNWW010000189.1, forward strand.
CCGACAGCTATTATTTTTGCTGCCAAAATTCCCGCGTTTTTTGCTGCGTTAATTGCAACAGTTGCCACCGGAATTCCATTTGGCATTTGAACAATCGAAAGTAGCGAATCCCAACCATCTATAGAATTGGAACTTTTAATTGGAACGCCAATAACGGGAAGAGGAGTAAGCGAAGCAGTCATTCCGGGAAGATGAGCCGCGCCTCCTGCACCAGCAATAATCACTTTTATTCCCCGACTTACAGCATTTTGTGCATACTCAACCATACGTTCGGGTGTGCGATGCGCGGAAACAACTGTTACTTCGTATGCTACTCCAAATTCCTTTAAAATATCTGCAGCTTCTTGCATAATTGGCAAGTCAGATGCGCTCCCCATGATGATTCCTACCATTTCAAAATTTTTAGTAAAAGTAAGTCAAAACTTTCATATCGATTTCAACTCCGAAAATCTCTTACTAAAAATGGTTTAATTTTGTTGTGAAGTTTTAGCTAGAGCATAATCTTATAGTCATCTTTTTCGTTAAACCCATTCGAGTTTAGAAGGATTTATAATAGAACTCAGTATATTATTTTTCTTATCTTTGCAGCTTATTAAAAATGCCAATGACACACTTTAATAAACTACTTACGCTTGTTCTTTTTTTGTTTCTAGGAACTAAATTAAATGCCCAAGTTACGCTTTATTCAGACAATTTTGAAAGCACATCAGGGTGGTCTAATTTCGGGTTCACAAGTCCGAATAATTGGGTAATTTCTAATTGCACTAGTTTTTCAGGAACCAAAGCAGCCTATATTTCTTCTGGAGGAATTTCGAACGATTGCTCACCAACTGGAATCGAACATTATGGCTACACCAATGCTTCAGCGCTTTTTCAAGAGGTTGTAATTGCCAGAGAAATCACAGCTACTTGTTTTTCAAGTATGAGTTTTGAAGCGCAAGTTAAAATTCAGGGTGAAGCTGCAAACGATCAGTTAGAGTTTGTATATTCAATAGACAATGGTGCAACTTGGGTTGTTTTGGGAGCTCCCATTTTTAATCAAGCAACTTTTTCATTAGCATCACGAAACCTTCCCGCTATTTTAGATGGAACTGTTTTTTATGTCGGATTTCGCTTTCGGGTAAACAATTCTGTAGTTGGATTAGCCGCTCCGGCTATAGACGATTTTGTTTTCAAAGGAATTAGTTCAGATCTTACTTTACCACTTATTTCTTGTCCACTTCCAGCTCCGCAACCAACAGATTCGGTTTGTAATTTCAACTTAATTGATTACCGAAGCTTAGCTATTACGAGTGATAATTGTGGTGGTTTTTCAATTGCTCAATCTCCAGTTGTTGGAACCCCAAGTTCTACCAACACATTAATTGTTTTAACTGTAACAGATTGGTCTGGAAATAGCACATTTTGTTCTTTTACACAAACGCTCATAGACACTTTAAAGCCAGTTGCAACTTGCACGCCCTCCATTTCTGTTTTTGCAGATGTTTCTTGTAAAGGAATTGTTCCAGATATTGTTGCACTTGCAACTGCAGTAGATAATTGCTCGCCTTCAGATAGTATGACGTTTTTTCAAGTTCCTGCCAGTGGAACTTTTATTACAGTTGCAACAAATATTTCCGTATATGTAATTGATGAATCAGGTAACGTTAATTCATGTTTCACACATGTTGGAATTATTGACACAGTTGCACCAACAATTACTTGTCCGCCCACACAAACAGTTTCAAGTAACTCTGGTTGCAATCATACTTTAAATGATTTTACTGGTTTAGCAATTATGGCAGATGATTGTTCAACTTTATTTACTTTAAGTCAAATTCCAGCAATTGGTTCAACAGTTGCTGCAGATACGCATCTAATTACACTTATCGGACAGGACCAATCTGGAAATGCTGCAAATTGTGTTTTCACAGCCATTATTTTGGAAAATACACCGCCATTAGTTGTTTGCCCGAGCAACCTTATTGTTCCAGCAAATGCTTTGTGCGAAGGAGCTTTAGAAAACTATATTTCCCTAATAACCGTAACTGATAATTGCACTTCAAGTAATCTAATTCCACTCACTCAGAACCCAATTCTTGGATTTAGTTTTTCCGATTCTACAGTAGTAACTATTTCAGGAACTGATTTGAACGGAAATGTTGGATCGTGTTTATTTACCGTTTTTGCAATCGATCAAGTCGGACCAACAGTTCTATGTTTGGCAGACTCAGTTGTTCCAATGTTGGCGCCTTGTCAAATAACTATCCCAAATTTAGTTGGAACACATTCGGCTTCTGATAATTGCACAAGTAGTGGAATGCTTACTTTTTCGCAAAGTCCGCTTGCAGGAACTGTAGTAGGAAACCCAACAAACGTAGTTATTACTTACCAAGATGCAAATGGAAATTCGGGCACTTGTATAACCTTCGTGAAACCAAACGATTTAGTTTTGCCCACAATTACTTGTCCTCCAACGCAAACCTTCGATGCTGGTATTATGTGTTCAACAATCCTACCGAATTTCGTTCCTTTAACAAGTGCCAGCGACAACTGTTCCAATTTCGCAATAAGTCAGTCTCCACAAGCCGGACTTCCAATCGGAACAGGCCAGAATAACATCACCATGACAGTTACAGATGTGGCTGGAAATTTAGCAACTTGTGCATTCACTTTCTTAGTAACAGAATTTGTTTCTCCAACACTTTTATGTCCGCTGAGCTCAGTACATTGCAATCCGTTAGTAGATTATGCTTCTCCAAATGGCCAAGATAATTGTTTGTTTCAATTGAATCAGACAGACAATAGTGGCTTCACAGACGGAGATGTTTTTCCAATTGGGATAACCAATCAGAGTTACGAAATAATTGATTCAACAGGAAATTCAGCAACATGTGCGTTTACAATTACTGTTTTAGATTATCCAGACACAGCTAATATTCAAACAGATACTATTTATTTGTGTGATGTTTATTCAACAACTTTAAGTTCAGATGCAACCCAATCTGGGTCTGCGACTTGGAATGTTTTAACGCCAGGTGTAAACGTAAGTTCTTCAACTGCAAACACAACTACGGTGAGCAATTTGCAAATTGGCCTAAACAAAATTGAGTGGAAAGTGAATTCAGTTTCTTGCGGATCGAACAGCGACACAGCTTATATTTATGTGAACACACCTCCACCAACTGCAAGTATTCCTGACACAATAACCGCTTGCGCTGCAACAGGTTTCTTGCTTCAAGGAAGTTCGGTTGGAAACGGATCGGGTGAATGGTCGAGTGCTTCAGGAGTAACTTTTGCAAACCCAACTATTATTTTAACTTCTATAATAAGTGTTCCCGGGATTTATTCTGATGTTATTTGGACAATTTCTGCTGGTGCGTGCGCAGGCTCGAGCGATACGGCATTTTTAATTTCGCCAAACCCTGCAAAAATACTAACAAACGATACATCTCTTTGCTTTGAAGATTTACCATTTACTGTTTTGGCAGATGGGTTGAGTGCGAATCAAACAGCATATTGGTTCGATAAAAACGGAAAAATTGAGTTTAATAATTCAACAGGAAATTCAACTGAAATTATTAATTCATTAGGCGGAACCTCTTACGTTTACTTTCGGGTGACAGACCAAATTTGTGGTGTTTCAAAAGATTCGATTCAAATTCAAATCAATTTCTGCTCGAATATTTCTGAACAATTACCAACGCTCTTTACGCCAAATCAAGATGGTCAGAACGACGAATTCTATTTCGCAAATATTATTCAGCAATTCGGACCAATCGAAATTGTAATCATAAACAGATACGGAGGAATTGTTTTTGAAGGAGGTCCGAATGTAGAGTATTGGGACGGAACTTTTAAAAATGAACCCGTTCCGATGGGAACTTATTTTTATAAAATTAGTTCATTAAGTAATGCTTTCGAAACGGTCGAGGGTGCAATTAGTATTGTTCGTTAAAAGAGATGAAAATGAAAATGAAAATTAAATTATCAATTTGTGCAATTTTGTTCTTTTGTTTACAGAATTTTGCACAGCAAGACATCTATTTTACATCGGCAATAGAAAATTTTTATTTATTGAATCCGGCAGCTGGCGGCTTGAATGGATATGGTGAAATTTCTGCTGGAAATAGAACCCAATGGATGGGCGTAAACGACAATCCGGAAACGTTTTATGCAAGCGGTCAATCACTCATTCGCTTCAACAAATCGGCTACTCCAAATGTATTGAGCGAAGTAACAAAATCAGCATCTAAAATTTATTCAGACGGAAACAGAACCTTGGGAAGAAAACATGTTTTAGGCGGAAAAGTGTTAATTGATCAGATTGGACCATTCAAAACAACGCAGTTTTCGGGAAGTTATGCCATACATTTGCCTATCAATTCGAAATTAAACATGGGTGTTGGTTTGGGAATGGGCATGCGTTCGTTCGGAATTGATAATAATCGAGTAACACTTGCAAGTTTAAATGACAATGCATATTACTCCTATTTTGGGCAAGTAGGAAACCAGCAGTTTTTGGATGCAAATGCAGGCCTGGTTCTGTATGGAGAAAAATTAGTATTGTCTTTGAGTTCAAGTCAGCTGTTTAATAATAATGTGACAATAAATGAAAAAGCTAGTTTAAACAAACACGTTCGACATTATTTTGGTGCTATTTCTTATGTCATTTTTTCAAACAATACACTTAAAGTAGAACCAGTTATTACATTCCGGAAAGTTGGAAACACACCTATAAATGTAGATTTGACTGGAAGATTTACGTTTAAAAAATATGGCTGGGCCTCAGCCGGAATGCGAGGAAGTGGAAGAACAATGCTTGGTTTAGGTACAAATGTGTTTAATCATTTTAAAATTGGATACGTTTTCGAATTTGGAATAGGAAAAACAGCTGGTTTCGGAAATGGAACCCACGAAATTCAACTAGCATACCGTTTTGGAAGGTCAAAAAAAGGAAACAAAGTAGAAGAAAACAATGATTTTGTTCCTTTGCCTTCTAATACTAATTCGCCAGCCGAAAATAATTAATCTTTACACATTCCAATGCGCCCAATTTATTTCCTCCTAAAAATTGCTCTTGCATATGCATTTGCCCTTTTCTTTAGAAGAAAAGCAGTAATCAATTCCCCAAAGCGGTTATTTGGAAGAACAATTTTTGTTTCGAATCATGCAAATTCCTTCATGGATCCAATTATTATTGCCTCTTCAAGTTGGCCGATTGTTCATTTCATGACACGTTCAGATGTATTCAAATGGTGGCTGAAACCCATTTTATGGTCGGCGCACATGTTGCCAATTTACCGTCAACACGATGGTGGAAATACCCAATCGAAAAACGACAAAGTTTTTAATAAGGTAAATAAAGCATTGAAACTTGGACGTAACATTCTCATTTTTAGTGAAGGTTTTACAGACGACAAGCCTATTTACGGACTTAAGCCAATTAAAAAAGGCGCAATTCGAATGGGTTTCATTGCGCTAGAAGAATGTAAATGGGAAAAGGAAATATATATACAAGCTCTTGGAGTCAACTACGCCAATCGAAATGCAGTTGGAAGTGAAGTTTTAATAGAATACCAAGACAAAATCTGTTTAAACGATTACAAAGAAGCATATGCAGAAAATGCAAATAAGGCGATTACTGATTTAACCCGAAAAATTGAATTGTTAATGCAAGCTTCAGTTTTGTATCTTGAAGATGTAAGCAACACAGATTTTATGCGCAACATTATGTCTCTGAAAGGAAATGCCTATCACCCAACTCAAACAGACAGTTCAATTCCGCTGGTACAGCGCTACCAAAATGCAAAAGTTATTGCAAAACAAATAAATGAAAACACCAACAAAGAAGCGTTTCAAGAATTTAAGAAAGAGGTGCAAAATTACTCTTCGTTATTGAAAAGAATGAAACTTTCAGACGAGTATGTTGCTTTGGCAGCAGAAAACAAATTAACTAGACAAAAAGAATTTCTGCAACTACTTTTGCTTTTGCCATTTGCTCTAATTGGTTGGTTAACCTGTTTCATTCCTTATTTCGCTGCTAAGAATTTTGCGGAAAAAATTATGAAACGAGATGTGTTTTGGGGTTCTGTTAAATTAATGCTCGGAATTGTATTCGGATTACTATTTCTTCTACCTATTTGTATTATTTCAGCAAATTTAGTTGGTTTTTCTGCGTGGTGGGGATGTTTGGTTTTTATGGTTTTACCTTTGTTTTGGCGCTTGTCATACTCTTTTCAGAAGGTGTTTGTTCGTTTTCAAACTATTGGAAAAATACAGAAAGTAGATCTTGCGAAGTTCATTCAAAAGAGAACAGAAATTTTAGCGAATTTGGAAGTTAAATTGAAGTAAGAACTTGTGAATTCTTGGTAAATCTTTCATAAATCATCCATTGTTTCTTTCAAATAATCACAAATAAAAAAGAGGAGCATAACCCCTCTTTCTGGCAACAGTTCTTACCCTTTATTCGTAAGTTAAGTAGTTTTTGGAGAGAACAACTTACGTACTGCCTTAAAATGCATATTTCAATTGCAGATTAACCGCTTCTATTCGATTAAACTCTGCGTTTTTACTCACTAATTTTGGAATGTATTGATAGTTCAAGCCCAAACCAATATTGGAAGAGTTTTTAAATGATTTCAAACGAACTTCCAATCCGCCAGTAAATCCAAATTTCATTTTCGGCACATCATATACATTCGTTATTTTATTTGCCTGACTTTCATATCCGCTAATAATTCTATTGAGATTTACTCCAGCAGAGAAGCGAATCTTATTTAAGGAAATGCCAAATTGAAGTTTCGCTTGAGCTACATTTAGTTTTTGGTTTGAAGTCATAAATCGACCGTTAATGTAACGTCCTTTTTCAGAAGTGAATTGAGAAAAACCAACACTTTGCGTTGAGAAAAAACGAGATCTATTAAACGTATGTCCGAATTCTCCAATGTATCCCAAAGTTGGAGTTGTACTTGTTAAAGGTCCATTAGCGGTTTCCTTCAATAACGCCAATTGCGTTCCACCACTTACGAACCAATTAGGTTCTTTTGTACGTGGAGTAAAATCAGGACCATCAAAATCAGGAATCGATCCAGGGAAATGATTTAAACGTAATCTCGTCAATGGATCAATTACAGAAATCTCAGCAGATTCGTTTGAAGAAAAGCTATTGTTTTCACTAAAAAGGGAATTATCAATGCTTAAATTTTGCTGTTTAATTTTTGAAACAATGGTGTTCGAATTGTTAATTATGTTTCTAATTTTTTGAGCAATTGGAGCAACTGTTTCTATTCCATCGTTACTTTTTATTTTAGCAGCATAAGAGTTCGATTTTTCAGAATTAGTTTGTTTCTTTTTGCTTGAATTTTGAACCTCTGCAACAATAATTGGGTTTTCAAAACGCGAATTATTTATATAAAAACTCGTAAACATGAAAACAAGAAAGGCCGCTGCAACTTTTAAATACGAAGCTGGTAAACGTACTGGAATATTTAAGCTAGAATTTAGTCGCACCCAAACACGCTCGCGAGAAAGCGAATCGTTTAATTTCGACCAGCCATCTTTTTCGATTTCAACATCCCACTTGTCAAATGCATTTTTAAGTGTGTTTGGTTTTTCTGTTAGATTAATTGTTTCACTTAATTTCGTCCAAACTTTATCTGTAACCAATTCGGCCTCCAATTCTTCCCACACATTATCTGAAAGAACACCAGCATTCCAATCTGCGAAATTTTTCCGCAAATCGTTAAACGAAGAAGTATGTTTATCCTTTTCCATTTAAGCTAATTTTTGTTTGAGAACTGTTCGGGCATAGTTTAATTGCGATTTGGAAGTTCCTACTGAAATTTCTAATTCGTCAGCAATTTCTGCATGTGTCCAGCCTTCCAAAGCATATAGTTTTAGAACTAATCCTGCTTTTATTGGTAATTTATTTATTTCTTCTAATATTTTACCGAAAGGTAAACGACTATCTAAATCTTCTGCTTCTTCTATCTGATCAACAAATTGAACATCGTGAACCTCTTGAAAATTTTTGCGTTTTCTTAGCTCTTGTAAACAACAATTAACAGTTACTCTTCGCATCCAGCCTTCAAATGAACCGGCATAATTATACGAACTTATTTGTTTGAAAATATGCATAAACACGTCATGCAACATGTCTTCAGCATCTTCGGTGTCTCGTCCGTATAATTTACAAACTTTAAACAAGTTTTTAGAAAACAACCGATACAGTTGCTCTTGCGAGGAACGTTCCCAACGTGTACAGCCTTCTATTAACGGTTTGAAATCTTCCATCTGCGTATTAATTCACACTTAACTGAAGTGAGTTGTTGAGTTTGTCGTTTATATCATTGAAAATATTCGTATTGAAGTCTTTTGAAATTACAATTGTAGGCACATCGTTTTCCATTGTAATACTGGCTTGTTCCCACTGAATTACAGACACATCTTGAAAAAGTAGTTGGCGATTCAATTCTAAAAAGCAATTGTAAGTTTTTGTTTTTGTTAACTCGAAACTGTTTTTATTTATAAATTCTAGCATTTTATCTTGGTTCCAAACAATATGAACAGGAAGATTTTCAGTTGAGGTATGGTAAATTCCATTCACTTCAAATGCGAAGTCTGTATTTTCAATAGCACTTAATTTCACTTTAAAAGTTGTGTAATTTCCTACCGGAACATCAATCAAAAGACCTAAATTTTGTTCTGAATTGAAACTAATAATTGAGGTTGGAAAAGTTTGCTCAATAATTACATCGTCTCCTTTAACGCGTTGTCCTTCAACTGAAAAAACTTCTGAAAAAACTTTGCCGTCAGTTAATTCAACCTGATTTAATTCAGGCGAATTTTCTGTCATTTTCCAATTGATAGACAATGAAGTTGGTTGTTTAAGTTGGTATTTTTCGCAACCGAAAAGAACCAACCCAACAATTAAAAGTTTAAAAATGTAGTTTTTATTTCTCATAATATATCCTAAAGATACGAAGTATGTGCGAAGGTTGGAATATTCGCCCATTTTTTTCAATCAAATTAAAACTATTCTAATTTAGAATGTGTTTAAGTAATATCTTTGTAATATGAATGAAATGGTAAAAAGAAAATTGGTTTTGAAGGATGTGAGAGCTGACTTCCCAGCATTACGTCAACAGATTTATGGTAAAAACCTCATTTATTTTGACAACGGAGCAACATCTCAAAAGCCGCAAATGGTTTTAGATGCAATAAATAAATACTACTCAAAAAACAATGCAAACATTCACCGTGGAGTGCATCACTTAAGTCAGAAGGCAACCGACGAATACGAAAATGCACGTAAATTAATTGCTAATTTCTTACATGCAAGCACTACCGAGGAAATTATTTTTACTAAAGGAACAACTGACGGGATTAATTTAGTTGCCTCAAGTTATGGAGAACTTTTAAATGAAGGCGATGAAATTTTGATTACTTACATGGAACACCACTCAAATATTGTTCCATGGCAACTTTTGTGTGAACGGAAAAAATTAATTTTAAAAGTTATTCCAATCAATAAAAAAGGAGAGTTAGACCTAGTAGCTTTCGAACAATTGTTGAATTCGAAAACTAAATTGCTTGCAATAACACATATCTCAAATGCGCTCGGAACAATAAATCCGATAAAAGAAATCACAGCAAAAGCACACGCAGTCGGTGCAGTTGTTTTAATTGATGGTGCACAAAGTGTTCAACATATTCCTGTAGATGTGCGTGATTTAAATTGCGACTTTTTCGTTTTTTCTGGACATAAATTATTCGGACCAACCGGAATTGGTGTATTGTATGGAAAAGCTGCTTTGCTTGAAAAAATGCCACCCTACCAAGGTGGAGGAGACATGATTGCAAAAGTAACTTTTGAGAAAACAACCTACAATGAGCTTCCTTTCAAATTTGAAGCAGGAACGCCTCACATTGCTGGTGGAATTTGCTTAGGAACTGCGATCGAATACCTCAACCAATTCAACATGATCGAGTTGGCAAATTATGAGCGCGACTTGGCAGAATATGCCCAAGAAATGCTTACTACTTTTGAAGAAGTTCGAATTATTGGCGATGCAAAAGAGAAAACAAGTGTTGTGTCGTTTGTAGTGAAAGACATTCATCCGTTTGATATTGGAACGCTGCTAGATAAACAAGGAATTGCAGTTCGAACGGGTCATCATTGCACACAGCCATTGATGGATTTTTTCCAAGTTCCGGGAACAATTCGCGCATCTTTTGCGTTTTACAACACCCGAGAAGAGGTAGATATTTTCATTGCTGCAGTTGAAAAAAGTATTTCCATGTTACGTCAATAAATTTTCTGATGAACACAATTGAACAAAAACAACAAGATATAATTGATGAATTCGCGATTTTCGACGATTGGATGGAAAAATACGAATACATAATCGAATTGGGGAAAGATTTGCCACTCATTTCAGAAACAAAAAAAACCGCTGATCGCCTAATTGAAGGCTGCCAAAGTCGTGTTTGGTTAGATGCTACTGTTGAAAACAATAAAATGCTGCTTAGTGCAGATTCGGATGCAATAATCACCAAAGGAATAATTGGTTTACTTGTTCGCGTTTACAACAATGAAACACCAAAAGATGTAGCCACTTCAGAACCTTTTTTCATAAATGAAATTGGTTTAGCTGAACACCTTTCTCAGACACGCGCAAATGGGCTGTTGAACATGGTGAAAAAAATAAAATTATTGGCAATTTCTGCCGCAAAATAGAGTTATGGAAAGTATTGAAGATAGAATAGTTGACGTTTTAAAAACCATTTTCGATCCTGAAATACCTGTCGATATTTATGAACTCGGGTTAATTTACGAAGTTCGGGTTTCGAAAGAAGGTGTTGCAGATATTGATATGACGCTAACTTCACCCAATTGTCCAGTTGCTGAATCTATGCCACGCGATGTGAAAGAAAAAATCGAAACAATTGAAGGAGTAATTGAAGCAAATGTTCACATAGTTTTCGATCCACCGTGGGACAAGGACATGATGTCTGAAGAGGCAAAACTAGAACTCGGATTCCTTTAAAAATAGTAAAATATTAGTTTTAAAGCAGCCTATGTTAATTGTGTTTCGTTATTTGTTAAGAATTTCTTAACATTGTAGAAATACTACTAACATGAAACTATGATAAAACAGCTATTAACTTTTAGTGCACTATTTTTTTTCACCCTTTCTTTCAGTCAATATTGCACAGTTGCTGGCCCGAGTTCAACTGCAGATTCGAATGTAGAATCTGTTCAGATTACTGGCGATGCGAGTTTGATTAATCATTCAGGATGCCCAGGCGTAATTGGAATTCAAGATTTAACGGCGAATGGGTTTCTATCCTTAACTCCTGGAAATAGTTATTCGATTTCAGTTCAATTTGGAACGTGTGGCGGTAATTTTTCTGGCGCAGGATCTGTTTGGATTGACTATAATGGAAATTTTACCTTTGAACCCACTGAAGTTATTGGCACTTGGCAAGGAATTCCTCCTGCTGCATTAAGTGTTTTTAATTTCACCGTTCCAATAATTGCAATTCCCGGTGTAACGCGCATGCGAGTGATGCAGCAAGAACAGGCCGTTTTGCCTTTAAACCCGTGTGCAAGTTTTACATGGGGTTCTATCATGGATTTTTCAGTGAGCTTGGGTTCTAATGCAGCTTGTGCAGGTTATGACGGAGATACAAAAGCAGATGCAATTCCTGTTACTTCAATTCCTTATTCAACAACTGGCGCCACAGATTATTGCTATTTCAATCAAAACTTAGTTTACGCTTCTCCAGATATTTATTACCGAATAATTACTGATGCAACAACGAATAATATAGATGTTTCGCTCTGTGGATCTAATTTCGATACTTTCTTATCAGTAATTGATCCGCAAGGAAACGTAATTGCTTTTAACGATGATGGAACTTGTGGAAGCGCTTCAGAACTTACTTTTTCAGCTATAGGGCAAGATACGGTTTATGTAATTATTGAAGGTTGGAACATAGCATCGGGAGATTTTACTTTAAATATTAATAAAAACACGGCTTCAATTGACGAATTTCAAACAAGTGCATTTTCTGTTTACCCAAATCCGTTTGAAGCGAAATTTGAAATCGAATCGGCGCTTAAATTTGATGAAGTTGTTATTCGAGATGTGACCGGGAAAATGGTTCTTAACTCAACGAATTTATCGATTAATCAAATTTCTACTGATTTATTATTAAAAGGAATTTACTTTCTCGAATTGAGAGAAAACAATCAATCATTAGGAATTAAACAAATTATAAAACAATGATGCGCATTTTACTTACAATTTTTGCCCTCTCCTCACTAATTTCTTCACTTGCTGGAGAATGGATTCAAAAAGCAGACATAAGCAATTTTGGGCGTCACAGATGTGCAGGTATAGCAATCGGAAACAAAGCTTATGCAGGTTTGGGTCACATGAACGGAACTGGTTTAAATATTGTTTATCAAGATTGGTGGGAATTTGATCCTGCAGCAAATTCATGGACGCAAAAAGCAAATTACCCCGTTCCAAATTATGGTGTTGCAGCTTTTGGAACCTCAACTCACGGTTATATTGGAGGTGGAACATCTTTAACAAGCGAATTTTTTGAATACAGTCCGGCAACGAATACCTGGACAGCCATTCCAAACGCACCATCTGCTCCAAATGATCAAACTGCATTTTCTGTGAACGAAAAAGGATATGTGTTTGACAACAGTGCTTTTTATGAATACAATCCTCAAACCCAAATTTGGACAGTCAAAACACCCCCTCCGGTTTCTTCCTCCATTTGGAGTTGTTCTTTTGTTAGCGGTAATTCCGGTTTCGTGAAGTTTGGCTCATCACTTTTGGAATACAAACCAACATTAGATCAATGGGTTGTACGTGAATCTTTCCCTGGTTATGCATCTGGTGGTTCTTCTTCTTTTTCTGTGGATGGCTACGGTTATATTATTTCTGGTTACGGAAGTTGGCTTGCAGATTTGACAAAAGAAGTTTGGCGCTTTCATATTGGAACAAATACGTGGGAACAAATGAGCGATTTCGATGGAAGTGGACGTAGATTCTCTGTAGGTATGAACGTAAATAATCGCGGTTATTTTGGTTTTGGAACAAACGGAATAAATTTTAACGATTGGTGGGTGTTAGGTAATATAGCTGATGTAGAAGAATTGTCTAAAGAGAATGTTTCAGTTTTCCCAAATCCTTCAACTGATTTTGTTTCGATAAAAATCAATATCAACGATTTACCTCTCGATCTTGAATTCATTTCTGCTGAAGGAAAAACAATACAAGTCATTAAAAATAAATCTCAAAACGAAAAAATTTCGGTGTTCAATTTAGAAAATGGAACATATACAATTCTTGTGAAACAAAACAATAAAATAATTTACAGAACCCAATTTTTGAAATTGAACTCATGAGAAATAGATTACTAATTTTAAGTCTTCTCGTTTGTTCTTTTTTAAAAGCGCAAACTCCAAATTCTTGGGTTAAGAAGAATGATTTTGCTTCCTTTAAACGTGAACAAGCTGTAGCAATAACAGTTTTAGATAAAGCGTATGTTGGAACTGGAGTAGACACAACCGAAACAGTAATGAATGATTGGTGGGAATACAACCCCTCAACAGATAGTTGGACACAAAAAGCAAATGTTCCAGGTCTGGGAAGAACTTGCGCAATAGGTTTTGGTTTGAATGATAAAGGATATGTTGGAACAGGCGTAGACAATTCTGAAGCTCAAATGGGAAACAAATTATTCGACTTTCATGAATACAATCCGCAAACGAACACTTGGGCACCGAAAGCAAACTTCCTCGGTTCTGGTGGAGTAGGTTTGTATTATGCTACTGCTTTTCATGTTGATAATAAAGGATATGTTTGTGGTGGTAAATTAGGGCCGAGTTTATACACACAAGAAATGTGGGAATACAAACCCGTAATTGACAGTTGGGTTCAACGCGCAAATTTCCCAGGCGGACAGCGGTATAACATGAGTTCGGTCGGAGTTGGTGCAAATGCTTTTGTTGGTTTAGGAACAAATTTTGATACCTACATGAACGATTGGTGGAAATACGAAGTAGGAACAAATACTTGGGAACAACAAACAGATTTTCCGGGCGGTTATAGAGGCGGAGCTTGTGCGTTTTCAGTTGTTGGAAAAGCCTTTGTTTCTTGTGGAACGAATGGTGGACCGAAAGCCGACACCTATGAATTTAATCCGAACAACGGAAATTGGTCGCCTAGATCAGACTATGGAGGAAGCGAACGCAAACAAGCAGTAAGTTTTGTTATTGGAAACCGCGCTTTCCTCGGAACTGGTTCGGGCACAGGCGGAAAAAAGAATTCGATGTATGAATACATTTCACTCTACACAGCCGAAATTGAGGAAATTGAAAAACAAATTGAAATTTACCCAACTATCTCAGTAGAAATTATTCAGATAAATTTACCTCTAGAATATTCCTATTCTTCGGTTTCTATACTGAATTTAGCTGGACAAATTGTTTCAACTCAATCTATTTCCAACAGTTCTTTTAAAATTAAAAGAAACAATCTTCCAGCTGGAAACTACTTCCTTGAATTTATTAGTTCGAACGGAATGCCTCTACTTCAACGTCGAATTATTTTTGTAGATTAAATCATGAAACAACTTTTTTTACTCATAAACTTAACTTTTTCCTTTGTCGTTTCAGCACAAGATTCGTGGCAACAAATTGATTCAATGAACGGACCTGGAAAAGCAACCACAACCAGTTTTGTTGTTTTAGACACACCGTATGTAGTTGGTGGAATTACCGAAATAGATTTTACACGAAAAATGTATTCTTACAATCCGACGCAAGACGACTGGGACGATGAAATTTCTTGGGGTGGTGAAGGTGGAGGCGGTCAAAACCGTGGCAATGCCATTAGTTTTGTAATCGATAACATAGCTTATGTTGGTTTAGGTCAGGGAACAACAGCAGGGTTTTTTAACGACATGTGGAAATTTGATGCCGTAAATCAAACCTGGACACAAATGGCTGATTTTGAAGGTGAAGCTCGAAGAGGAGCTAGTGCTTTTTCATACGATGGATTTGGGTATATAGGATTAGGTCAAACGGCGCTGGGTTTAAAAAACGATTTCTATAAATACAATCCAAACACAAATTCGTGGGGGCAAATTGGCGATTTTGACGGTCCGGCCAGAAAAAACGCAGTCGTAATTAGTATGGGCGCGCAAGTTTATATTGGAACTGGAGAAGCAAGCGTTGATTTGAATGATTTTTGGGAATACCAACCGTGGAGCGATTCTTGGGTTGCGCGGACATCACTTCCTGGTTTAGGTCGAAATGGTGCAGTTGGCTGGGGGATTTTTCCGCAAGCTTTTATTGCACTCGGGGAAGATGCTAATGGAACCTTGAAAAACGATGTTTGGGAATTTAATTACTTCACTAATGTGTGGTCACAACGCGCAAATTTTCCGGGAACGCCTCGAAAGTTGGCAACAGCATTTGTTGTCAATAATACGGCTTTTGTGGGAACTGGTTATAGTTTAGATGGTTACAAAGACGATTTTTATTCCTACACTAAAGTTGCGCGTATTGCTGAATCTGATTTAGAAACAACAGTGGTAGTTTACCCAAATCCGAGTAGTGATTTTATTTACATTGAAACAAAACATTTAATCAAAGAACTAAAGGTGTTTTCAGTTGATGGGAAGTGTTGTAAAACCATAGTTAACTCCAATAAATTAGCAATTTCTGAATTGAATTCGGGAGAATATACACTTGTTATAGAATTAGAATCTGGTTTGCAAATGAATTCCAGTTTTATTAAAAATTAATCATGAAAATAGTTTTATTACTTGCAACACTTATTGTTTTCAGCTGTCAACAAAAAAAAGACAAGAAAATTGAACTGCAGCAAGAAAAGGTAGCAATTAATCAAAAAGAAGCGAAAGAGCTAGCAGAAAATCTAAACCAAGCGCCCAGTAAGAAAAGCGCTGCTCTTTCGGTTTATCATTCGGAAAGTTTTGAAACACCAAACGTGGGTTGGGGCTATTCGATTTTTGAAGGAACAAAAGAAATTATTCATCAACCACATATTCCTGCAATTCAAGGAAATCAGGGGTTTGCAACTAAAGAAATTTCAGAAAGAGTTGCAAAAGAAATTATTCGGAAACTCGATTTGGGAATTATGCCTCCAACCTTATCTGTAGATGAAATGCAGAAACTGGGTGCAATTTAATTTGTAAAACGGTTTTCACGCCCTGAAGTAGCTGAAAAAAAAGGAAGACAAAACTAAACGTGTGTCTGAGAAAAAAAGTGGCGCGTAGCAAACTTTTGTGAGCAGTTACACCAGTTAGTTTTGACGAGTTTTATTGGAAACTAATGCAGAATTGGCGCCAAGTTAGACTTTGATCAGTCTTTGTTTTATTCTTGTCTCCAATCGTCTCGCCTCCTATTTCCGTCTTCTGTCTATTCTCCGTATATTTACCCCTACCAAAAAACTCAAAAAATGAAACGTGTAGTAATTACTGGACTCGGAGCCTTAACTCCACTTGGAAATAATGTAACAGATTATTGGAATGCACTTGTGGAGGGAAAATCTGGTGCAGCACCGATTACTAAGTTTAATACAGAAAAATTTAAAACGAAGTTTGCATGTGAATTGAAAAATTTTGATCCAAAGCAGCATTTCGATGTAAAGGAATTACGTAAATACGATCCATTTTCTCAGTATGCACTTGTTGCTGTTCGCGAAGCTGTTGCAGGTATCGATTTTTCGGTTCTAAATCGCGATCGAATTGGAGTAATTTGGGGATCTGGAAACGGAGGGATTCAAACTTTTCAAGACCAAATGATGGAATTTTGCTCTGGCGATGGAACTCCGCGTTTCACACCTTACTTTATTCCGCGTATTTTAGTAGATATTGCTGCAGGAATTATTTCAATGGAATATGGTTTACGTGGAGTTAATTTTTGTCCGGTTTCTGCTTGCGCCACCTCGAATACTGCTTTAATTGAAGCCTTCAATTATATTCGTTGGGGAAAAGCAAACATGATTATTTCTGGCGGTTCAGAAGCAGCAATTAATCAGGCAGCAATGGGCGGATTTTCATCTGCGCAAGCACTTTCTAAACAGAATGATGATTGTGAAACGGCTTCTCGTCCGTTTGATGTGACGCGAGATGGTTTTGTGATGGGAGAAGGAGCAGGTGCACTTATTTTAGAGGAATACGAACATGCACTTGCACGTGGAGCTAAAATTTATGCCGAAGTTGTTGGTGGTGGAATGGCTGCAGATGCGTATCACTTAACCGGAACACACCCAGAAGGCGATGGCGCCGTTTTAGGAATGGAAGAGGCAATTCGCGAAGCAGAAATTACAGCAGACCAAATTGATTATGTAAACATGCACGCAACCTCTACTCCACAAGGAGATGCGAGCGAATTAATTGCTGCAAGACGTGTTTTTGGAGAACGAAAATCGTTAAGTGTTTCAGGAACAAAATCTATGACCGGACATTTACTTGGAGCTGCAGGTGCAATAGAAGCAATTGCCTGTGTGAAAGCATTGGAAAAACAAATGGTTCCGCCAACAATTAACACAACCGAAATTGAAGCAGATTTTGCACATTTATTCCATTTTCCTTTAGGAAAAGCAGTTCCTAAAGAACTAAATTATGCGATGAGTAATACTTTTGGTTTTGGCGGACACATAGCTAGTGTTTTATTTAAAAGATATAACTAACTACATGACAAAAACTGGTAAATATCCACATCTAGTTGTTTTTGAGGTTTTAACAAGATATTGGCGATGTATTCAAGCCCATATTTGAATAAACTTTTGGCTCTGTATCCGTGTTTTTTTATTGTTATCGGCTTGA
>JANNWW010000190.1:0-12224 GCA_031409255.1 Crocinitomicaceae bacterium
AAATTGATTTTACTTTTAACTGCATTAATAAGTTTTTTTGCACACAAAAGTATCGCTCAATGTACTTGGACTAACGTTATGACTGAAAGTTATGAATATGCTGCTCCAATTCCACATTTGGTTCCAGGTTCAGTGTATCATTTTAATCCACAAACAATTGCTTTTGCTCCTGGATCTGTTCATTCAGGTGGAACTGGTATGTATATGAACATTGCTGATGGATACATAGGATTACTGTACAACCAACCAATCAACAATTTGTGTGTTGGTCAGACTTATCGTTTCTCTTTTTGGACAAGAGACGCTTGGAATGGTGTTAATAATCTTACTTTTCAAGTTCTTGATGCTGTAAATAATGTAATTAGCACTCAAAATGTTATCAATAATAATGTATGGCAAAATGTAACAATGCCTGCTTTTGTAGCAACAACAACTAACATACGTTTTCAAATTAGCACAAATACCATTGGTGGACCGGGAAATGACGTTGGATTTGATGATTTGACTTTGCAAGTTTGCTCGCCCCCAATAGTAAATACAGCTGTAGCGTTTTGTAATAACGCTCTTGTAAGTGATTTGTATAATCAATTAACAAGCACAACTTCAACAGCAGGAGCTTGGACAGGACCATCCGTTTTGGCAAATGGTTCGAATGGAACTTTTAATCCAGCTATTAATCTTGGAGGAACTTATACTTACACGATAAACAATGGAGCTTTGTGTTTCAATACAATCGAAAATGTTGTGGTTACTGTAAATTCATGTGTAATACCAAATATTTTAGGCAACGATACTATTATTTGTGAAGGTCAAATTGTCGTTTTAGATGCTCAAACTTCAGGTTTTACTAATTATTTATGGACACCAAATGGGGAAATAACACCTCAAATAACTGTTTCCCAAACTGGTTGGTATTCTGTCACATTGTCAGCGCCTGTAATAAATTTAATACAGAATGGTGATTTTAATTTACAAGCAACAAATTGGGGTTTTAATGGAAATTGGTCTGAGGCTTGGGGAGATGAAACTTCTTATGGTGGTGTTGACCCTACGAATAACGTTGCTGAGGTAGATGCTGGTGATGATGACATTGTTGGTACTGGAGACGATGCATCTTTGAGTCAAAATGTAACAGGATTAATAGTTGGTCAAAATTATCAATTGTGTTTTGATTATTCTCAACGAGATATTGGACCTGACCCAATGACTATAAATGTAAATATTCAAGGTGTCATTAACCAAAATCTAACAGAAAATTCTGGAGTTTTCAACTGGCAAAATTTTTGTTTAAATTTTACGGCTATTTCAACAAGTCAAGTTATTTCAATTACCTCCCTGATGCCTTCTGGAGGAGGAATGATTGTAGATAATTTTGAGATTTTAGCTCCAAGTCAAATAATTACGGATAGTATTTTTGTTACCGTTAGTCCTTTGCCAATCGTAAATCTTGGTCCTGATGTGATTTTATGCGCTGGAGATAATATTGATTTAGATGCTCAAAATGTAGGATCAACTTATTTGTGGAACACCACTGAAAACTCACAGGAAATAACTGTTAACAATGCAGGAACTTTCGACGTTACTGTTACAAATAATGATGGGTGTGTTGGTTTTGATGATATTGAAGTTACAGTTAACAATTGTAATCCACCCTTGTTGTGTAATATTGATCTTGGACCTGATTTAGATTTGTGTCCTGGAGAAATTCATACGTTTAATTTACCTATTGCTGGTTCATACTTATGGGACGACGGAAGTACAAATCCTGATCGCACAGTGAATACTCCTGGAAATTATTTTGTTAGTTCTACAACACTTGGAACTAATTTAATTTTAAATGGAGATTTTGAACTAGGAAATACTAATTTCAATACCGATTATGCTTTAGGTACTGGAGGTGTATGGGGATTACTTTCTAATCCTGGAGACTACGCAATTACTACTTCACCTAATTTAGCACACAATAACTTTAATTTTTGTGAGGATCATACATCTGCGCCAGGTCAAAATCAAATGGTAGTGAATGGTGCAGACATTCCTGGAACCAATGTTTGGTGCCAAACAGTAAATGTTACACCAAATACG
This sequence comes from Crocinitomicaceae bacterium, assembly GCA_031409255.1. Taxonomy (GTDB): domain Bacteria; phylum Bacteroidota; class Bacteroidia; order Flavobacteriales_D; family Crocinitomicaceae; genus Fluviicola. Next base: position 2,086 of record JANNWW010000190.1, read on the forward strand.
AATTATCAGTTTTCTGCTTGGGCTACCAATGCAATAGATGACCCGAATGTAGCTATGTTACAATTTAATATTAATGGAAATGCTGCTGGAGGAGTTTTTACAACTTCACCTTTTGAGTGTGATTGGCAAGGATTTTTCACTGTTTGGAATTCGGGTGCGAATACTACCGCTACAATTTGTGTTGAAAACCAAAATGCAACAGGAGCTGGAAATGATTTTTGTTTAGATGATATTTCTTTTCAACCGGTTTGTATTGCACAAGATACAGTTTTCGTTAGTTTAGGCATTTGTCCTTTACCTATTATTTTGGGTAACGACACAACAATTTGTCAAGGTCAAACAGTTACTTTAGACGCACAAACCGCAGGATTTACTAGCTATTCTTGGTTGCCTGGCGGTCAAACAACACCGCAAATAACAGTTTCTCAAACCGGTTTATATATTGTAACGATTGGAACTGGAATTCCTGCAGGAAGTAATCTGATTCAGAACGGTGATTTCGCTGTTCCAGGAATTGGCTGGAATATCTTAGGAAATATTTCGGAGACAATAAATGTTGAAGCAGTTTATGGAGGTGTAAGCAATACAAATATTGTAGCTGAAGTAGACCCTGGTACTGACGGTATTTCAGGTAATGCAGATGATACTAGATTAACTCAGAATGTTACAGGTTTAGTTGTTGGTCAAAATTATCAATTGTGTTTTGATTATTCGCGCAGGGTTGATAGTTCAAACCCCATGACGATAAACATAAATGCTCCTGGCGTTTTTAATCAAAATATAACAGCAACTAATAACTTGTTTATGTGGCAAAATACCTGTATAAATTTTACAGCAAATGCTACCAATCAATTAATTACTTTTAACCCAATAACAAATGGTGTTTTTCCTTTAACAGGTTATGGTATGATTCTAGATAATTTATCTATTCAATCGCTACCAACCCAAGTTTTTGTAGATACAATTCAAGTAACGGTAAATCCTGCTCCAATTGTAAATTTAGGTCCAGACCAAATCATTTGTTTAGGAAGTTCAACAACTTTAGATGCTCAAAATGTAGGCTCAAATTATTTATGGAGTACAACTGAAATTACACAACAAATAATTGTAAATACTGCAGGAAATTACAGCGTTACAGTTACAGATACCAATGGTTGCTCAGCAAATGATACTATTACTGTTACCATTGAACAACCAACAAATGCTGGAAACGATTCACTTTCTGTAAATTGTTCAATTGAAAATAATGTTGATTTAAATACACTGTTAAGTACAGGAAGTTCTTTACTAGGAACTTGGGAAGCATTCACTTTACCAGCAACAAGTTTAACAAATTCGATTGTCGACTTTAATGGATTAATAGGCACATTTACTACGCAATACATTGTTGATGGTACAGTTTGTCCAGACGATACTTCTATCCATACAATAATAATTCATTCTCAACCTATTGCTGCGAATGATTTTGCACAAACATTGTGTGAAACTGGAGTTAATGTAGATTTAACACCTTTTTTAAATCACCCTAACAATCCAAATGGAGGGACTTGGAATTTGCCAGTTGGTTTTCCTGCTGCAGGATTAAACGCAAACACACTTTCACCTACCGTAATTCCTGCAGGAAATTATGTATTAACTTTTGAACTTGAAGCCGATACAATGTGTGTAAATGACTCATTAAGCTTCAGTTTAGAGATTATTCAAAATCCAGATGTTTTGTTTGTTCCAAATCTACAACGCGGCTGTGCACCAGTAGAAATTATTTTCACAGACCAATCAGTAACTTATGGGGCTAGTACTTTTGAATGGAATTTTGGAGATGGAACTTCATCAACAACACTAGGAAATCAAACACATGGTTATCCAAATCCTGGTGTCTATCCTGTTACTTTAACAGTTGTTACTGAAAATTTGTGTTCAGTAACGTATAATTTACCCCAAGATATTGAAGTGTTTAGCTTGCCAATTGCAAGTTTTAATGCAAATCCTCAGCAAACGTTTGCTTTAGATCCATTGGTAAATTTTGAAAACACAAGTTCGAACTTTGAATTAAGTAATTGGAATTTTGGAGATAACTTTACATCTAATCAAGAGAATCCAACGCATACTTTTCCAATTGAAGTTGTAACAAATTATGAAGTAATCTTAATTGTAACATCTGAAAATGGTTGTACCGATACAGCTTCAAAAGTTATATCCATAAAAGATCAAGTACTTGTCTTTGTTCCAAATACTTTTACACCTGATGGAGATGAATTCAACAATGTCTTTAAACCAATTATCTCTTCTGGGGTGGACGAATCAGATTTTGATATGAAAATATTTAACCGCTGGGGAGAAATTATTTTTGAAACAAAAGATATTAACATTGGATGGGACGGAACATATCATGAAAAATTAGTAATGGAAGGAGTTTATACATGGACAATAAATTACGGTATTTTGGAAAATGATAGCAGGGAAATTCTTAGTGGTCATGTAAGTATTTTACGATAGAAATAGTAAGTAAAAAACAATGTCTATAAATATTATTTGAAAAAAACAACTTGAAAAATAATAAATTCTTAAACTATAAAAGTGTGAAAAAACTAAATAACAAACTCTTTACAAGTATTCAAGCTAAGTTATCAGCATATTCTTTAAATAAATTCTAAATAAAATCATATCATGAAAAAATCAATACTCAAAACATTAAGTCTGGGCATTCTATTCACACAAGCTTTATCAAATAATGTTAATGCGCAAGCATATTCAGAAAGCTTTGAAAATGTATCAACATTGTCAAGTAATGGATTTACTTTGTTAAATCTGGCTAGCCCAGTCGGTTTCGTACCAAATTGGTATCAAGGAAATTCATCTGAATACAACGCTCAAAATGGAACGTCAAGTTCTTATATTAAAGCGACAAGTAGTTTTGCTGTCGGATATGATGTAGATGTTAGTGGTCACCTTATGACGCCAACCAGAACTATTTCAAATGGTGATGTATTCAGTTTCTGGACACGTTCAGATTATGCAGGTTTTGCTGAGCGTTTAACTGTGCTTTTAAGTTTAAATGGTGTAAGTTCTAACGTTGCAGATTTCACACAAGTTTTATTAGATATTAATCCTACTTTAGCAGATTTTGGTTTTTCTACTACTTGGACACAGTATAGTGTAACTATCAGTGGTTTGGCGGCACCCACTAACGGAAGGTTTTCGTTAAATTATAGTTCTGTTTATTGTGAAGAATGCATAAATTATGGGATCGGTATAGGAATAGATAACATGTCATATACTCCAGTAAATTGCGCTGGTCTTTCTATCAATCAAACAACTATTCCACCTGCAACAGTTGGCACACCATATTCACCAATATTAACACAAACTGGAGGTTTCGGAGCAGTTGTTTATTCAGTAACTTCAGGTACACTTCCAAACGGAGTATCAATTGATACTAATGGAGTTTTCAATGGCACACCGTCCAATTTTGGAACTTTTAATTTTACTGTAACAGTAACAGATGCAAATGGATGTAATTCCTCAACTAACTATACTGTTACGGCTGTTTGTCCAAGTAATCCAACCTCTATTACTTCGTTTCCAGAACTATGTGAAAACCATGAACTTTACACTCTAATTGAAGGTGCGCCTATTGGAGGAATCTATACTGGAACAGGTGTTTTGGGCGGAAGTTTTGATCCTTCAGTAGGCTCACAATTAATTACTTATGTATATACTATTTTGGGATGTACTTATTCAAGTACAGATACCATTATTGTTCAAGAATGTGCTTCTATTACAGAAAAGGAAAATAATGATTTAGTTGCGTTTCCTAATCCTAGTTCGGGTTTGTTTAAAATATCTTTCAAAAATGAAAATTTAATATCATTAAATATCTTAGATATTCATGGACAACTTTTGGAAACTATGAAAAATTTTGAAAATGATTTCTTTATGCTCGATTTAACAATGTATGCAGATGGCATATATTTTATTCAAGGAAACAATATTATTATCCGTTTGATAAAACAATAGGTGTAATAATTTAAGTTAACAGTATTTATAATATGAAAAATTTAAAAAAATTATTCCTTTTCGGATTGATATTTCCAACGATTGGTTATTCACAATGTACTTCTGGGCAATCAGAAGTATTTGTTCAAATTGTACCTGATAATTATCCAAATGAAATGTCGTGGAAATTATTTGTAGATAATTTAGAAGTTTTAACCGGAACTAGTAACAGTGATACTGTTTGTGTAGATACTTCTGCTTGTATTCGATTCGAAATGTATGATTCGTATGGTGATGGAATTTGGAGTTCTTCGGGCAGTGGTTTTGGATCGTTTGACATTCTTTTTGAAGGTGATACAATAATTTCAGGCGGGCAGTTTACCTACGAAAGCATTCATGAATCAAATTGTATTGCAGATACTGCTGAAATTTTAACGGCTTTGCAAGCAATGATTGCGCACGTAAATGGCTCAATTCCAATTACCTTAGCTCAAAGAGAAGCTTTTTGGTTTGACATCATTTGGGATTATAAAGATGTTTTTGCTACTATTTCTTTAGAAGTTTATCAATATATTTCTGATTACGAAGCAAATTATCCAGTAATTTTTCAAAACAGAAGCCAAGTAGATATTTCGACCTTATCTCCAGAAACAAGACTTCTAATTGACTTTGAACAATTCATTTTAGACAGTGTAGTAAATTCTGTTAATGCTAACAGTTTAGAAGGAATAGCGTTTGAGTTTTCGAATATTTATCCTGGCCCTGTAGCTGCAAGTGCTCCTAGAATATCGAATGCTTTGCTAGAAGTTAATGGAAACCATACACATATCCCTGCCGCAATAACTGCGTTCGACTTAGATCAAGCTAAAAGACCAACAGGATTTTACGCTGCTCCCGGTGAAATCATAACAATCACAATTCCTGCAAGTTTAGTTGGGGCTGGTTTAGTTGCTCAAATTGGAGCGCACGATGATGATCTATCCAATCGAACTCAAGTAAATCGTTTACATAGAATCACAAAAGATTTTGAACTAAATCAAACTACTACAGAAATAGTAAGTCCGTTGGGTGGGGGGATCTATATCAAAATTCCTGAGCCTTCAAATTTAGGATGGTTCAATATTACAATAGACCAAGCTGTTAAATCACCCTATTTTTCTATCCGAACTGGGCACGAATCTTTACTTGCAGATTGGCAAACTGAATTATCTTTACATGCTACAGAATGGGTAGATATTGAGGGAGATAAATTCATGATGACTTTACCGTGGGCACACGTTCAATCTTTAACCAATCCAACTTCTATGATTAGTCAATGGAATGCAATAATGGATGGTTACAACTTCTTAGGTGGAAGACCAGCTGACCAACGATCAAAAGCAGAATATTTTGCTGTAGATTGCATGCTTCCTAATTCTGGAGCTTTTGGAATTGGATATCCTCAAGTTATTGGAGAATCATTCGCACCATTCGGTCCATTCGGATCCACAGAATATTATCCAACTCAAGTTTTAAACTCCAATCCACATGTTTCTCAATTAAACACTACTTTTCATGAACTTGGGCATGCTGCAGCACATCCAAAATTAGTAACGGAGAGAGAAACACTCGTAGAAATGTATGCAGCTTTCCTTTTCGACTCTTTATATAATGTTCCACTTGACGAAGCTTTTAAACATTCTGAGTTTCAATTGATGACTTTAAATGAGGCAGCAATTGATTGGATGGTTACACATAATTTTAGAGATAATATCAACATGTCTTGTGATCCAATATTGACTCCAGATATTTGTGATGAACTGCAATATCAACACCGCGGACATGCAAAATACATTGAAATGGCAAAGCATTTTGGCTGGGTTACCATTCATAATATGAATAAAGTATTTTACGACCAAGATGTTATTAATCCGGGTGTTTGGGACGATATTTTCAAAACTCCTGAGGAAATGATTGCTGCTGCATCTGATGGAAATGGCATTAACATGTCACCGCTTTTTCACTTTTGGGGACTTGCCCCTTCAGACACACTTGCTCAACGTTTAGAAAATCAATATGGTTTTAATCAAACATTGTGTGAAATGCTTCACTATTATAAAACGATTGTACCTCAAACTAGTGCGGATATCCAATCATACTACTTTAATTTAGACCACAATAATTGGATTATGGACATACGATATGACATTTACGAAACTGAATATGATTCTCAACATTATTATGATTCGATTCAGGCGCAAATTGATTATCTCATAGATCGATATGGAGGATGTGACGCTCCGCTCGCTATCACAGAAGTGAAAATTTCACCCAACGTAAGCGTTAGTCCTGTGCCATCAACAGGTAAAATAAATGTATGTATTAATGGCGCTGATGCAAATAGCATTACAGTTACTGATAATACTGGTAGAATCGTTTTGAATAAAGAAAATATTGATAATTCCAATTTTAGTTTTATCTTAAATGCACCTGCAGGAACCTATTATTTACACATCAAAACGAATACAGAAATGTTGTATCAGAGAATTATTAAAGTGAATGAATAATACTGAAAAATTTTTATCAAGTATATACTATTTGTATACTTAAAACAGAAGTCCGATTCAAGTTATATTTCTAAAAATACCAAATTCTCAAAAAAAATAATACTCAATTATTAAAAAAACAAATAAAAATGAAAAAAATAGTTTTAATTCTTTTAAGTTTAAATTTTTGTCAATCTTTTGCACAAACGACAATAACAATCATGGACAGTGTTGTTTTTTACGATGGTTACGCTGGAGTTGTTACAACACCATTGCCACCTGCCGGAATAACGAGACACCGTAATGATTTACATGCCAGAAAATTAACTGCTGCAGAAGTTCTTTCCATTGGTTCAACTTTACAATTAAACGTAGTGATCAGTGCACTTTGTGATAATTACGACCGAATAGGAAGTGTTAATATTGCGCTCGTTCCAAGCGGAGCCTCAAGCTACCATCCAGACAGTGTTGAGCACATAGAAATTGCTCGATTTATAACGCCATTTATGAACAAGAACTACATCCCAAAATCTGTTCCATACACTTATAATATAGACAATATTGCACTTTTGTTAAAAGATTCTGATATTTCTAGTATTTACGACTTCTGGATAGAGCTTTCCGTTTTTGGAGTTCCTTATGCAGCAAATACAGAAGTTGCAGGTTGTTCAAATAGAAATGATGTGTTTCAAGGAAAACTAGAGTTTGTAACCAACGGAACAGCTCTATCGGAAAATACAAATGTATTGATAAACCTAGCATTTAATGATTTATTGAACAATTATCAATTAAGCGGAACAGATACTTTAGGGCTAACAACAAGAACAATCAATTTTACAGTTACAGAAAACTTAAACGATGCAGCTTTATTTTTAATTACATCAAATCATGGTGCCAATTCAGGAGGTGAAGAGTACAATAGAAGATTTCATTATACGTATTTTGATGATGAACCCAAATTAACATACAAACCTGGAAGACTAACTTGTGAACCCTTTCGAGTTTACAATACGCAAGGAAATGGAATTTACGGCCCAACACCACGAACTCCAGCACAATGGCAATCTTTTAGTAATTGGTGCCCAGGAGATGTGATTGATATTCGAAGAATAGATTTGGGTGCTGTTACTGCGGGCAATCATTCGTTTAAAATTAGAATACCTACTGCTCAGTTTGTTGGTGGACAAGGCAATATTCCAATGTCGTTATATTTCCAAGGCAAAACAACTGGCAATTTACCTGTAGGAATTAATGAAACAAATGGGTATTCAAATTTTGTGATTTACCCAAATCCTAACTCTGGTAAATTTACTGTAGAAACATTTTCAGAAACAGTTCTAGAAGTAATAGTTACAGATTTATTAGGAAAACAAGTCTTAACAATGAAAAATTTAGAAAATAAATTTGATCTGATAATTGAAAATAAAGGGATTTTTATAGTAACAGTTAAAACATCTGAAGGAACAAAAAATCAAAAAATTATTATTGAATAACCAATAACTAAACTAACAACTTTTAAGTTATAAAATCTGATTTAGATTTAATTAAAATTAAAATCAGATTTTATAACTTTTTTTTATTTAATTTGTTCAGTGTTTAAACTCTAATTTAATACTTTTCAACCAACGAATATGAAATTTTTTAAAATAATTATATTCACCTTACTTCCTACTTTTTCATTTTGCGAGAGGAACATTGATTCAATCATGGCAAAAGTTCATTCAATGACTATAAATCAATTAAATGAACTCAAAAGCAAACTCAAATTAACGAATCAATTTACAAATGAGACAAAATTGATCTTTGAAACACGAATTGCACTTTTGAAAGGAGATGAAACAAAATATTTTGAAATACTTGTAGATTTAAGTAATCCAAAAAATAGATTTTCGAATGAAATAAAAATTTACGCTAATTTAAATTTATCACGAATTTTAGTAAACAATCAATTATACGAAGAAGCTTTAAAAAAAAATAAATTGAGCGTTTATTTTTCTAGAAAAAGCAAACAAAATTCCAAAACAGAAGCTATTTTGCACGAAAGGGCTGGAATTTATTTCATGAATAAAAACTTCGAAGAGGCTTATAATTATTATTTAAAAGGAGTAGATAAATTTGAGGTTATAGAAAAATCTATGAATTTTAACAACCTAGCACTGTGTCAGATTAAACTAAATGACTATACTTTAGCTTTAGTATTATACAATAAAGGTCTTCAACTTGTTGAAAACAAAAAAGATGCAAGTAGAATTGAAATCTATTATCTAATTAAAGGAAATATTGGTTCTTTGTATCTAAAAATAAACGAGTTAAAAAAAGCGAAACAATATCTTACTGAAGAATATGACTATTATTGTCGCACTAAAAACTTTAATTTCGATTATATATCTTGTTTAACTGATTTAATTAAAATTGATGTAATAGAGAAAAAATCATTTGACAAAAAATGGAGTGATCTAATTTATTGTGCGAATAAATTTAGATCTAACGAAATTCAAATTAAGGTCTTAAATAAAATAAAAGAAGAGATCTTTTCAAATTTAAACCAAACTCAAAAAAAACAACTTTATCAACTCGGTTTTAAATTTCAATCAAGTTATATCGAAAAGGTTGTTAAAAATCAAAAAAAAATAACTAAACTTTTGTATTCTCGAAACCTTGATGCTTTGGAAAAAGCAAATGCTTTAGAAAATCAAAAAATAAACTTACTTACTAAAAACAATCAATACAAAACTGTTATTTTAATTATTTTTTCATTTCTATTACTACTTTTCATTTATTTGTACAGCAAAATAAAGAAACAAAACAAGATTCAATTAAAACAAAATAATTTAATTCAAAGCCAAAAAACTCAAATCTCTGAGGGAAATCAAAAACTATTAGAGCTAGAGATTTCCCATCAGCAAGAACAGCTTCAATCTTTGAGTATGAATTTGAAAATCAAAAAGGAAACAGAAGAACGTTTTTTAACCAAAATTAAAGACTTGAAGAAAAACAAAGATCTTAATCCAGACAACATCATTAATGAACTTCAAATCAGTGTGAAAAATTTAATTGAAGTAGATAAAAAATTAGATATCTCAAATAAAGAATATAAACATCACAATAAGTTGTTGTTTGAGAATCTCAATATTCTTCATCCGAACCTAACTAATCAAGAAATTGAATTTTGCCATTATTGTATTTTTGGCTTGTCTACAAAGGAAATAAGTCAAATCACTGGAAAAACAGTTGGATCTGTTCGTGTTTATAAAAACTACATCAAAAACAAACTAACTTTAAACAAAGAAAATGATTTACTTGAATATCTCAATAAATTAAATACTAAAAATACAATTTAAAAATCAATGCTTTTCTTGATACAAATCAAGTAATTCTTCAGGAGCATAAACCTATTTTAAAATTATTTCAAAATTGATAAATTGATCAGATACCATTAATATTACATCTTGATAATTAGTAATTTGAAAATGAAAAAACTTAATTAGTCGAACCTTAAAAACACAACTTTCTAGTAAAAAAGATGTTGATTTGAGAATTTTGTAATAATTGTTTGCAAAAAAAGAAGTTTAAAAGTGTTTCAAAAAAGTGCAAAATGGAATTTTTCCATTTGTTGAT
>JANNWW010000191.1:0-1602 GCA_031409255.1 Crocinitomicaceae bacterium
AATTTTATACTTCCTGAAATTGTTTTAACTAAGAAAAGATTTTGGTTCGAAACCAATTGATTATTTGTTTTTAAGTAATTTACTTCTTCAAAAGTTCCAATTAATTCAGAGATTTCATTTTTGGCAGCAAAATTAATATTCGAATAAACTATTTTCCCGCTGTAATCTGGGTCAATGTAGGCTAAGTTATAATCTTGACCAGAATGCGTGATTAATATGATGTTGTTAATATTTTTTGAAAATGAAATAAAAACAAGAAAAAAACTGAAGAAAAAATTAAACAATTTCATCTTTACATTTCAATAACTTTAATAGAAGTCTGTTTTAAGCCATCTTTTATTTCTTGCAAAGTTGATCTAAAGTTTTTAAAATTTTCTTCAACCTCTCTTTCAGATGAACCTATCCATCTCCCATGAAGATTAACATTTTCCAAAGCTTCAGCTTTTCTCAATTCAATTCTTTCATTTGAAGGAATAAATACAGACTCTAACGAATGATTGTTTTTTTTTAATTCATTGTTTAAGAATAAGACTTCATTTATATTGTAACAAGCATTAAAAACCAAAAAATTATCAACTGAATTTGATAACTCTTTAGCTAAAAACTCTAATCTCAATTCTAGTCTATCTTTTAAAACACTAAAATTGTATTTAAGATAAACAACATTCATTTGTAAAAAATGGAAGTTGTTTTTGGGTTCAAATTCTGATGAATTTAATTCAATTGTAATAGAATGTCTCATTTAATTTAAAGTTCTTAATGGAATTGATAATTCTTCTAACTCTATTTCTACCCATGGTGTTATTCCATCTGGGTCAAACTTTAGACTACCATCTGGATTTAATATATCTTTTGGTTGCCCAATTATCTTAAACATACCCTCTTCTAATAACACCTCTATTTGCGCAGGATTATTAGGATGATTTTGATTAACCAAATTCACACCCCAATCAGAAATATCATCAATATAAACTCCATTCTTTGATTTAATTTTCATTATAACTTTTACTTTTTGACCAGTAATATAACCCCCACTTGTAACTAAAAACTGTTTAGCAACTTCGATATCTTTTGTACATGATACAAATCCTATAAGTGGCACATTCTGGTTACCTGAGTTAAAAAGTGAATTGTAATCAGCTAAAGAATAAGTTCTTCCACGTATAACGTTTCCTGTTTCTAATCGTGAAGTTTGCCTTAATTTTTGCAAACCCAAAACAATTTTTTCATATAGTTCAAGTTCAAATGAAGAGAAATTTATTGGCGTTATATTTACTTCACCACCAGCTCTCATTGCATCTAAAACAATATTCCCTCTAACAGTATACAACTGAATTGCACTTAATTCAATTTGAGAACTTGAACCAATCGGACTAGAAAGTAAATTATTACTTTTCAAATAATTTATAGTTGAAATAGAATTTAAAAACTTATCATTCGCAAACAAAATAATAATTTCACCATCAACTAATTTTATACTTCCTGAAATTGTTTTAACTAAGAAAAGATTTTGGTTCGAAACCAATTGATTATTTGTTTTTAAGTAATTTACTTCTTCAAAAGTTCCAATTAATTCAGAGATTTCATTTTTGGCAGCAAAAT